>DASUWQ010000467.1:0-7967 GCA_036378375.1 Chthoniobacterales bacterium
TCTGCCGGACGTGAAAACTGAAAAACTGAGGCTCCGGCTAGAGCAATCAGAGAAACAGATTCGAGATAATCGCCAAATGGTCCAATTAGAGTTGGATCATCCACTGCCGGTAGAAATCTCCAAGTTGCAGATCAAACCGAATTATCCGGAATACATTCGCGGACTCGAGAAATACGAGTTCAGGACGTTGCTCCCGGAAGTGCAACGAGAAGCCGATAACGACTTTGTAGGTCAGGGCGAGCTGCCGTTGTAAGCAACAGCCTCCCGCAAGGGACGCAAAAAGAAAGCCTCGCGCAGAGCACGCGGAGGACGCAACGAAAGGGAAGGGGAAGGGAATGTGGGTTGAGTCTCGAGCTGACGATACTTCGAGCGGATGAGCCTCGCGCAGGGGACGCAAAAAGAAAGCCTCGCGCAAAGGACGCGGAGGACGCAACGAAAGGGAAGGGGAAGGGAATGTGGTTGAGTCTCGAGCTGACGATACTCCGAGCGGATGAGCCTCGTACAGGGGATGCAAAAAGGAAGCCTCGCGCAAAGGACGCGGAGGACGCAACGAAAAGGCAAGGAAGGGCGGTGGATTGAATCTCAGGCGAACCATACTCAAGCCAAATGAGCCTCGCACAGAGGTCGCTAAGGGCGCAACGGATTACCTTTCAGTCAGATTCGACCAGCCGATTTGCTAGTCGCTTAATGCCATCCTTAAGACGTTCTTCACCAAAGTTGATCAGGTATCCGAGGCGCAAGTTTGTTAATCGCAGCTGCGTCAGAACTTGCTTTGCGTGAACCCGCTCCAGAGCCTCGACTGACTTTAGTTCCACGATGACTTTATTTTCTACGATCAGGTCTGCGCGAAATCCCTCATCGAAGGATAGGCCCCGATAGACTATGGGTACCGGCTTCTGGCGCTCAACCTCCAACCCTATTCCGCGCAACTCATGTGCTAGAACGACCTCATAAACAGTCTCTAAGAGCCCGGGCCCAAGTTCGGTATGAATCTCGAAAGCAAAATCTAAGATCCGTTTGCCTAATTGGTTCTCAGTCATGATGAGACGGGTTGTAGCAACCGTCCGCAAAAGACTCAACGCCACATTCCCTTCCCCTTGCCTTTCGTTGCGTCCTCCGCGTCCTCTGCGCGAGGCTTTCCTTTTGCATCTCTGCGCGAGGCTCCTCTGGCGTTTGCAGTATCGTTTGGGCGAGGCTCAATCCCCGTCTATGCTTCGCCTTCCATTGCGTCCTCTGCGCGAGGCTCTACATCCCTACGTCGCTGGTCTCGATCTCGGCGAAGACGTAGCCGATAAAAATATCGGCTTCTACGCGCAGCGGCAGCCTGTACTCATCGTCGGAAAGCCAACCCCGGCCGCTTTTGAAACGTTTGTACGTTTTCAGGTTCAGATGTGAATCAATGGTCTTGAAATTAAATTCCACCTTGATGGCATTTCTGTCGGATTGGCCGATACGGATTCGTTCTCGCCCGACGACCTTGATAGTTGCCAAGTAAGCCGCGTTGTTGGCGTACACTACCATCACCTCCCTTTCGCCGTCATTGAGCGGTTGGCTTCGCAGCCAGAGGAGGGCGGTTTCCAAGCTATACACCGGGTAAAACTCCAACGTCTTAGGCTTGGGCGAGTCCTTGCTGGGAGTTACTTCCCTGAGACTGGTCACAGACTTTGAGTTGAAATCAATCGTTGTGTGCACGGTCTGATTCGCATACTTCTCATCCTGCACGATATGAATGGGAATGAGATTTTCTCGTTGGGAAATGCACTCATGATCGATGTCGCACTTGAACAGGGTCCTAGCGAAGCCAATGGTACCGCCTGATGTTGTCGTTTTGGTGGTGCCGTCTTTGTTAACCAGACGCACATCAGCCTCCGCCGCCGTGATTCCACTCCACCCGAACCGGTAGGTAAGATGTACATTCGGAATAGTCTGAAACTTTCCGGCGCCTTTCTCCGTGGTCACGGAACTTGCCCAGGACGGCTCGGTCTGTTCGCTATTCGCGGCGGTAATTGCGATGAACGCGCCCAGGATTAAACCTAGATTACGAAGATTAAGGATCCGCAGATTACACAGATTTCGTCCTGTGGATGTATAACGGTGGCGTGCCACGCAAGCCGTTCCGTTAGCGTTAAGTTCTCTAGCCATTTTTGTTGGTAATCGACCCTAAAGAGTAATCTGCGTAATTGGAGTAATCTGCGGATCTTTACTCTTCTTTTATACCGTCATCGCGGAACTAAGCGTTCGACAGCATTCGAAGGTAACCAGCCCGCAATGCCGGCAGCGGTCCTGCACAAGGTCCAGGCTCCACGTTCCGACTCGAGGCGCACCGATTCGCCAAGTCCCAGGGTCACGGAGACCCGAGATCCGTTAGCCGGCCCGTAACGCACGTCGACCGAAGGATTAATTATGACGGCCAAGTCAGGAGATCTGGCTCCATCACCAACAAAGAGCGCGATAGTGAGGCAGACCACTGTGCAAGGGACGGCCACCGCAAGAATGATTTTGGAGACCGGGCGAAAACGCGGCCAGACGAACCAGGAATAACCAGCATACGCAAGTACCCAGAAGAAGATGGATCCGCCTAACATCCAGATGTCAGGATAATTCGCAAACCAGCTGGCCAGCGTCTCTTCGTCTGGCTCGACGCCGGCGGTTTGCAAAACAAGATTAAGGTTGTGTTTAGCAGGTTCGAACCCCGGAGCCAAGGCCAACGCTCTTTTGAAATTCAACACCGCTCGTCCTTTGTCATCGAGCTTTAAGTAAGTATTGCCTAGATTATAAAATAGTTCGGGACTTACGTTTCCGGTAGCGGCCAACTGTGCATAGTCTGCGCGCGCTTGGTCGAATTTTCCGGCCGCGAACTCCTGATTCGCCTGATTCCAGAGCACGGGATCTGCGTTCGAGTTGTTAACAGCGATAAACAGTACTAACCATCCGATCCGTAACCAGTTCACGGCGTTTTTTCCCACTCGTGCAGCGTTTCTCTGATTCCGATGCGATCCATGGGGGTAATTGGCGAGAAACGATGGGCGTAAACAAAATCGCTCCGTTTGGCCACCAGCTCTAACAATCTCGTTCGCAAAGGATCTGATACATTTCTTTCTCGCACGGCCTCTTCGGCCGTTATCTGTCGGATGGCCTCGGGCGATCGAAGAAGGAAATCCACCTCGATTAGCCGAGTTGCCGCGCACAACACACTCTCGGCATCCTGACTTTTAAGGTTACGGTAAAGCCGCCGCCGTTCTCGGCGAAGCGCCCTTGCGCCAGCGTGCTGAGCGTTCCAGGAGCGCAACCACTGGCCGAAACCGATGGCCAGCAATCCGATCACAGCGATTCCTTGCAGGATCCAAAACCAAGTCTGCTGACGCACGGTGGCAAAGCTCCGGCTGGGTGAGAAGTGGCTAGCATTAGCAGTGTTGGCCACGGATGGAGCCGCTGTGGCCTGGCTACCTGATTGAGCGGCCGAAGGGCTGGTAGTTGGCAAAATCGATTGCCCCGAAACTATCACCGGCTTCGGCTCAGCCTTTAGAGTCACATACTTCTCCGCGGCGGGATCAAAATAGGAGAAGGTGACGCCAGGCGTATGTGTTACGGGTGCTTGTGGGATGAGAACATAGGCAAACGCTTTGATCGCACTGAGACCGACTTCATCGAGAGGCGTCAGATCTGTGGCCGGTGGATGAATGTTCCAGGCCGGCATCTGGTCCAGGTGCGGAGCCTGCACTCGATCGAAATTTCCTAAGCCTTTTATTTGCACCTGAAAAATTACTGGATCGCCAACCTTGCTGCGTTCGGGTTTGACCGAGGTTTCCAGCGTAAATTGGCCAACGCCACCGCTGAAATCTGCTGGTCGACCGGCCTCTGGCAGAGGTTTAATTTCGATCGAGCCGCTATTCGTCTCAACCTTCACATCTTTCCTCTCAAAAGCGTTAGACGGACTACCGAAAGGACTCTGTTCGAAAAAATCATCGAAACCGGGCGAGCTCTGAGTGACCGGCAAATGCAGGAGGAATTCCTGGTACGCCGAAGGCAGCTCCAGCCGGCCGGCGTGTACACCAGTTATAGCCGTTCGATAAATTAACAGTCGATACCGCTTGCCGTTGACCGTCTCTTCTTTTTCTACCGGATCGGGATATTTCTTGGTCACGAAGCCGTCACCATCGATAATAGGGAACTGGCCTTGGGGATAAGGCTGATACCAGATCCGGCGATCGAAATAAAAACGAAGCTCGATAGGAACGGGCTCTCCGACGAAAGCCGAATCTTTGGGAATAACCAGCTCGCCAAAATAAGGTTTGTCCGGCTGGGTCCCTTGGTTATTGGGCGCTTTCTTCGTGACTTGGAGCGTTAGCTCATTGGTGTAGTAGGTCTTCCCATCGATGGCAATCGGGATAGGCGGTATCTTAAAAGTGCCCTCTTGCGATGGTGTTACCAGATAGCTAAAGACCGAGCTGAACGAAGGTTGGCCATTAAGCAGCTGGTACCTGGTAGATTGGCCGGCCATTTCAACCTCCAGATGATCTCCTGCTACGTCCGGCGGATCGATGACCCTCGCGTTTTGAATCTCGATTTGTAGTTCAACCGGTTGCTCCACGGTCGTTGTGGCGACCGAAAGATTTGCCCGAATCACCGGATCTGCGGCCAGCGCCGGTAACTGCGAAAGCGCAAACATAAAGGCAGAACCGCAGATGAACGCAGATAGACGCAGATAAGATAATCCACGGATCACGCTGAACCTGTTGCGACGCGTTTGCTGGGGCGGATTGAACAGAATCCGGTTTGAGCTTGTGATCATGTTTACGGTGAAGTGAAATCCTTCTAGCAAGACGCTCTCATTGCCCAGAATGTCTTAGATTGCCGGCAAAAAAATCTGCGTATATCTGCGTCCATCTGCGGTTGGTTCCGTCTTCTTATCTTCGCGTCAATTTCGTGTCCATTCGCGGTTAGTTTTTACCAGTCTCGGGTAACGGGTTTCTCGCGTTTGTGCTTGGATAGATTTACGTGGTCTTCTTCACCGCGAAACGAATCCAGTAGGCCGTTCGCTTCCTCTCGGCTCATTTTTCCATCCTGCGTCGATTGGCTATCTTGATTGTCCGGCCGGTTCGGATCTCGCGGTTGGATCTCTCTTAGGTCGCCTTTTTTGTTCTTTGGTGTCGAATTCGGGCTTTCGCTCTGGCCATCGTTGTTCTGGTCAGACTGAGAATTCCCTTGGTTAGGCTGGTTTTGGCGCTGCCCGGACTTTCCGGAATCCTGCTGATTCTGTGGGCCGCTTTTTTGCCGTTGTCCGCCATTACCGCGCGAATTCTGCCTCTGTTGTTCCATCTGCTTCTGCTGTTCTGCTTCTTTTATTCTGCGCAGAAGCAGATCGAGGTTTTTCTTGGCCGCGGCATCATTTGGGTCGATATCCAATGCCTGTTCGTAAAGGTACTTGGCGTCGTAGTAATTCATTAACTGCCGCTCGACGTCCTCTTGATTGTCGCCGGCTTTGAACAGAGAGTTGCCGCCGTTATAATAGGCGTTCTCTCGCAGGGTCGTGTTCGGGCTGTTCATCGCCTCCGAGTAATTTTCAAAAGCCTGATCGAACCTATCCAAGCGGTAAGCGGCGTTGCCCGCGTTGAGATTCACAAGCGGATCATGTGGGTGCGTCTTTAGCTCGTCTTGCCACAAGTCTAAAGCGGCCTCGTAATCGCCGCTGCGATAAAAGTCGAGCGCGCTGGCGCCTCGGCTGACGCTCAGGAGGGCGAATGAGAAAAGCAAAAGGGCGGTTGATTGCCGAAGGGGCGCGGAGGCTCTCCTCAGCTGGTCTGCGGTCACCATGGCGAAGAAGAGAAATAGCAATCCGAATGCTAACGGCCATTGATACCGCTCTATTGGTTTGGTCAGCGACCGATTTGTAAGGTTAGCATCTCCCAAGTGTAACAGACCTTGAGTCAGCACTTGACTCGCAGTTGTAGAGGTGAGCCGTACGTAGAATCCGCCTGTGCTCTCGGCGATCGATCTTAGCCGAGCCTCATCCAGCTTGCTGATTACGACCTCTCCATCTCGATCGCGTAGCACTTGCCCATTGGGCAACGCAATCTGTGACCCATTGGGCGAGCCAATGCCGATGGTAAAAATCCGAATCCCGGATTGGGCTGCTTTGCGCGCGGCTTCCACGCCATCTTCATCAAGTTCTTCACCGTCTGTTAGCAGCACCAGTGCGCGCAAGGATTTGCTTTTCTGACCGAGCGCAAGCTCAGCCGCACGAATGGCGGCCGCGATATCTGTCCCACCTCTGGCAATAGTGTTAGTATCGAGGTGATTTATCGTATCGATCACGGTGTCATGGTCGACGGTCAGCGGCGCCTGAACATCCGCTTCGCCCGCAAAGGCGATTAGCCCGATACGCTCTTCCGGTAAAGCCGCGATCAAATCTTCCGCGACTAATTTGGCTCGCCCTAGCCGGCTAGGCGAGACATCGCCTGCCAGCATGCTGCGGGAAGTATCGATCGCGATGAGGATGTCGCGTCCGCGGAAGGCGACGGTCTCTTGGGTTACACCCCATTGGGGCCGAGCCAAGGTTAGCACGAAGAGGGTGCTGGCTAAGAGCAGACAAGCCTGGCGCACCATTCTTAGCCAATTCGCCGGCGAATCAACCAGGCGAGGGAGCAGATCCGGAGACAGCAGCTTGTGCAGGCGCTTCCGGGCTAATCGGTTCCCATTCCACATGAGGAACGCCAGCACGGGAATGAAAAGAAGCCAAAGCAATTCTCCTGGAGCGCCAAACTTCATGGGATCCTTCTCCAAATTGTTTCCCCTAACACCGTGGTAATCCCAATCAAACTAAGACCAACACCGACGAACCACGGAAACAGGTCTTCATAGTTCTCGATCTTTTGAACGCTGATCTCGGTCTTCTCCAATCGATCGATGGAGGCAAAGATTTCCTGCATACTGCGAGTATCAATGGCCCGAAAAAATTCGCCGTGGCCGATTTTTGCGATCGTCCGGCAGGTGTCCTCTTGAAAAGGCATGTACTCCTCGGTGTAAAACTTGTTGCCGAAACGATCGGTCTCCGGGAAAGGAACCAACCCGTTCGTTCCGGCGCCGATCGTGTAGATGCGGATACCGATCCCGGCGGCAGCTTCAGCCGCCGTGAATGGAGGCACCTTGCCGGCGTTGTTGTCTCCATCGGTGAGTAGAATGATGACCCGGCTCTTCGCCTTCAAGTCCCGGAGGCGGTTGGCGGCGCTCACTAAAGCCGAGCCGATGGCGGTGCCGTCTTCGGTTAGCCCGATTTGCAAGCGGCTCAGGTTAGCCAACAGCCAATTGTGATCCAAGGTCAACGGACTGACCAGGAACGGGCGACCGGCGAACGCGATAATGCCAATGCGGTCATTGGGCCGGTTTTGAATGAATTTCTCCGTGACCTGTTTTACGACCTCAATTCGGCTGGCTCGATCTCCGCCGATACTGTAGTCCTCGGCCAACATCGACCGGGAAACATCGAGAAGAATCATGATGTCGATCCCACTCGCATGCACTTCCGAGCTGACGACACCGGACTGAGGTTTTGCCAGGCCCAAAAGCAGGCAAGTAGCGGAGGCATAGATCAGGAGCTTCTGGGCCAAGGGGACGATCGATCGGCGAAGCTTCAGGCCATGTTCGAAAATCCGAGCAGGGGCGTAGCGCACCGCGGCGGGAGTAGCCAGCTGCTGCCACACCCAAAGGGTGGGGAGGATCAGCAACAAGAGTAACAACCACGGTTGGCCAAAACGAAATTCCATGGCTAGTGTCTAGGGCGCCTGCTCTATCAGGTTCGTCGCTTGCTCAACCAGGTTGGAGCCCTCTTCAGTGCCATTAGCGTGAGCAAACTTGATTTGGTCGGCTGTTGATAAAAAACGTTGCAGCGAGCTTTTCTGAACCGGGTTGAGGCAATTAGTGCCTGCCAGTTCAACCAAAAACTCCTGGGTTGTCCGGCTGACTGTCTT
>DASUWQ010000468.1:0-9292 GCA_036378375.1 Chthoniobacterales bacterium
ATTCCAGCCATCCTTGTTTAATCCGCATGGAATTATCTTTCTCTGCCCTGACCGAGCCGAAGCCATTGATCAGCGGCATCCTGGCGCTTCCTTCTTTTTTCGCGTGCACGAATATGGTCATCTTGCGCTTGGCACCCGGGATGAAGCGGCAGCGGATGCGTGGGCAGCAGAACAGCTTAGCCAAAGTGATGGGGGGCGAGTTGTTCTCCGCGCAGTTTTGGCTCACTTTGCCGATATCGGAGAAAAATTTGCTCCTTATTACGGAACCGGATTCTATCGCGGGCTGAATGTGGCCACTACCGCCGGGATCGACCGAAAAGAATGGCCGGAGACCTTAGTCGCTTATCAACGGAAGTGGGAGGATCGCCTGAAGCGGAACGGCTCGATCTCTTTTCAAAGTAACGAGCAATCGGTGTTCGATGGGTTAGTGGTCATCGACGGCGACACGCTCGGTTTCTTCGACACTATGCATGCCGACCGGTCTCTGCCATTGCCCGCGCTAAAAGAAGGAAAACACCAGCTCTCTTTGGTTAATGTGTGGAGCTATCAGATTGGCCAAAATCACAAACTCCTGGCCTCGGTTAGAGGGATGAACACAACTGCTTCATTTACAATATCTAACACTGGAGATCTGGTCGGTTATATTTCTGGAAGTGAATCAGATCTGTCGGTGGTAGTTAAAGGACGCCAATAGGGACGCGCTCGCTGCGATCGCCGAGACCGGACAGGGGGGTGGATCCGGCTCCGTTAGGAGCGCAATCTTTATAGCTATCGAATCCGAAACCAAGCCCAGCTCCTCAGGAGCTGGCATCTACGGAACCAGATCTGCCTTTGGTCCACTGAAGATGTCGCTGTTACCGGGTAGCGAAATTCTGGATCCGGTGGTTACAAAAGATTTTGCTCCTACGGAGAATTCTTTTGGCCCCGAACTCCACAGTTTTGCGCAACCCAAAGTAGATAATCATTACCAACGGAATTTCGTTTGATATAAATCGATAGACCGCAACGAGTATAACATCAGCAATTGAGGTTATGAGAACAGCTGTAAGGGTGTTGAGTCAGCGGGGGATTTTATATAAGCGTAGGAGAAGCGTGGTCGGGATGACGTTGGTCGAAATCCTGGTAGTAATCGCTATCATCGCCGCGCTCGCAGCGATGATCTACCCTGCGATCATAGATTCGCTTCAGAAATCGCAGGCGGCAATGATAGCACAGCGACTCGACGCAGTGCAAAAGGCTGAGGTCCAATACAGTATCGATCAGCAAACCAATGGTCAGGCGCTACCTAATAACGGCACTCCTGTGACGATCCAGCAACTTCAGCAATACCTCACGAGATTTGGCGTCCAGATTCAAGCAAGAAATGACCTCAATCAAGGTACAGGTGGCACCATTGAATTCGGGAGTTGGGGAAGCAATCCGTATTTCAGCGCCGGGTCGAGCGTTTCCTCGAACCCATATATCAGCAAATACAATATTCCAACCGGTCCACTTTCTCAGGGAACGCCTGGCGGGAATTAATCTCAGGAAACATTGAAAACCGGAATCTATGCCGAGGTTCGAGTACGTCACGCAAAAGCGCAAAGGTGACTCGTACGTCAGGTCGGTAATTGAAGGAAACTCTCTCTCCGACGTTAGTATCCGACTAAATAATCTCAATCAGCCCATTGTGCTGATTGCGGACCCGTCCCGGAAAACGACCGCAGAGAAAAGGGAACGCGTCTCGCTTCGGTCGAAATTGACTTTCCTCGAGAACTTGGAGGCGTCGATTTACCTCGGAATGGATTTCCGAACCGCGCTCTCGATCTGTCTCAGTACTACTTCGACTCGGGATCGGTCCGGTAAGCGAATTCACCACATTATTGAAAGGCTGAGAGATCGCGTCTCCAAAGGGATGTCATTCTCGACCGCTATCGCTTCATACCCAGAAGTCTTCGATCAGGTTGCGATTGGGTTGATCTCAGCGGGTGAGGAAGGCGGCACATTGACCGAAGCGTTAACCAACGTGCGAAAAATCTGGGCTAGGAACGAGGACCTCAGACACCGGCTGCTCATGATGCTCATTTACCCGATGATCGTCCTGACTGCTGCCGGCGGCGTTGTCTGGTTGCTCATGACCCGGGTCGTACCGCAATTTATCGGGATCCTTGGGGAAATGCACGCGGACCTGCCGCTTCCGACCCTCTGTTTGTTGAACCTCTCGCGACTTTGTACCAACTATCCTGTGGCCGTGCTGGCACTAACGGTCGCACTCATCCTGCTGATTTCGCGGATCCCAGCATTTGTGCGGGGTCAACCTAATCTTCACCGTCCTGTTCTGCGGTTACCTGGGCTGGGCGCATTGATGCTTCTTCTCATGCGAGCGAATTTCGTCAGAACCTTCGCCCAGTTAAAACATGCTCGAGCGAAAACGACTCAGGCCCTACTCCTATGTCGCGACCTGAGCTGGAACTATGAATATCGGTCGGCCATCGGTCGCACTGTGGTCCGGGTTCAACGGGGCGAATCACTGGCCGCGGCGTTGAAGGATGACCGGGACATTTTCGGCGAGATGGTCATCAACGGACTCGCCTTTATGGAAGCAGCCGGCGCCGGCAGTGACGGGTTGTTCAGGCTCACCACTTTACTCGAACGTCAATTGGATAGCCGGTTAACCGCGCTCAGACAAATCCTGGATCCTCTTTTAATTATTGCACTTGGAGTGGTCATTGGCGGGATTGTGTTTGCCACTTTCCTGCCCGCCATGGAAGTAATACAACATATTTAGATTACAGTGAAAAAACAAGTGGTAATATCGCCTGTTTAGTGATCTAAGAGAGACCAATGCACTACACCTTCAGGCATTATCTTCGACATTTTCCGCTCCGGTATTATCTCTCCGGCGGATTGTTCGCAACGCCTGAACAAGTTGGCGTGTTCTTCCTTTCTTCGAAGACTTGTTCGGTGCTTTTGACTCGGCGTCAGCGCGTGGTGACATTCGAAGAAAACATTGGGGATTTACCGGATGTCCCTCCGATCCTGAATAGATCGGATCCCGGCGTGGCGGGAGTGCGCAGTTTCACGTCCAAGCTCTTGGCTCGAAACCGATTACGAGGAAAAACCGAGTTGCTCCTATTACCGGACTGCACGGTGAACGATCTATATTTCAACGTTCATCTGGTGCCGAATCTCAGGGAGTCGACGGTTGAGGGGATCTTGGAAAGTTTAGCGGAAGAGCCGCGTCAGGTAATTGGCGCCTGGGATGAGGACCGGCCTTTTCGATGGGCGGTCCTGGATGCAACGCTCAGACCGATCACGGGGCACTTAGAAGGGAGGCATTCGCAAATCATTATCCTCGGAATGCCGGCTGACTACTGTGCGGAGTGCGAGCTCTGGACGGAGCGGCAAGATGCAGCGCTACTGGCAATCCTACCCGTTCCGGTAGCCTGTCTTGCCTGGTTCTTAAAGAGGGTGCCGACCCAGGAGAGAACGGCCTTCTTATTGTTGAGTCTGACCAGCTCGTTGGCCCTGGCCGTTATTCAAGACAGAAGAGTTATCTTGTTTCGACAGTACGAAGAGGACATCGAGTCGGTAAACCGAGAATTGATGTCGCTCGCGAAACAATTGAGTCCAGACAAAGAGCCGTACGTTTGTGTCTGGTCCTCATCGTCTGAGGAAGATCCTGTGTATGCTGAAGTCCAGGGGTTCCAACTTACCGGCCCGGTCCTGCAACAGATCGAGGGCGGCGATATTGTCATCCAGCGTCAACGGGCTCCTAACCTGGCTACGCGTTCACCGGTTGCTCTCTTGTCGCGCTGGCTTGCTCAGGAGTTCAAATGAAGAATTTATTCCTCAGCCCGGAAAAAATTGTTCTCAGGAGTTATCAGCGAGAGCTCGTCTTTAGGGCAGTCGGTCTTATTGTATTGGTTACAGGACTACTCCAATTACCCATCCTGTTCTTTGCGTTTACCACCTGGCAAAATTATCAGACTCTGACCGACAAGAAGGTTCAGCTGGTTGCAGCCGCGAATGAGCTGCAAACCAAGTTGGTTGCCTTTAAGGATACCCGCCAGAAACTAAGCCAGATTCAGCAATGGGAGCCGATTATTCGAGGTCGCCTTCCGTGCAGTGCCGTGCTCGCTGCGATTGAACAAACTGTTCCGACGGATGCAGTCCTTGAAAAGATCGGGATAGAGTCATCGAGATACCAAGCTCTCCCTGTCGCCGGCGGAACCTATCGCGTGCCCGAGCTCTACACACTTTCCATCCAAGGAAGCCTGAAGTTCGGGCACGCTGAGGAGTTAGAAGCTTTCGCTAAGGAATTGAAGAAGCACCTTCCTGCCGGGTCTCAGGTGTTAAGGTCGAGACTCCTCGAGGGCGCAGAAGGCCTGGTGCCGTTTCATCTGGTTTATTCGATTATGCCGGCCGGGAACTACTCGACCTTAGGCGTGCAGCGGATTGCCGATCCCGACCGCTTATGAAGCCTAACCAACTCGAACTGAGCAAATGAAATTCAAGGGGCTCTTTCTCGTTGCCGCCATTTTGGTCTCTGCCGGTCTGCTGGGGCTGGAACTCAAGTTATTGGTCGATGGTTGGACTGCGGCTCAGTTTTTGGACCAGGAGAATAAACAGCAGGAAATTGCGAAAAATCACCTTGAAGGTGAAATCGAAGGACTACGTATTAGTAAAGCGAGGATCGAGGCGCTCTACACTCGCCTTAGCGACACGATGATCGCGTCTCGAGGGACCTCATCGCTACATATCAATTCTACGCCAACGGCGCCTTTAACCGGTGATGGTTCTTCATTTGAGGCCGCGGGCATCACTGGGTTTACTCAGGCCGGGCTAATCGTACAACCAGTTCGAGTTCCCAATGGCGAAATGTCGATTATTTACGAAGCCGGCACCGCCGGCCTGGAGTTCCATCGCTTAGTGCCACTTCTGGCGGAACAGGAGAATGCCGACCTCTTCTTGTATTTTGATAAAGTTTTATTGAGCCGGCCACCTAACATTCCACCCTTTACAACCGAACCCACGTATCTGGAGACCCGGCTTACCATTCGGATGCTGACCGGGAAATGAGAGGCAAAATGAGGACAACAACCTTTTTTATTCTGCTGGTTGTTTGTACTTCAAACTTCGGGTTCACCGGAGAGATCATCTTGCCGCGTTTACCGGACCTATACGCATTCAGATACACACCCGCGCCCCGGGATCCGTTTATTAGCCCAGATGCCGGTAAGACACTTGTCGGGAAGGGCATGGAACTTGACAACTCGTTTAGTAGCAAAGCGGCGCAGCGTTACCTCCAGACACTAGTGACTGCCATACAGAACGACCTTTTTGTTGAGGGAGTTAGTACTGGGGAAGGACAAAGTCACGCTATTGCTTTGATCAACGGAGTGGCCTTTAGCGAAACGGAAAAGATCCCAGTGACGGTTTCCGAAACTGACCTCGTTCAACTGACTGAGTTGGCGCGCACTTACGCTTTACCGTTGGAAAGGGATATGAGCGAAAAGAGCACGATTTTGTTAGAAGTAGGGCCAATTGACTCTGGCGGCGTTTCTATCCTTTTGCCGGGATTCAGAGCACCGCTTTGCAAGCTCCCTTACGTGGGAGACAGCGGGACGGAACGGATCACTTTAGAACGGAAAAAGAAAGCTGAGCATGATTAAGAGGCTGATGGTAGTGGTCGTATGGCCGTTGCTGGCATTGGCGCAAAACGGTAGCCCGACGCCAGCACAGACCCCGAGCCCTGGGCCGGTGCCTGCAGCTGACGCAACTCCGGGCAGTGAATCTTCCCAAAGTCCGGAGAGTGTGGTCGATCAAATCGAGCGGTTGCTACGGGAACGCGAGAACGCGGAGTCGGCGACTACAGCCCAGATGCCGCCTGACAAGCCGAGGACTCATCGATTTACCAATCAGCCGATCGCCAAAGTCTTGAGGATCTTGGCGGAACAGGCCGGAATTAACTATGTCGAACCGAACATTCCCGAAGACGAGAAGATTTCGGTTGCGCTAACCAATCTCACTCCTCTCCAGGCCTTTTATCAGATTGCTGAATCGCGCGGCTTCCAGGTTATCACGGATGGCCAGCGCTATAGGCTTCACCGGGCGGATATCGCAAATCCGAGTTTCTATATCACCAAGCGATACATTATCAGGAATCAGCCCGCGGAACTCTTGCTGCAGCCGATCGCCAACTATTTAGGGATCAAGGTTACTTCGGCCCAGGCTAATTTTCCTACTTATCCGAAGCCGGATAATACTACTGTGACTCCGGACGCGATAGGAACGGCCTCCGGCACGGGTACGGATCAAAGCCGGCCTCGCTATGAGCCGGGCGTACCTTTCGACGCGCCATTGTCAATAGGGGGCTTTGAAAAGAATGGGCAAACTGCCGTATTCGTCGAAAGAAGCAGCAACTCTTTGGTCGTTCGCGCCACTCCGGAAGAGCATGACTTAATCAGGACGGAACTCCAACGACTCGATGTGGCTGAGAAACAGATTCTCATCAAGACCTATATCGTTGAAGTCACGGATACTAACTCCATCGGAGGCGGCCTGGATTGGAGCCAAACTCTCGGGCTTCAGCCCGGGCAAGGCGCCAAATTTTCACTTACTGGGCAGGCGGGTATTCCACCGGCTTCTAACTTTCAGACCGTAACCGGCGCGATCAACGCCCACGGCGGCGGATTTTTCACCAATGGCCTGGTGTTAAACATGTCCGATGTGCAAGTCACCCTTCAGGCCTTGAAGGCTAAGGGCTGGATTAGAAATAACAATTCACCGATGACCGTGGCAAAGAGCGGGATGCCGGTGACGATACGTTCGGATACCAAGCAAACCATTTTCTTGCAGACGCCCGGCACCCAGGTCTATGGGCCAAGCACCGTACCCTATACCTTCACGACCGGGCTGACGATAGATGTCGTGGGTCGTATTTTGGAAGGAGGTCTCATAGACCTCAATCTCAATCCAACTCTGTCAACGATCTCGGGGACCAGTGCGGCGCAACCTGGTACCACGACCCAGATTCCGATAATCTCGACTCGAAGTACAACAGCGGACATTACAGTGCGCAGCGGTCAAGCCGCCGTCATCGGTGGGATTCTGCAGGATAGCGTGACCTTCACTGCGAATGCGGTTCCCGGACTTTCTAAAATTCCCATCCTCGGATACGCCTTCAAATCAAGATCGTACTCTAAGCAGCGCACAAATCTCATCGTCATTGTTTCTCCCACGATTATACCGGCTGGGGGCCACCGGTTCGACAGGTTAGGTGAAAGCGAAAGAAAAACTCTACAGTATTCATCCGATTTACCTGGTGAGCCGCCGCCAGTTCCCCTGAATGGGCCAGACAAGCAGATTCAAAAAACGAAACCCGATGATTTGGATTTGCCCAACACGAATTGAGTGGCGCAGCTACGGAGCGCTGCCTCTCTTGCGAGGCCGATTCGGTCGGAAACGTCGAGCGTCGCCTCGACTCCAATCCGCTTTCTCTCTAGTCGAAGTGTTAGCTAGCTTATTCATCCTGACGCTTTCCGCCGTCGGTATTACGGCTGCCTGGCGGCTGGCGGACTACCAAGAACTTCTAACTCGCGCGGATCGCCGAGCGGAACGAATCCTGCGCGAGTATTATGAACTGCAGACCTTCGCTCCTGCCGATTCTCGACCCTTCACGGTAAATGCTTTGGCATCACCATCGCCAAGCCCGATAACCGGTTACCTTTATTATCCTAAGTTAATCGCCGGCCAGAGCAGTTCGCCGCAATTTGGGAAAATGATTCCTTTTTCGATCTCGATGACCAATGGAACGACGGGGGCTCAGCTGGTACTGACTTATACTATTCCGAGTTACGGAACCCAAGCCTCTCGGCAGGTGACGAAGACAGTAGTGCTGAATCCTTGACCCATGATGATGCCCGTCAACCCCTGCTCGCACCAATCAGGTTTCACGTTGCCTGAGATGCTCGCCGCCATGCTCGGGGTCTTTGTCGTGGTCAGCGCGGCTACTGGGTTTCTGCTCACCGCCATGCAACGCCAAGTCGCTGTGCTGCAAGCGACGGCGTTGGAGGCCCAACATGAGGCTCTGGCTGAGATCATGAACGATTCAATTAAGAGCGCCGTTGATTTTCAAATTTATCAGAACGCTCCTACTGGTGCTACCAATGAGCCACTTGCCCCCGGCAATTCATCCGGAGATTGGTTGGTGTGCGTTAACCAAAACGGGACGACCAGGTTTCACTTTGATGGCGTCCAGATCGAGTGTCAGCAGACGGGAAATGGCGCCGTTCAAACTCGGGTGTTTGTCGGGGCATCGCGTGCGTCCCCTAACAACGGTCAGCCCAATAACGACGAGCAGCCCGATAATGGGCAGAATAACCATCAGCCGATATTCAATCTGAGCAATCTCGGGATTGTTCAGGCTCAATGGAACGTGAACACCACGGTTGATCAAGTTCCGTTCAACGTTTTCGGTGTGCCGCTACAGATGCAGTGAGTGATTTCAGTTTATTGCGGATTCGCTACGTGACCAAACAAGCAAACGGATTCTTGGCCATGAAATGGCTTAACAGAACAGCCCAGGGCTTTAGCCCTGGAAACCTGCCGGTCAGTAAATCGCCCCGTAGGGGTGGCCGAGCGACATGCCGTTTTCGAACAAAATATTGCGTCGGTCACGGTCCAGAAGACTCAATCGGCGGCATTCTCATGAGCTGGCTTGCCGAAAGCAACAAGGCATGCCGCCAAGTTACAAAAGGCGATCGGCCGCCCTTTCAGGGCGAGGCTCGAGGCCGGTCACCCAGGGCTAAAGCTCTGAGCTGTTCTGTCGGGCCACTTCGTGGTCAAGAACCCCTATTGTCAATCAACCCGTTCCCTCCCGGAATCCAAACCGCCGAACGAAGTAACTCGGGCTCCGTGTTAGTCTACGTTCTGGTGCTTGTTGTGATCGCTGGGATTATAGGAACTTCTTATCTAACCTTCGTGGATAACCAACGGGCGACGACCGCCCGCAATCTGAACCAGGACGCGTTACGAATTTCGACAGAGCAGGCGCTGTTAGGCCTGGAGTCAAAGATCCGAAACGAGCTCCTTACTAATGGGGAGGTCAACTTGGCCAGTCTGAATCAGTCGCGGCCAGTAGCTGGTCTGTCGCTAAGTCTACGCTCTGCGACCGATGGCACGGGAAACAATGTTCTGCGAGTTCAACCCTTTGCCAACACCGGCGAAACGGGAGAATATACTCCACTCCTCGACAAGAAAGACCTGTTCGGTCAGGCGTACGCCCGGCAGACGACGATCGATATCAATA
>DASUWQ010000469.1:0-3617 GCA_036378375.1 Chthoniobacterales bacterium
TCAGTTCCGGCTGCGAGGGTATGGGATCACCAACATTGATAGCAAGACTAAGGGCGATTTACGGGTGCGCGTCCTGGTTGAAGTACCGACCAGACTGAATGGCGAGCAGCGAAAGAAATTGGAAGAGTTTGCTGCCTCCTGTGGGGACGACAACACCCCCATCCATCGAACGTTTTTCGATAAGGCGAAGGATTTCTTCCGCTAATAGTCCGTTTGGCACTCGGCGTTTGGCGTTCCTCGATATTAGGTCGAGCTTTTTACAAAGGATTCTCTCAGAAGGCCAATCATCACCTATCCTAAATAACAACGATGAGCCCAGGATAGCGCTGGTGCGTAGCAAGAACGCCAAACGCCGATCGCCATGCAGACTCACAGGTTTTTTATTCGGCCTGAATCGTGGTCTCCTGATCGACTAGAACTTGATCAGGACGAAGCGCACCACTGTATCGATGTCGTCCGAGCCACCGTTGGGCAGCGGATCGTCGTATTTAATGGGCGAGGCACTGAAGCAGTAGCCGAGATTTGCGGAATCGCGAAATCTCGGGTTCAGCTCAAGACTTTGCAGATATCTCAGACGCAACCGTTGCCTTGCGCCATCACCCTGGCGCAAGCGATCCCGAAGGGCAAGAACATGGAGTTGATCATCCAGAAAGGGACCGAGCTGGGTGTGTCGAAGATCGTTCCATTAATTTCAGAACGCACGGTGGTTCAGGTCGAACCGGATGAGGCCGAGAAAAAGACGGAAAAATGGCGGCAGATCGTCATCGAAGCCGCCAAGCAATGTGGCCAGAGCCGGCTACCGGAAGTGAGTCCACCGGTGACACCGAAGCAATTTTTCGCCGACTTTGATCGATACGATATTGCGTTGATCGCTTCATTACAAAGTGATGCCCTGACCTTCAAAAGTGCTCTCTCGGATTTTCGGGAACAGAACGGCAGGCGTCCAAAGAATGTACTTGTCTTGGTTGGACCCGAAGGAGATTTCACTCCGGCTGAAGCCGCGTTAGCGAAAAGTGCCGGGTGTTTGCCGATCTCCTTGGGTCCCATTGTCCTGCGAACAGAGACCGCCGCAATTTACTGCTTGAGCGTTCTATCGTACGAGTTACAAGGGGAAGAAATGTGAAACCCTACCGACAGATTAACCGCGGATGAACGCGAAGACAGAGCGAATAGGAACAACCGCAGATTCACGCAGATGTACGCAGATATCGGGAAATTAAGGCTTCGTTCTCGCCAAAGTTCATCTCCGTCTATCTGCGTTCATCTGCGGTTACTCTTTTCCTGGATTAGTTCGCTTCTATTCGTGCTTGTCCGCCGTAACTTTTGGTCCAGCATCACTTCTCGAATTCGCAGCGAAGGGGAATCCATTCGTGGTTTCCTTCTCGCCGTCGTTCTGCTTTTCAGTTTCGCGGTTAACCGGGCATCCGCGTACGATTGGACCATCATCAAAGAGAATGGACGTGACTACATTCCTTTGACGGATCTCATCCGCTTCTACGATTTTAATACCGCAGAATTCTCTAACGGCGTCGCCACGCTCAATTGCGCTGCCGTGCATCTCCAGTGTGCATCGGGGTCGCGAGACCTTTATTTGAATGGACTGAAATTCATTCTTAGTCTCCCGGTTCTCGATATCCAGGATAGGTTTTGTATCTCTCGCTTGGATCTAGCGAAGTTGATCGATCCGGTGCTACGTCCGACCAAAATATCCGCCTCGTCCGTACGAACGGTGGTCATCGATGCCGGACATGGAGGGACGGATTCTGGCGCCCGGGGCCCCTTAGGTAATGAAAAAGATTTTACCCTCGATGTAGCGCTCAGAGCCCGTGACCTTTTCACCAGGGCCGGTTTCAACGTGCGGATGACTCGCTCCAGCGACGTCTACGTTCCTCTCGAAAGCCGAGCACTATTTGCCAGTTTTCAACCAAACGCGGTCTTCCTAAGCATCCATTTCAATTACGGGATGGGCCCCACCGCGGAAGGAGTTGAGACCTATTGCCTCGCGCCGAGAGGGGTCCCCTCAACCAACGATTCCGGACTCACTTTTGCTGATTTTCAGAATTGCACCGGCAATGTTCGGGACCCGGAAAATATCGCTCTGGCCACCGCCATTCATGCGTCACTCATTACCCGCCTCGTCGTTCCCGACCGCGGTGTTAAGCGGGCCCGGTTTGTGGTATTGCGGAACAACGCCATTCCCGGTGTGTTGATCGAAGGGGGCTTCCTCACCAACCCCCGGGACGCGCTTCGAGTCGCGTCACCGGCCTATCGGGAATTATTAGCGGACGCCATTGTGCGCGGGGTGATATCCTATAATCGGGCAATTGTTCGGGGATCCCGTAGACCGCCCGCCGCGATCTCGGCTAAACCTCCGCCTGTGGGAGCATCGGAAACTTTCTCAGGCAGCCTCATCTGGGATCCACTCACTTCCAATGTCTACTCTCGAGACGTCGAACCCTAGCCGGCCGGATCAACCCATTGGCGTTTTTGATTCGGGTATTGGCGGACTCACCGTGGTCCGCGCTATCAAGGACGCGCTACCAAAAGAAGACATCTTTTATCTGGGTGATACCGCGCGTCTGCCCTACGGAAATAAGGACCGAACCACTATCGAGCGTTACAGTTTGGAAATCGCCGGATTACTGACTGTTGAAGGGGCTAAGGTGATCGTGGTGGCATGCAACACCGCCTCGGCATTGGCGTTGCCCCGGCTCCAAGAGGTATTTCGAGTCCCAATCATCGGCGTGATCGAATCGGGCGCCCGAGCGGCGGTCGCAAGTACCCGAGAGAAACGGGTTGGCATTATCGGAACGCGAGCCACGGTTGCCAGCCGCGCTTATGAACGAGCGATTCACGCGGTCGATCCAAACATTGTGGTTCTGAGCCAGCCATGTCCTTTGCTCGTCCCTCTTATTGAAGAAGGAATGTTCGATCACTCGGTCACGATTGAGATGTTACATCATTATCTCGATCCGTTGATCGCCGAGGGAATCGATACGCTGGTGCTGGGTTGTACCCACTATCCTTTGCTGAAGAAGGCGATCGGCGGAGTCGCGGGCGACGACATTGTGTTGGTTGATTCAGCCGAGAACTGCGCCACGAGCGTGCAGAAGCTTCTGACCGAATCGGAATTGGAAAACCAAGCCGAGCGTCCAGGCAATCTCCAGGTCGCGCTGACAGATAGCTCCAATCCATTTTTCAAAACCGCAGATCGCGCCTTGGAATTGAACATTAACCGAGTCCAAACCCGGATCGTTCAAGGGGTTACTTTGGCAGCACTGTAGAGCAGGAGCTAGGAGCTAGAATCTAGGAGCTGGGAGGCGCGTGCCATGGCTCAGCCTCAATCGTCCTCGTCCTCGTCGTCGTCCTCGTCCTCGATTTGGTTGTGCGGGGTGGAGTCGAAAATGCGGACAGGTCCGATGAAACTTTTGTCTTGAAGCGACTACAGGACTCAGCCCAGGGTTTTTACCCGGGAACACGTCGAAAAAGTGCCCCTTCAGCATCTCCAACCCGCTGCGCGGGTGCAATTCGGACAAGGAACATTCTTTTTTGCGAGCAGCGGCGCGTTTGGTCGGCTAAAGCAAGCAGTTACCAACGAGGAGGCTTGGCAAGTAATC
>DASUWQ010000470.1:0-5364 GCA_036378375.1 Chthoniobacterales bacterium
CTTTGATAACCCAAAGCCGATTCCCGCAAATGAAAAGGTCCGTTTTCGATTTGATCTGCCAACGGCAAATCATGTCTTCTTACCTGGCCATCGTCTGATGATTCAAGTGCAATCTAGCTGGTTCCCTCTCTACGATCGTAACCCGCAAACCTACGTCGATAACATCTTTTTAGCCAAACCGACCGACTACAAGAAGGCCAAGATCAAGGTGTTCAACAGCGGCGAAAGCGATAGCTTTGTCGAGTTACCGGTCGTGACGCACCAATGAAGACGATCCTTCTTTATGCCATTGTAGTGCTCATTTGGGGTTCGACATGGTTTGGCATCAAACTTCAACTGGGCGTCGTCCCGAGCCAGGTCTCGGTTGCTTATCGGTTTGCCCTGGCGGCCTTGCTGCTGTTCGTCTGGTGCTGGGTTCGGCGCCTGCGCATGAAATTCAGTCTTCGCGAACATCTTTGGTTAATGCTTCAAGGGCTAACCGTGTTCTCGTGCAACTACGCCCTTTTTTACGAGGCGGAGAAACACTTAGTGTCCGGGAGTGTCGCCATTATCTTTTCTCTCTTGGCGGTATTCAATATCCTGAACAATTGGTTGTTCTTTAGAGTGAGACCGACGTACCAAATCATTGTTGGTGCTCTCATTGGGCTGTTCGGCATCGTTCTAACCTTTTGGCACGAGTTGCTGAACTTGGGCTCGACCTCAGACAACTTCTTGGGCATCGCCCTAAGCATCGCTGCCACGCTGGTGGCATCGATTGGTAACATGGTGTTTGTCCGGCTGCGCAAAGACAAAATGCCCATTGTGCAAGGGAATGCCTTCGGGATGCTCTATGGAACCATCATTCTTTTCGCGTACGCCTGTCTCACCGGCGGCAAGTTCAGCTTTGACTTTTCACCAAGCTATATCTTTTCGCTGTTTTATCTGTCGCTCTTTGGTTCGGTGATCGCGTTCGGTTGTTATTTAACGCTCGTCGGACGAATCGGCGCCGATCGGGCTGCCTACAGCAGTATCTTATTCCCGATTGTTGCGCTTTGTCTTTCGGCCGCATTTGAGGGTTACCGGCTCAATGTCCTGAGCGCCCTCGGCATTGTTTTCGTTCTTGCTGGAAACGCGTTAGTGCTTGCGTACAAACAGCCGGCGAACGCTCAACCGGGTACGAAGCCGGTAAAGACGAGTAGCGCTGAAGCCATCGAAGCCTGAAGTTTGGGCGGGACTGTTTTAGCGGCTGTCGACTTTTCCGCGCAGCGACGATACATAACAGCCCAGGGTTAACCCTGGGTCAGGCGGTTAGTAAATTAGGCTGAACCGCTATTTGGTTACTAACCGTTAACTTCTCGGTTTGTTTGCGTATCCGCGTAAATCTGCGTCCATCCGCGGTTCGTTTTTTGTTTTCTGGCTTTATTCGTGTCCATTCGCGGTTGTTTTCTTGATCTGGGCGGAGATTGCATCCCACAAATTCCAGCGTGGCTTCGCGACGACTCGCGGTTTGCCATCGATCCAATAGTCAACTTGGGCCGACCTAAAGCCGTCCGTTCCTTTGAGCGCTAGCCATTGGTCAACGTATTCGCGGAAATCTGACACACCGGGTGGAAATAGAAACGCAAATGGGATGGGTGCACCAAGCCCGGCCGGCTGAACTGCCGTGTACCCACGATGAGCTGCGGCCCAGGCGCTGGCCTGTTCCAGTGTCCAGACCGCCGCATCAACTTTATCTCCGAGCTCCGGCAGGGAGTCATAGTTCGGAACAATCTTGACCGAAGCTTTTGGAAATAACTGATGGACCAGCGGAAGTAAGGCTGGACCCTCGAACGCGGCCAACTTCAAATCCTGCATCGCCGCGATCGATTCGCCTTTCAAGAACAGGTTTGCGCGCTCGGATTTGACGATCAGTGCGATGGGGCTCTCATAGTACGCCCTGCTTACTCCAACCGTCTGCAGACGTTCCGGAGTGATGTAAATACCCGATATGGCAAGATCAAATTTTCCGCCCTGCAGGTCGGAAGTCAGACTCTCCCAATCGTAGGGAATTAACTCGAGGTTCACATTGAGGCTATGAGCAAGTTGATAAGCATACGAAACGTCAAATCCCACTAACCCACGGTTGATATTAAAATAACAGAAGGGGATAACATGTGGGTTATACCCGACTCGGAGCACGCCGCTGGTGGAAATGCTTTTGAGACCGGAGTCGGCTCGCGTCGTGACAGAGTCTTTAGAATCCGCGGGATGAATGGTTACCCGCAGGTCCTTAGTCAGAGCCGGTGCCAGAGTGTAGCGCAGCACCGTCTCTGACGGGCTTGGGAAGAGAGAGGGCCTGAACCAGATGCCGCCGGCAATGGTGACAGCAATGAGTAGGACCGCAACGGCTCCAGAGCCGGCACAGCGCGCAACCTTGAGCGGCGTCGTTTTGCCAAAATAAATCAGAGGTATTGCGCAAGTCACAAAACAGAAGCCCATGACGGACAGGAGAACCTGTGGATATCGCGTCACCGTCCAGGTCTCCACATAAGTGTTCAGGATCGTGCTCGGTAAATGCAGCCATTTACCGATAAAAACGATAGAACCGATCGTCGAGCTCGGCGTGCCAACCGCCGACAACAATGTCAGCACCGGGAGTAAGAGCTGTTGTCCAAGACTGAACGCAACACTTGCGCCATAGGCCGCATAAAAAATGAACAGATAAACAAAATTATTGCCCAGTTGAGCAAACACATACCCGAGTGATAATGCCGTCTTAATAACGTTAGCAGTTTCATCGGTCTGCGGACATCCGGCTCGCTCGGCGATGCGTTGAGCTAAGCGTTCGACGGACGGAATAGACATTACCGGCAACGTGGTCGCCAGTGTCAGCACAAGACCAGGCTGTAGTTCCGTCAGGAGCTCGCGATAGGTAGTAGGGGCTACTGACGTCAGGATAGCCGGTAGGATAATAAACCCGATGACCATGCAGCCAATGGTATACAGACCGATATATACCAGTAAGCCGCCAAGCTGAGCAGGCTCGATGGTTCCCGCAGTGCCTGCGAACAAAGCAAACACCCCGAGCGGGGCAAATTTCACGGTCCAGGCCCATATTACCACACTGGCCTTTCGGATCGTCTCCAATACGTCAAAAAACGTCTGTTTACGTTCGGCCGCCTGAATGCCGAGCCCATAAACGACTGCGAAGACCACAATGGCAGGCACGTAGTTGCGGCTCCAGGCCTCGGCGATATTCGCCGGGATTAGAACGGTTAACAAACCTACTTGTTCGCTGGCAGGTCTTGGAACAATGCTTGCCGGAGACGGCGGCAACGGGATAGCATGCGCTAACAGCCAGATGGTTCCAAAGGTCAAAACCCAGACCAGAAGATGAGCAGGCCAGGTTGCCCCAAGGAATCGTCGTGACATACCCGGGCTCAACCGGCCAAGCCCTAAAAGCAGGGAGCAAATCAGATAAGGATAAATCGCGATTTGCAGCATCATCGCGTAAGCCGATCCGATCGGGATAAGCACCGAAGCTCTCTGACCAAAAACGAGACCGGCGACGATGCCGGCGAGCGAGCCCACCGCCACCCACGCAGGGAGAGAGAGTGATCGCGGCATATCGACGGCGATGATAGGAGAAAGGCCCCTAGGAGTTCAAGGAGGCAAAAGCGCGACCGCCGGGACCTTTAATCAGGATGCCCTCAACGACGGAAACGCCGACAGCACCGGCAAAACAGTTTCATGACGCAGGTCAAAAAGCGGTGCGTAGCCCGATCGGAGGGGAGCCGCATTAGAAATGTGCGGCTATTAGATACGGAAAAGGTCTAGCGCGCGAGTCGCTTAAAGCGCTGTTTGCCGCGGCTCCCTGTTGGTATGGCACGAGCGAGGATTCTTTCAACGCCAGCGCGGGGGACCGCCTGCATCCCCGGGGCGTCGCGTGTATCCGAACGCCGTATCTGCCACGATTGTTAGCGCCGACATGCGTGGGAGCTAAAACGCGGAATGCAACGCCTCTCCGCTGTCACGCTTTCACTTCCCACCTTCCGGCTTCCGCTCAAACTCTAGAAACTTACAATACCGACCAATTGCTTTTTTCTAGCTCCGTACGAGCGCATCTCTATAGCTACGCCCTTCACGAAACAGGGCCTAGCTCCGTAGGAGCGACATCTGACGTAGCAGTTGGTAAAGGCCGTTCTGCGAAGATTCGGGATCCGCGCGTCGGTATTCGCATCGCTAGGCCGCCCCTACGGAGCACCACCCAGGTCGAAAAACGCATGCATGGCTCTCTCCAGTTCCAACCGCCAGAGCCGACGCATCCGTTCACGATCTTCCGCTTTGATGCACCACTCGGACACCGTATAGACTGCCTGAACGGCGCATAGCTTGTAGTCAGCGAACAACTGATCCCAATCGTAGCCGATGACTCCGTTTGCGAGTAGTTGACGGTGATACTCGCGCAGCACGGACATCTCCAATTCTCGTCTCACCTCCACGTCCCAATATTGCACCATTAAATAGGAGAGATCGCTTACTCCAAGCCAAGTCGTCAGCGACCAGGTGAAAGGCTGCCGATCCAGGAAATACACTTTTCCTTCTATATTCGCGTCGATTCGTTTGCCTGCCGCGCCGTAGTCCCGCGGCCGAGCGAGAAGATTGGTCCATTCGCGGTTCTTGATCGGGAAAAAAATGTTACCAGGGTTAACATCCCCGTGGATGATGGTAAATCCGATTGGGTCCCTCGTTCTCTCCAACATTTTTTTTGGATGATACTGGAAAATGTTCAGGATGGTTTCCCGCCAGTAGTCAGAGATATCCAAGGTCGTTGCCTCCAATAACGAATCTAATCCTCGTCGTACGTGACCGACGTATTGGTCGAGTTTCGATTCATCTGGTATACGGACGCCCAGTTGATGGATCCGTTGTTCGCCCCAGACGAAGGCGTGCAATCGAGCTAAAGCCGTGGCCACAGCCAACCCATATTTCAGGCTTGGCAGACTGTCTCTTTCGTGAGTAGAGGACAGGTCGTCCATTAAAATAGAGTAGGAACCATCGCCGTGAATCTGCGCAGCGTAACATTGCAGTATCGGCGCATCGGCCAGGCCTAGGTAGTCATGCGTGTAGTAGTCGACCTCCGACCTCTGTATAAACCCGGAATCCGCTTCCACCGTTTTCAATATCAACGAGCGAGGCGCATCTCCTTTCGTGTCGACGCTGTATTCGATGTGGACCCGCGCAATGTGCGAGTTCGTGCCGGTCGAATTGTCAACATGGATACTACGTATTCCACCCGCCCTCAGCGCTCCGTTCTTTTTCAAGACAGCCGTCAACCAACTCTTGTCGATTTGGCTGGGGGGAGTGACAGATTCGTTAAGCGGCACGATGAGCATGAGATTGACC
>DASUWQ010000471.1:0-11028 GCA_036378375.1 Chthoniobacterales bacterium
TGGCGAGCTTGAACCGGATAAACGAGCCGAGCTTGAGCAGAATTTGGCTGGTTGTCCGGAATGCAAACAGAAATTGGATCGCTTACGCCAACTGCGTGAGTTCTTTAGGGCCAGCGCACCTCATTATTCCGCCCCGCCGGAGCTAAAGGGTAAAGTACTGGCCAGATTAGAAGTAACCCGAAGGTCGAATATCATCGCCCTGGTTCGCCGGCCGTGGTTGTATGCGGCTGGGCTATTGATCATCAGCCTCGTTCTTGGGTGGCTTAAGTTTTCTCCTGACCGGGAAGAGGGGATTGCGGCCCAGGCCGTTGCTAACTTCAAACGCGCCGTTTTGCTTGAACGGGTTTGCGACGTCGTGTCTCCTGACCCCTCAACAGTGAAGCCTTGGTTCGCCGGGAAACTCGACTTTTCTCCGCCGGTGGTGTTGCCCGGTCTTAACTTCCAAATGCGGGGTGGGCGCCTGGACGTTATCAATAATCAGAAAGTCGCTGCGGTGTCTTACAAACGAGATAAAGACCTGTTTACGCTCTTTATATGGCCGGAGGGCGAGAAGCCGATTCCCAAAAAGGATTGGTCGATTGGTGGAGATACTGTCTGCAGCTGGAACAGCAAAGGTTTTAATTTTGTTTGCGTCTCGAATATGAGCGATGACGCGTCGGATGAGGTGGTTGACCACATTAAGGATCTGGTCGCTCAGCAATAGGTAGGGCGAAGATTCCGGTGCGGAGACGTGTAATTTTTATGGAAAGTCGTTGGCCCGCCGGGATTTTCGCCCTACCTATTGATTACTGAAACGAGCGCTTCATAGTGCTCCCGATATTCTTCCTCTAGTTTTTTGTCCGGTGAACTGATGGCGCCGTTCGATGAGACGCGCCATTTGTTGGGTGTTTCGGACAAAAGGTTAGCGATCGCTAACAGCTCGCTGGCAAGTTTTTCTGATTTGCCGGCCTGATCCAGGGCCTTTTGGCCGGGAGTCCCTTGATAAAAGAGAGTTGCGATCTGCTTGGCTAAGTCTTCGTGAAGTCCGCTACTCTCGAATTGCTGGGTCAGTTTTGTTTCCAGGCTCTGAAAAAAAACCTTTTGTTGGTTAGCCGCTTGCAGCAGCGTTGCTGCTGGGGACTTGATCTTGGCATATGCCGAGAGAGCATCGGCCGATCTCAAGGTTGGCAGATCGTTTCTTACATTCTGTTCAAGCGCGGTCAGACGATCTTGAACCGCAGCCGCGCTGCCAATCGCATCCGCTAGAGCCAACGCTACGCCTCGCTGATCTGGTGGCAAGGCCCGTACATCGTAGTGGGTTAGCTCAAGGTAATCTTCAGCGGTTTTCGGAGGAGGCGGTACCCGGGGCGAGGACGAAGGGTTGCTTTCATTCCGCAGCCAACTTGTAACTCGCGAATAGAGGTAAGATGGGAGATTGGGGTTGCGCATCAACAATCCGCCTAAGAAGAAAAGGACAACTCCTCCTCCCAAAATGAGCACGTAAATCCAGAATACCCTGTGCCGATCGTTGGGTTCCTCGGGTCGACCTTTTTCAGGCGAGTCCTGCATCCCCGCCTTGATATCAAGGGGTTCTAGAAATTCAATCTCAGGCTACAGCACATTGGATGTTCCGTGCGTACGTCGTTCTCGTACTCGTCGTCGTCCTCGATACCAGGTCTGTGGTGCGTTAGTTATGAAGTCGCGGCAGGAGGTTTGAAGAGGAACGCAGGTCGTCTGGTCGTCTGGTTGCCGCGCTGCTCGCCGGCTCGGCAATGCTGCGTCATTCGTTACGCGGGCCAGCCCCTCGAGACGATTACACCGGCGGCTTGTCGCGCTTTGGAGCCTCGCCCTACCAACGATCTCGAGGACGAGGACGAGTACGAGGAAGAGGAGCGCTAGCCGAAATCAGGAACCGGGCGAATCGCCCCCAATGGTCTTGGCCGTTCGCAGGTTGATTTAATCTCGAACGACGTATCGCCTGCCGCTTTTGTTACGATGGCTTGCAGGACCTCAAGAACGTGGAACGCAAGGGCGCCCGATGCGCGATGAGGCGTCCCTGTGGCCATGGCTGCCGCCATGTCAGCTAGCCCAATGCCCCGATAGTTCGCGTCTCCATAGCTATGGGTGTGCGCGACGTCGGCCCATTTGCCACCGGCTCGGATTAGCCGGATGTTGCCGCCGAAAAAGTTTGGGTCTGGGATCTGCAACGAGCCTGCGGTTCCATATATCTCGATCGGCGGATGACTATGTCCGGTGACGTCGAAACTCACCGTAAAAGTAACCGCTGCTCCAGAATGAAACTCCAGGATTGCGCTGACGTAGGTCAAGACTTCGACCGTGAACTCGGTCCCTTGTCGTGGTCCGCTGCCGATCTTTCGTTTGGGCTGAGTATTTCTTCCGACTGACAACACGTTCTTAACCGGACCTAAAAGATTCACCAGTGTGGTTACGTAATAAGGTCCCATATCGTACACCGGGCCGGCTCCTCTTTGATAAAGGAACTCGGGGTTGGGATGCCAACTTTCCGGTCCTCCGTACATAAAGAACGCCGCGCCGCCGATCGGTTGCCCAATAGCGCCCTCATCCACTAATTTTCGGGCCGTCTGGTGCCCGCCGCCCAGGAACGTATCGGGCGCCGAGCCGACGCGTAACTCTTTCTCGGAAGCCGCGTCTAGCAGGGTTTGCGCCTCTTCCCGGGACAATCCTAATGGCTTTTCGCAGTACACATGTTTGCCCGCGTCGATGGCGGCTCTACTGACCGGTACGTGGCTCTGAGGAATTGTGAGATTTAAAATGATTTCGATTGAAGGATCGGCGAGCAGATCATTGACGCTCATCGCCCGAATGCCGAACTCTTTAGCTCGAGTATTGGCGTTTTCCGGGATGGTGTCCGCACAAGCCACAATCTTGAACTGCGGAAAGTTTGATTTCAGATAGACGGCGCTGATATAACCTGCGCCGATAATTCCAACGCGTTTAGGCTCAATGTTGGTCATGTGGGAAAAAACGTGGAGTGATGGAGTAACGGAGTATTGGAGTTGTCGGCGTAGGAAATACCTTATGTGAATTCACTTGAACCAAATCAAATACCACCATCAGTCTTCTAGTGAGGAAACATACATCTGTAAATCGGTATCCTATACATGCCTTGTGTACCGACAAGACCGGCCGACGCCGAAAAGTAACAATTTGGCCAGAGGGTTGCACCTTCTACTTGCAGAACGATTTTGAGATTTACAGACGTGTTGCTCACGGTTCCAGGCGAGCAAACCCAGAGGGCTACCGCCGAGAAATTTTCTCAGTGTACCAATAACCACGTCGATCGTTTCGTGTACCCGTGGCTAAAAGAAAAATCCAGGTAAGTGTCACAAAAACGTCACTCGCTCCGCACCCCCACCCATGCCAACCTTTCGAGTTGGCATGAGCGAGTCGCATCTACTGGTCACTCGGGCCACGAGAAAGGGCAACCGGATCATCCTGCACAACCGCACGATCCGCGTTGTGTGCGGTCGCCAGATAGCCAACCACGATGATGTCGTGCGGCTGCCGGTCAGGGGATGGCGGAAAGAATCGTACGCCACCCACGCCGAACGTGCTGCGCTGCTCTTGGAACGCGCCCGCTGAGCTTTGAGTAGACACCGCTCCGCAAGCCCGCGCTCAAATATTCCAAGCGCGACAACCGCAAGCCTGAGTAAGGCGGGGCTGCCCGAGATTCGGTATAGTGCCAGCGTACCGACTCGCGGACGTGTAGCCGATCATTTTGCTCAGATCCTCGCGCCTGTATTGGGTGTATCGGTTCTCCATAGCCTTGATGGCGGTTGCGGTCGCCGAAACTTGGCGATCTATCTCACGACAATTCACGCCTCCGTGCTCTTCACAAAGCTCAACTAGAAAGTTCTCAACGTGGTCAGGATCGCGGGAGAGTTCCTCATTCCGGGAAAGGTCAGCCGTATAAAATAAGCTCATAACGGGTTGCTCACCCTTGCTAAGCCTGCTTCGCGCAGTAGCGCGGAAATGTCTGTGGTTGGTTTGGTTTTTGCTTTTATTTTTCGTGTCATAAATCTGTGTTCTCCGCTACCAGCTCGTTCCATGGCGTGTATTGGATCGGCTCTTTGGTAATCGGGCAGAGCCCCGCCAAATCGGGGTACATCATCGCATGCGGGTTATACATGGATGAGAAGCAACGCAGGGTGATATCCTCTAGCAGTGCGGCCGGTTCAGCCGGTCCTCAAATGCCTCCCCACCCACTCGACTACTGGCGACGGGCGTAGAAACATCGAGAGACTTATCCGCTTTATAGTCGGTTAACCATTGCCGAGCGCCGTCAAGGTTGGCTGGCATCCCTTTGCCAAGATAGTATTGCACAGTCGAGCGAGCCAAACCCAGCTCGTGAGCAAGTTTCAATTGAGACATATCAAGGAGAAACTACGCCAAGGATGTTGGCCGCAGTAGGTCGCTAACGGCAGCCAGATTAGGAGGCTGGCAGTGCCAACGGAAAAATAACGGCTCTATTCCGTTTGGGAAACTGGGTCGGCGTCCCCGCCGTGGATTGAAAAAACCAAGATATTGTTTAGTGGGCGGTATCGTACTTCCACTGAACAGATCATCAATTGCAATTGTTAGCTCTGATAAAAACTACTCTCACGTACCCAGACTTTGTGCTGGGGCTTTTTTGTCTGCCGAATTAGAAATTATATCGCAGCAACGTGTTAAAGCGCTCTACGTCTCTAGCACTCATCTCGCGAAGAACTCGTTGCTAAATAGTTCCAATAATGTGAGAGAGATCTTTGAATGGCTCATCAGAGAACTTGATTTCGCCGGAGCGTGTCCCAGCGAGAATCGAGAGAATCCAATCGATAAATTTCCGGCGAATCGTCAGGTCTCGATATCATACCATGAACTGTTCATGTTCTATGACCTGAGACGACTAAAAAATCGACAAAAGCCAGAAATACGATAACTACACGGAAATACTATTTCCGTTCGACGTTCTTTTCTTATCGACTCTGTAGAAGTGAATCGCCAGAGTATTGCCTACGTAGAGGTTAATATTACCTAAATAGAGGTTAATATTAGTACGTAGAGGTTAACTAGTCGAAAGCGAGATTTGAACTCTCCGCAAGGAGAGTTATTCGGTCTGTGAAAACGGAACGTAGCGGATATCAACGATCGTCCTGGCATTATTTTTAGGACGATTCTCCGACGGTTCTTGGAACTACTGATCCGCAACGTCCCACCAGGCATCCACCCGCCTCCCCAGACGCTTCTCCGTGCCGGTACCGAATTCGGATGATCCATACAAAGGGAGATGAAATAGATGCCTAATTTATACATACTGCGTTGCAGTGTCCGATTTGCGTTCTGTTTGACCTTCTTGCTATCCCTATGGGTGGGCGCTGGCTGGGCTCAAATCAGCGTTCTAACACAGCATAATGATAGCTCCCGTACCGGTGCCAACCTGAACGAGACCTCTTTAAACACGTCCAACGTCAATGTCTCCACATTTGGCAAACTATTCAGTATGCCCGTGGACGGATTTATCTTTGCTCAACCACTCTACCTACCCAATGTCAATATGCTGAATAGCGGCACACACAATGTTCTCTTTGTGGCGACTGCTCACGACAGCGTCTACGCGTTTGACGCCGATACGGGTGCGGAGCTTTGGGAAAAGTCTCTCGGAACACCAGTGCCATCAAGTGGTAACATCCTAGTCGAGGTGGGAATCATCAGTACGCCGGTGATCGATCCAAGCACGTGCACCCTATACGTCGTGGCCAAGACTTTAGAAAATTCCGTCCAGATTTTTCGACTGCATGCGCTGGATATATTGCAAAATGGAGCAGAAAAGCTAGGAGGCCCGATCCAAATCATCGCGCAGTACCCTGGCAGCGCCATCCCAAATGATGGAGCTGGTTACGTGCAGTTTGATGCTTTGAAACAGATTCAGCGATCCGCTCTGACTCTGGTCAACGGGGTACTCTATATGGCATTTGCGTCGCTCGGAGATCACACCCCCTTTCACGGTTGGGTATTAGCGTATAGCGCCGCTAATTTACAGCAGCTCGCCACCTACAATACTACCCCCAACGGCGAGGAAGGCGGCATCTGGATGAGTGGCCAAGGGCTGGTCGCCGATAGTAATAATAATGTTTATTGTCTTACCGGCAATAGCGCGCAGACTACCGAAAATAGTCTAGGGGACTATGGCGAATCTTTCCTTAAGCTAGGTCTATCGGGAAACGCGCTGTCAGTTCTAGATTTTTTTAAGGCCCATAACTACGACACCTTGAACACTGGTGATCTAGACCTAGGGTCAGGAGGGGTGGTCGCCATACCGGGAACGGCCTATATCGTCGGTGGTGGAAAACAAGGACTTCTTTACCTGGTCAATACGAATGGCATGGGGGGGCTTCACTCCCCCGATCAAGTCGTGCAGGAATTTAAGGCAGATAACGGTCTTTGGGGCGCCCCCGTCTTTTGGAACAATCCGTCTTCCCCAACCCTTTACGTCTGGGGCGTCAATGACTCGCTGAAAGCCTTCACCTACAATCCGACAACCGCCAAGTTCAATACCCCTTTTGCGGCTGCCAGCAGCGTTAAAACGCCTTCCGGCCTTGACCCTTGTGCGGCATTGTCGGTGTCGTCAAATCAAAGCGTAGCCGGAAGTGGGATCGTGTGGGCGACTATTCCCCTAGCGGATCCCGACCACACTACGGTCCGCGGTAAACTGGACGCCTTCGATGCAACGAATGTTGGTAAGGAGTTATGGAGTAGCTTGTGGAACGCCGCCCGTGACGATTACGGCAACTGGGCGAAGTTTGTAGCGCCGACTGTTGCTAACGGCAAGGTCTATGTCGCGACGGATTCACACCAAGTCTGCGCCTACGGACTGAATCCTACGCAACCTACGACCTCGACCTTTGGCGAGACTGCGATTCTCCCCGCGCTCACTGTGCAGGATTCCGGAAAGCTCTGGAGCCAAAGAGCGGATAACACGCAAGCGGGCACACTCCAAAGCATATCGATCTACGTCTCAAGCGGGCAAGCCGGGACAATGGAGTTAGCCCTGTACGATAATTCCGGCTCTGGCGGTGGCCCAGGCAAGCAGCTGGCTAGCACGGCAATGTTCACCGTAGCTCCAGGCTGGAACACTGAGCCGGTTATTACGCCAATAGCGCTTCCGGTAGGAACCTATTATCTGGCATTCGAGCTTCAGTCTAGCGCGGTTAGGCTGACCATGAACAATTCCGGCAGCAAGTTCTATCAGTACGTTGTGTACGGCCCATTTCCGTCCACGTTCGGATCAGCAACCTCGGGAGTTGGGCACAGAAGCTTTTACGGCACGGTGTCGCACCCATGAAGTGAATTTCCCAACAGGATCCAGCGAATGGGCTAAAGAGCCTTATTTAGCGCCGTGAGGTCTGCTCTTTTAATGGTAGCCCACAGTAACAGCCGATTACAAGTCATACAATCGGCTGTTTTTTCATAACGATTCGTCAGAGCTATTAGAGTCGATCTACCGTTGTTCATTGCTTTGAACCAGTGTGCAAGGGGCTAGCGCCTGCCCGCCCTGTGAGAAGTGAGACTGTAAGAGGTGAGAAATGATTCGTGATTGCCGGGCGTACCAAAAAAGCTGACTAGGTTCTTGCGCGTTTCCTGCCTCTTACTTCTCACATCTCACCTCTGACGCTCTGACGACCAGGCGCTCGTCAGAGCCCCAGTGCTTCGGCGTTGGCTTTCATCGCGTCTAGCACCACTTGAATATGTTCGTCGAGTGGAACGCCAAGTTCCTCGGCGGCGTGTGCGATTTCGTCGCGATCAACGGGTGCCGCGAACGCTTTGTCCTTCCATTTTTTCTTGACCGACTTCAATTCAACGTCGGCCAACTTTTTGGAAGGCCGGACTAGTGTCACGGCAACGATGAATCCCGTCACTTCATCAACGGCATAAAGAGTTTTTTCTAACTTCGTTTCCGGTCTGCATCCGGTCACTTCCGGAGCGTGGGAGAGAATGCCCTGCACAATAGTCTCATCGATTTGGCGTTCCCGCAGGATCCGGGCTCCAACTGCCGGATGACCATCCAGTGAGATATCGGGGTACCGTTCATAATCGAAATCGTGCAATAAACCGACGATGCCCCAGAGATTTTGATCTTCAGAAAATCGAGCGGCGTATGCTCGCATAGCGCATTCCACCGCGAGCATATGCCGCCGTAGTGATTCGCTTTGAGTGTATTCAGTAACCAGTTGCCAAGCGTAGTCGCGTGAAGGGACCATAGTGTGAGAAGTGAGAGGTGAGACGTGATTGGTAAGCCAGAAGTGCGAGGCCAAGTCGGGGTGACACTTTTAGCTCCAGGACACGGATCACAGTTTCTTCTTTCGAGGTTACAGGCTTTGCCCGGAGTTGCCACCAATCACTTCTCACCGCTCACGGTTCGGTGCCTTGACGGGCAGAACCCAGCCACTTACCGTGGCAGCGGTCTTCGTTCCCCCCGAAAATGAAAACCGCATCGCTTGAGGCGAATCCGCCTGTCCAAACACGCGTCGGTGTCTACCGATGGACCATTTGCGCCCTTTTGTTCTTCGCGACAACCATCAACTACATCGACCGGCAAACCATCTCGGTTTTGGCTCCAGACCTTCAACGTTCGCTGCATTGGAATGAACTTGATTATGGCAACATCATTGCGGCGTTCCAGATCATGTATGCGGTCGGCCAGGTGTTAACTGGTTTTGTGGTTGATCGTATCGGAACTTTTGCCGGGTTTGCCATCTTCGTCACCATTTGGAGTATCGCTGCCGTCGGTCATGCCAGCGCGCGATCTGCATTCCAGTTTGGAGTGATGCGGGCGCTGCTAGGACTTGGAGAGTCCGGTAATTTCCCGACCTGTATCAAGACCGTCGCGGAATGGTTTCCCCGCCAGATGAGGGCACTGGCTACTGGGCTCTTTAATTCCGGATCGAATATAGGCGCCATTGTAACTCCCTTGGTTGTGCCGATCATCTTTCTCAAATTCGACTGGCCGGCCGCCTTCATCGCTACCGGAGTGCTCGGCTTTGTGTGGCTAATTGCCTGGCTCGTTATCTATCCGCTTTGTGCGCGCCGCGGTTTGGTAAAACGTCAAGAGAAGCGGGTCCGGGTGGCTTGGTTACCACTATTAGGGAAATCACAAACCTGGGCAATTATCATCGGCAAATTCCTGACCGACCCCGTCTGGTGGTTCTATCTATTCTGGTTACCTAAGTTCCTGAACTCGACCTATGGGTTAACCATCGATAAGATTGGACCGCCCCTAGTCATTATTTATCTTGCGTCTGATGCCGGTAGTATTTTGGGAGGAGCGCTTTCTTCCTATCTTCTGAAACGTGGGTGGTCGGTGAATGCCGCCCGCAAGACCGCCATGTTAACTTGCGCGCTTTGTGTTGTACCCACGATCTTTGCGTCTCAGGCCAGCAATCAATGGGTAGCAGTGGCACTGATTGCTTTGGCGACGGCAGCGCATCAGGGTTGGTCAGCGAACTTATTTACCTTGTCGTCAGACCTTTTTCCTCAGCCCGCTGTCGGGTCGGTTATAGGAATGGCCGGAGGAGCCGGGGCTTGCGGCGGGATCTTTATTGCTGCTTTTGCCGGGTTTATTCTTCAAACCACTAAGAGTTACATACCGTTATTTCTAATCGCAGGTACCGCTTACTTAATTGCGTTTGGCATTATTCAGCTTATTTCACCAAGCCTGCGCCCGGCACGAATAGCGGGGGTGGAGGATGATTGGTGATTGGTGATTGGTGATTGGGAGTCATCGCTTAGCTCAGACGGGAGACGGGATTGCAAGCGGAAAGGTCGTTTAGTCCAATACGTTCATTCTTGCGGTCTCGCTGAACTCCTGCAACTCCGCGAACTCCTTGAACTCCTTTTACTGATTACTTGGTCAAGGATGCTGGATGGTTTGATCCCAGCAATCACCTATCACTTTTCACCAATCACGTGTTCCTGCTCCGCTGGCACTCGCTTAATCCCGAATGTCGCCAGCAGCCCTTTCTCGCCAACAGATGTGATCTGCAATGCCCGGCTCTCTTCGATCCTTTTCACCCATTTCATTTCAAAGCATCGGTCAGCGATCGCGGCTCCGATAGCGCCGGCCAGATGATAGCGGCGCTCACTCCAATCGAGGCAAGGACGGCAGAAAGCGCGCCGGCGCAGTCGTGATCCCGCGACATCGATTCCCACGTTCGCAAGGAACGTCTCGCCACTGTCAGTGACTTCTCCGCCGTCGGATCCTAAGATCAAATGTCCATGCCGGATTAGAGCATCGGCGATCGCGACACCGAGCTCGCCTGCCAGGTGATCGTAACAAATCCGCGCGCGTGCCAGGGTGCGATCGCGAAACGTAGGGACTCGTCCCGACGCTGCGACCGTCATGATGCCCTCAAGCATATGGCTGACCGCGGCTGAGGCCAGTCGGAAATAACGGAATCGGCCTCGGGTGTTGACTGTGAGGATGCCGGCGTCAACCAATTTACTCAAATGCTCACTGGTAGTTTGCGGAGTTATTTTAGCGACGTAGGCCAGCTCCTTCGCGGTCAACGCACGGCCGCTTACCAGAGCCGATAGCATTTCTCCGCGGGCTCGGTCTCCTACTAAAGCTGCAATTTCGGACATTGACGCTGAAAATGACATTCCGCCGAAACGTCTCATAAACGGATTTCCAAACAAGCAAAGACAGTTCGGTCTGCACCGAAGCATCCTGTTTTGAACCTGGTCGATCTGTTTCGTAATCTCATGGCATCAAAGCAATGCCATGCCTACCCTCTGTATTCGCTATAAGATAAACCCGAACCAACTTCCTGATTTTGAGCAATACGCCAAGCACTGGCCGAAACCGATAGAACGTTGTGGAGGTAAATTGATCGGTTATTTTCTTCCCACCAAGTTCGCTGGTCGAACTGATTCCGCGATAGCGTTGATCGATTTTCCAAGTCTGGCTGCATATGAAGAATATCGCAGACGGCTGATGGAGGATCCGGATGCAAAACAAAATGTCGCTCATGC
>DASUWQ010000472.1:0-5246 GCA_036378375.1 Chthoniobacterales bacterium
CTCGTGGCTCTTGGTCTCGGCCTGCAGCAGATCGAGTTCTGGCTCCGCTAAGCGAACGTTAGTCCAAATCACAGACGAATGCTGATTCATAGTTGAAAGTGCGCTTGATCTCCTTGACAGCTTTGTTCGTTCTCTCCACTCGCCCTATCGCCGGTGCCCCCATTCGCCTTACCTTCCTTGATCCAACCGCCGGTTCAACTCAAACGCGGCGCTGATAAGCGCCATATGAGTAAATGCTTGCGGAAAATTACCGAGTTGTTCTGCCGAGGGACCTAGCTCTTCGGAATAGAGGCCGACATGGTTGGCGTAGCCCAACATCTTTTCGAAAATGAACCGGGCCTTGTTCACGTCTCCGCTTCGAGCCAGACACTCGACGTACCAGAATGAGCACATGCAGAAGGTGCCTTCTCCACCTTCCATGCCGTCTGGGCTCCGATAACGGTAAACTAGCGAATCATCAACTAACCGGTTCTCCAGCGCGTTCAACGTGGACAACCAGCGAGGATCAGTCGGCCCGATAAACCTGACCAACGGCGACAAGAGACAAGAGGCATCCAGCCAATCGCTTTTCTTGGTCTGGACATAACTGTTAACGTCGGGATTCCAGAAATCCGTCTGGATTTGATGATACATCTGGTCGCGTACGCGTTGCCAATGAACCTGGGGTCCGGGAAGACTCCGCTTATTGATTAGCCGGACCGCTCGATCCACGGCGACCCAGCACATCAAACGGCTATAATAAAAATCTTGCTGGCCCCCGCGCACCTCCCAGATGCCTTCATCCTGCCGGTCCCAATTTTCACAGACCCAATTAACGATCTTTACCAGATCAAGCCAGAGCTCGTAGCTGATCTGTTCTCCGAATTTGTCGTAAATATAGATCGAGTCTAATAGCTCTCCGTATATATCCAGCTGCAACTGCCCGGCGGCAGCGTTGCCGATGCGGACAGGTCGGCTATTCTGGTAACCGGCAAGATGGTCAAGGATTTCTTCGGGCAGCTCGTGCCGTCCGTCGATGCCATACATGATTTGTAAGGGACCAAGCGCGGCGCTCTCCGCGCATCTGGCTTCCAACCAACGGATGAAAGCTCCCGCTTCCGCCGTAAAACCCAACCGGCTGAGCGCGTACAACGTGAAGCTAGCGTCTCGAATCCAGGTAAATCGATAGTCCCAGTTGCGTCCGCCTCCCACGAATTCCGGTAATCCAAATGTCGGAGCTGCTACAATCGAACCGTATCGCCGGCTAGTCAGTAGTTTCAGGACTAAGGCAGATCGATCAACGATTTCTCGCCAGCGCCCTGCGTACCGGGATCGGGCAATCCATCTGTGCCAAAAGTTGAGGGTTTGTAGGAACCAATCTGATACTGCGCGAACCGGTTCGTACGTTTCGCCAAGATCAAGCTCAAGAACGAACAATGCTTTTTCACCGGCGTTTAAGACAAAATCGGCAGTAACATCTTGATCGTTGATTTGAAGCGGCGTTTGCGAGTGCAAGCGCAACGTTGGTAACCCAGACGCTTCCGGAATGAAAAGGACCTCTCTGTCTGAGAGTATTTTGACTTGGTGCTTAACCCGCGCGTAATCAAAGCGCGGTTGGCAAATCATCTGGAATCGGACTTCGCCGCGAATGCATTTTGCGCGTCGAATGATCTTTGCCCCTTTACGAAGCCCTTCCTCGCTCCCAACTTCGCCGTCGAATACCGGCATGAAATCGCTGACTTCACCGACACCGTCCGGCGAAAGGAAGCGAGTTAAGAGCATGTTGGTATTTGGGATATAACTCTGTCTGGGCCGGCTATTCTGGAGGCTGGCGGCGAGGGAAAACCGTCCGCCTTTGTCCGAATCGAGCAAATCAGCAAAAATCGATGGTGAATCGAAATCGGGAAAACAGCAAAAATCGATGGTTCCGTCGATGGCAACCAGAGCCACCGTCTCCAGATTCCCAACAATGCTGTGGTTCTCAATGGGTTGATAACCGTCGGCCATGGTTTGCTAGTATATCCACGACCGGGAGCGGCGAAAGGGCAGGGAGCGCGTCCGCGTGTCCACGAAAGTGGACCTAGTGGACTTCGTAGACGTAGTGAACATCCTCAGCTCTGGCGCATTTGGAGCGGGCAGCGCCCACTCGTGTCCACTTTGTCTACTCGGTCCACTCGGTCCACTTAGGCCGATACGTCTGGATGCTCTATTTCGTCGTATCGCCTTTCGTGGCCACGGCGCCATCGCCGGAGGCAGCCGGCCCCTCCACGACATCCGGTTCCACGGCTCGAGCAACGGCTGGGCGACTCTGTTCTCCAGCTAAATGCAGGATCAAGTCCGTCTTAGAGACGCTGCCGATCAGTCGCTGCGAATTAAAGTTGTCGATTACCGGGAGTCGTTCCGAATTCGTTTCCGAGAATTTACGCAAGGCGTCCGCGGTGCCCTGAAGTGGGGAGATACGCGGGAAATTCTCATCCATGATATCCGCTGCGATAACCACAGTCTCTAGCTCAGGTCGGTCCAGAAATGCCTTCACATCATGCAGCGAAATCGCACCCAGGAATCGGCGCGAGCTATCTACTACATAAAGATGCTGGAACTGGAATTGAAGGAAAGTACGGGCGACTTCCGCGAAGCTAGCCTGTTCCGGCAAAGTGATAGGATCAGTCCGAATAAGGTCGGTCATGCTGACTTCCGCCAACTGGGAGTTGAAGAATGCAGCTCCTTTCCGCTCCAAGGATTCGCCGTACATGAAGCGGCGTTCGAAAATGCTGCTGCAATAATAGCCCAGCACACATGCCACCATCAGGTAAGGAACAATGGTGTAACTGAGCGTCAGCTCAAACACCATCAGGATAGCCATGATCGGTGCTCCGCTGGCAGCCGATAGAAATGCCCCCATCCCCACGAGCCCATAAATGTTAGGATCTGGTTGCAGGCCTGGGAACAGCAGTAGCACGGTTTGGCCATACAGAAATCCAAGTGCGGACCCGATGAACAGAGTAGGAGTGAATACCCCTCCCACTGCCCCGGAACCAAATGTAGCCGAGGTGGCAGCCAGTTTGGCAATCAACAGGATTAAAATGGTATCGAAATCCCAGTTCTGATGAAAAAGTGAGCTGAGCAAATCTTGTCCATTCCCGCAGACTTGCGGCCAAAAAATCGCGATACCGCCGACGATGGCGCCACCAATGGCCATCTTAACCGGAGCCGGAGACCGGAGCCTGGAGAAAAGCTTTTCCGACCGGCGCAACAATTGCAAAAAGACAGGGGCTAGAAACCCGAGCAGAAGGCCCATCACGCAAATCGGAATGGCTTCCCAACGTGAGTGAAACTCGAGATCGGGCGATCGGTAAAGCGCGCTGCCGCCGTGGATAGCACGGGTGGTGAACGTGGCAACAACTGAAGCCAGGATTAATGGACCGAGTGATTCGACCACCACCGTACCGAGGATGATTTCCGCGACGAAGAACGCGCCGGCAATTGGCGCGTTATAAGCGCTGGCAATCCCAGCCGCAGCGCCACAGGCCACCATGTGGCGCTTTTGGGGGACCGGGCATCTCCGTACCTGGCCGGCGAGGGAAGCGAGCAGGGAAGAGAGTTGAACCAGGGGGCCTTCGCGACCTATGGATGCACCGCTACTGATCGAGAATAGCGCCGAGATAGTTTTTACCAGGCTTGCCCGGAACGAAATTTTGCCGTTTCCGACGACTACGGCCTCCATGTAGTCCGTAGTCGATTTTTGGCGAACGCTGCTGATCAATCGATTGCCAAAAAAAAGGGTGAGACCCGCGAGCAGCCCTCCGATCGTTGGAACCAGAAAACGTTGCCACAAAGGCAGGTCTTCGAAGCTGGTGATAATACTGCTCAGGTGACCTGTTCCCAAGAACTGCAGAAAATCGGTTGCCTTCCGGAAAGATTCCGCTGCCAGAGCGCCGAAAAATCCGATCGCTGCCGCCCAAAATAGTGTTACCTGGCGATCGCTGAGGCGAAAATGTTCAACGAGCCAAACCTTTAGGAGCAGGAGACGCCGCAGAGCTGGGCTCAGGCCGGCATGCGATCTGGGCATATTGTGTACAGCAGCCTATGGCGCGAACGCGGCCAGGAACTGTTCGATATTTGTCGTTCCCATCAACCGGTCCAGCACGTTCTCGCCTCGAAGATGACGGGCTAGAAACGAGGTCAATTCCAGATACTCGGCCACCGCCTTTTTCGGCACCCCAATTAAGAGTACCAGCCTGGCCGATCCTACCGAAAAAGGGATTGGTTGCGGGGAGATCCCGACCACGATGACAATGCCTCGCACGCTGTCGGTTCTGGCATGAGGGAAGGCGACACCCATGGGTAGGAATGGTGGATCCACTTTTTGCCGCTCAATGATGGTCCTCTTAAGTTCAGTCAGATCGGCGACCAGCGGATTCGTTTTCAACTCTTCCAACAAGCGTTCAATCGCTTCGATCTCTGAACCTGCGGCCAGCGGGTTCACAAAAGCGGCTGTACGCAGCGACTCAAGCGTTTTGGTGTTGATCAACTCTCTTTCTCCTGAGGTTCTTCCTAACAGAATAGCACGCCGCATGCGAGCGGTTAAGCGGTTTGCGTGGGAGGACACCGTTTGGCGTTCGGGGTTTGGCGCTTGGCGTGTGGGCGAACAGCGCTTTAGGACAGTCGCACATCTGGGGAGGATTAACGGATAGGACCTATGGGACTAATCGGACTAATGGGAGGGATCAGTCACACAAGTCCTATGTGTCCTATAAGTCCCATCCGTTAACAGCGCCGCACGCGTCTGATACCTAGCGCACCCTTTCAGCGACACGCCTCGCCGAACGCTAAGCCCCAATCGCCAAACGTTAACCAAAGAGCCGATTAGCATTCTCTGCGCAGATTTGTACCAGATCGGACAAGTCGACTTTCCGCAGCCGGCTCAAAGCAGCGTATACAGCCACGATATTTCCTGGATGGTTGATCGGGTCGCCGTCAGGCGCCGGAGGTAGCCGGAACTCGCTATGGCTCGCAGGCAAAAGCATTGCAGGTGCATCAGTCTCGGCAAGTAACCGGTCCGAAGGAATCTCGCTGAAAGGCGCCAACCGCTCTTCTTTACCTGGGTTCAAGAAATATCCAGAAAAAGAAAAATAAGCGCCGAGCTCAGCGAACCGTTCGATCAACTCCAGCGGACCGCTATACGCGTGCAAGAGAAATCCTCGGGATGGGAGGGGTCCTGAGCGTAGAACATCGAGCAACTTGTCCCAAGCTTTTAAACAATGAAT
>DASUWQ010000473.1:0-2972 GCA_036378375.1 Chthoniobacterales bacterium
TACTGGGCGAAGTCTGGCGTTTTTATTGGCTGCTGGTCTGGAATCGGCCGAGCTGCGGTTGCATCCACGAAAGCACCTCACCGACCAGGAAAAGAGATCCAGTAACCAGGATCGGCTCTGCCAGCTTAAAGGCCGCTTCTACTGCTTCCTGTACTTCGGGAAACACTGCGCTCGAAATCCCGGCCGGCAGCCGAATGCTCGCCGGGTTTTCACCACGTGGGTTATTGACCGGGACGAGAAAAAAACGTGCGGCGATTGGCGCCAGAGCGGAGAGCATCTTATCGAGTTCTTTGTCACGTAATCCGCCAAATACGATCGTGGGCGAGGCGCTTGGATAGCATTCTCTCCAAGTCTGGACCAGACGTTCGCTGGCAGCGAGGTTGTGAGCGCCGTCTATCGTGACTCGATCGCCGAGCGCCTGAAAGCGGCCTGGCCAGAATACCGACTTCAGGCCGGTCTTCAAGGCGTCCGGTGAGATGCCTAGCTTCGCGACCGCAAGCGTATCGCGTACCAAAGCTGCGTTTAATCGTTGATGAGAGCCAGCCAAACCAATCGGTAGATCGGCGATCGGTTCTGTGATGTAAATCAACGGTGAGTTCAGGGATGTCGCGACCTCGTCGATCACCTCTCGGACGTCCGCAGTCTGAGCTATCGACACCACAGGCACTCCCGGCTTAATGATCCCCGCCTTTTCCCGGGCAATTTTGGCTCTCGAGTCGCCTAAGATTTTCTGATGGTCCAGGTCAATCGAAGTGAGGACCGACACCAGCGGTGTGATCAGATTGGTGGCGTCCAGCCTACCACCTAGTCCAGTCTCCATAATCGCGAGATCAACTCGCTGGCTCGAGAAATGCAGAAACCCCAATGCCGTGGTGAGCTCAAAGAAAGTAGGGGTACACCCGGATCTCGCGATCGCTTCCCGGATCACATTAAGCCCAGCCAGTACCTCATCATCTGCGATCGGCTGCCCCGAAACCTGGATACGCTCATTGAATCGGACCAGGTGAGGGGAGGTGTAGAGCCCGGTTCGCAACCCGGCGGCCCGAGCTACCGAGTCCAGCATGGCGGAGACGGACCCTTTTCCGTTAGTACCTGCAATGTGGATACAAGTGAGCTGCTGATGGGGGTTGCCTAAAGCCTCTAAGAGGATGCGAACGTTCTCAAGACCGAGTTTAACCCCCGAAACCTGGGTACTGTAGAGCCAGCGAATGGCTTCTGTGTACGACTCTTGCACGGCAGTTCGTGTCAGCGAGATGAGAGATGACCCACGAGCCGGTTAAGGGTCGTTCGGAGGTCGTGCCGTCGAACAATGAGGTCAATGAATCCGTGGCGTTGCAGAAATTCTGCAGTCTGGAACCCGGGCGGCAGATCTTGGTGGGTCGTTTCTCGAATAACCCGTGGGCCGGCGAACCCAATCATGCATTTCGGCTCCGCCAAGATGATGTCCCCGAGGGAAGCGAAGCTTGCCATTACTCCTGCGGTGGTTGGGTTGGTCAGAACGACGAAATAAGGAAGGCGGAGCTGGGCATGGCGTGCCAGGGCGGCACTGGTTTTGGCCATCTGCATGAGGCTAAGCATGCCTTCATAAACACGAGCGCCGCCGGATGCCGTGACCACGATAATCGGTCTGCCTGCTTTGGTACCTTTTTCTACCAAGCGAGTGATTTTCTCGCCTACCGCTGACCCCATGGTTGCCGCTAAAAAATTGAAATCCATTACCGCCAACCCGATCTCATGGCCACCTAGACGGCCGAAGCCGGTAACGACAGCGTCCTTTAGACCAGTTTTTTCGCGATAACTCTGCAGCCGCTCAGAATAGCTCGCGACTCCCGTGAACTTGAGAACGTCCATGGAAAGCAGGTTCTGGTCAAATTCTTCGAACGTGCCTTCATCGATCAGGTTGTCGATCCGTTCCCTGGCGGAGAAGGTAAAATGATAGTCGCACTTAGGGCAGACCTTTAGATTCTGCGATAATTCCAGGTTGTGGATTACTTCACCGCACTCGGGGCATTTTTGCCAAAGACCTTCCGGCATTTCGCGCTTTCGATTGGTTCCTTGCTTGAGAGTCGGTTTCTGAAAGATCGGCATACGTCTATCTACGGGCGACGGTGATTGCGCGGACGGATTGAGCGCCGTGGCTTTTTAGTACTCGAGCACATTCGTCCAACGTCGAACCGGTGGTTAAAACATCGTCTACCAGGAGGAGCCGTTTGCCAATCACGCTGCTACCTTTGCGCAACTCGAACGCATTCTGCAAGTTTTGGAGACGTTCTTTCCGGGAGAAACGTGTCTGCGATTCAGTATAGCGTGACCTGCGAAGGCACAGACACACGGGTATCCGCCTCCGCTTACCCAGTAGTTCAACAAGAGCAGCGATCTGGTCATAGCCGCGTTCCCTGATCCGGGTGGGATGCAGTGGAACAGGGACTAGTCCGTCAAAAGGATCGGCGTTGACCCTTGGATCACTCAGCGCTTCCTCTAACCAGGTCACCAGGATGTTTCGCAAATGAAATTCCCCCGAGTATTTAAATCGGTGAATCAAATCCCGTACGATCTCAGTCGCTTGATAGCGGGTCGCAACGCAATCAAACGCGGGCGGATGATCCTCGCAATCCGGACAGGCGAACGGGGCGCCGAACTCGCCGGGGTAAGGCCGGGAGCAAATCTGGCAAAAAGGAGCTTTGATTCTGACAGCTGATTCCAGACAGTTCCGGCAAAGCCAGCCCTCCTCTAAACTCGTGCGGCAGGAAATACAAAACGGTGGATAACACAGATTAATCACCGTTTGATAGAGCGTGTTCAGAGCCGCCTGCACGACGAAATAGTAGCCAAACCAGTAACCAGAGCAAAAGGAGGATCGCGATTGCGCCAAACCCAGTCGTCAGGTCCGGTCCGAACCAGGGCGGGAAATCCGCTAAGTGGTGGGTGAGTTTATTGAAACTCATCTTGGCGAAAACCACCCCGGAATGCAG
>DASUWQ010000474.1:0-3604 GCA_036378375.1 Chthoniobacterales bacterium
GGAAGTGCTTGAGGAACTCGGCGAAGTCGAGCTGGCGCAATCGTTGCCATGGATCAGCGAAGTCAAAGTCTCTTCGGAACCAAACCCGCGGCTTTCTCAAACCTATTCCATCGCGTTTCAGCTTTTGAATATGGTCGAGGAAAACGTGGCTGCACAGGTCCGCCGAGAACGGGAGTCGGATCTGGGGTTAGCCAGCGAGCCTGGGCTTTGGGCGGATCAACTAGAGCGATTGAAAAAGGCCGGGATTAGCGAACCGGATATTGCCGCTCAAATGGCATCGATCCGCGTGGAACCGGTGCTGACCGCCCACCCGACTGAAGCCAAGCGACTCGCAGTGCTCGATCAGCATCGAGCGCTCTACTATCTCTTGGTTCAGCGGGAAAATCAGATGTACACCCCGCACGAACAGATCGCGATCCGGGACGAGATCAAGGTGACTTTGGAACGTCTTTGGCGCACCGGCGAGGTTCATCGGACGAAGCCGATTGTGGCCGAGGAACGCCGGAATGTGTTGCACTATTTAAGGGATGTTTTCCCCATCGTTCTCCGCGATGTCGATCTGCGTCTCCGGCAATCCTGGTCCGAAGCCGGCTTCGACCTTGAGGCGCTAAACTCGCCCAATCGTTTTCCCAAAATCCGTTTCGGTACGTGGGTTGGCGGCGATCGAGATGGCCATCCTTTAGTTACCGCCGAAGTTACCCGGGAGACATTTTTCGAACTGCGGCAAGCCGCTTTAGAGACCTTGATCAACGCCATGACCCGGGTGGTCGAGCAATTGACACTATCCGGCAATGATCAGATTGCCCCACCCGCTTTACTCGAAGGAATTGAACGACTTACAAAAGAAACTTCGGTTGGAATCGAGCGTTTGCTCTACCGTGAAGAACCATGGCGTCAATTTGCCTTTCTGATTCAGAAGAAACTTCAGCAATCCCTTCAGGATCAAGGTTATAGATCAACTAGTGATCTGAGAAATGACCTGATTTTGCTGAATTCATCGTTGGATGCCGTTGGGGCGATCCGAATCGCGCGCACTGAAGTTTGGCCAGTGATTCGGATCGTCGATGTTTTCGGTTTCCATGGGGCGGTTCTAGATATCCGGCAGAACAGCCAATTTCACGATCAAGCAATCGCCCAGCTATTGGCGGCGGCTGGTATTGTTTTACCAAAACCGTACGCGGAGCACTCCCAATCAGAACGACTTCCCCTGCTCCAGACCGAACTGAATTCTCGCAGACCTTTCCTGGCGCCGGGTGTCTCGGTCGGACCGGAGGCGGACGCAGTCCTGAGCTGTTATCGCGTCTTGAAAGAATACCGGGATCGATTTGGATTACGTGGCATCGGTTCGTTGATCGTCAGCATGACCCGGGGCGTGGCGGACCTGTTTGCGGTCTACCTTTTCGCTCGCGAGGTCGGCCTTTGGCGTGAAACGCCGGATGGACCTGCTTCGGAGATCCATGTAGTTCCCCTGTTCGAAACCATCGAAGATCTTGAGGCAGCGCCCGCCATTGTGGCCGAATATCTACAGCACCCATTCGTCCAGCGAAGCGGGAAGCTGCAGGCTGAAGTCCGGGGCAGCGAGTACCCGGTTCAGCAGATCATGCTGGGCTATAGCGACAGCAATAAAGACTCAGGGCTTTTAACCAGCCAATGGGCACTGCATCGCGCCCAAAAAGAAATCACCAAGGTCGCGGACTCTTGCGGGATCCAAGTTCGCTATTTCCACGGCCGGGGCGGTACGATTAGCCGGGGGGCCGGTCCGACTCACCGGTTTTTAGAAGCGCTCCCTCACCGAACAATCCGGGGCGATGTTCGTCTGACCGAACAAGGCGAAACCATCGCTCAGAAATACGCGAATCGGATCACTGCGGCCTACAATTTGGAGATCTTACTAGCCGGTGTCGGCGGGATCACCCTGCTCCAAAAGCAGCAAGCCGAACCGCTAGATCGGACTGGAGAGATTGCTTCCGAACTATCGGAAGCCAGCCGGAACGCTTATCGCAACCTGTTGAACCACCCGAAGTTTATCGACTTTTTCCGCACGGCTACGCCAATCGATGCGCTGGAACTGAGCAGTATTGGCTCACGTCCTAGCCGGCGAACCGGCCAACATACCCTCTCGGATTTGCGGGCAATCCCATGGGTCTTTAGCTGGACGCAGTCGCGTTACTATCTACCTGGCTGGTTCGGGATCGGGACGGCGTTACAAGCCATGGAAAACGATGAGAACAAGCAGAAGTTGCTCTTAGACCTTGGGAAGAGTTCGTCGTTTTTACGGTTTGTGCTGACAAATGCCGAGACAAATATTTGCAGTGCCTCGGCCCCGCTCATGGAAATGTATGCATCGTTATGCACTGATAATGAAGGCGTTAAACACGTTTATTCGCTAATTAAAGAAGAATTCGATTTGACCCATAAATTGCTTTCCAAAGTGCTAGGAGGCGCTTCGGCCGATCGCCGACCCCGTTTCACTAAGACGCTTCAAATCAGGGCAGACGGGCTTCGAGCCCTTCATGTGCAACAAGTCGGTCTACTTCGAACTTGGCGCCAAGCAATGGCAGCCGGCGTTAGCTCCGATGCGGACCGCCTCTTCGCGGATGTGATGCTTTCGATCAATGCGATCGCTAGCGGCTTACGTACTACCGGGTAAAGGGTGGCTGAGGACAGGCGGCGCCATTAGGGCGGCAAAACGGCGTAATCAAGTAAGCAGTAAACGGTAAGCAGTGACAGAAAGTCCGAACTGCTTACGGCTTACTGCTTACTACTTACCAGCTTGGAGTCCGCAATTCTTGCCGAAACGGTCGTCGCACTCCCCTCTAGTATTGCAGGCATAAACAGAACGGAGATTCCAAATGATTGTGAGAAAATGGCGTGGATGGGCGGACAAGGATCGAGCGGACGGCTATCTGCAACATTTTGCAGCGCATGTGCAAGCGAAGCTGGGAACAGTCCGAGGTTATCGAAAGGCGCTGATTCTGACGCGAGAACAAGGCGGAGAAATAGAAATCGTCACAATGACCTTCTTTGATCGATTGGAGGACGTAAAAGGGTTCGCGGGCGAACAATACGAAGTCGCCAATGTGGATCCGGTCGCGCAAAGTCTGCTGACTCGTTACGATAAGACCGTCACTCATTTCGAAGTCGCATTCGAGGTGGGTTCGAATACCGATAGCACGGCTTCGTGAATCGTACCCCAGCTAGCGGTTTTTCGATCAAAGCGCGTTAACGCGGCACTTTCGCCGCAGTCTCGGAGTATCCCACGACAATATCGAGACGCCAACCGCAGATGAATACAGACTAAAAATCCGCAGATTACACAGATTACGCAGATTACTTTCGGAGGTTGATTACGATCGGTAAGACAAACACATCAGTCGTGGTGACACGTTTCTTTTACCTTATGACGCGACCCTAACCACACCGCCGAAATCTGCGTAATCTGTGTAATCTGCGGATATTTAACCGCCTTTTATCTGTAGTTGAGATCGCCGTTCTTACCTCTAGCCGGTCGTTGGGACTTTTTCCGGGGACGGGCAGTGCTCGCCCGTTGGATTAACGTAGGGACGATCGTATAGGTCCGGGCGGCGCGGGAACCGGAACGGAT
>DASUWQ010000475.1:0-9063 GCA_036378375.1 Chthoniobacterales bacterium
CATTCTCGACAAACACCGGTACATCGAACTTAGGGGTTAGCATTGCCCCAAACTCGACATTTCGGCTTTGGAAGACTGGGCTCCAGTAGACAGTTCCGGATGCACAGTCGACATACCCCGGAAGACCCACACCGACACCGCTGACATCCGAAAACTCCATCTTGGCTTTCTTGACACAGACGCGGACCGCCTTGGCGACGAAATCGGCGAGCTGCGATGCGGTAAACTCAAGGGGCTCACAAGAGATGTTTTCGGACGTTAACACGTCCCCGGTGAAATCGGTGAGCGACACCACGATCTGGTGTGTGGCGATCTTCACTCCGGCCACATGCATGTAGTTGGGCGCCAAACGCAACGAGACCAGCGGCCTTCCCCGGCCACGGATGGCCAACGGATGTGATCCTTCCTCGACCAGAGCTCCTTCCTTGATCAAATGGCTGACGATACTGGAAATGGTCGCCTGACTCAGCCCAGTGACTTCCGCAAGCTCAGAACGTGAGATTTGGTTGTCATGCAGCCGGATAGTATTCAGAACATCGAACCGGTTAAGGTTTCGGATGATCGCAGGACCGCGCGCCGCCGACATGGAATTAAGATTGACCTTCAAAATACACATTTACTCCCAGTTAGGGAAAAAGGGCAAGCCATATAGGGTTCTAGGTCCTAGGTTCGAGGTTTTAGGTTGGAGGTTCTAAGTTTTCGCTTGCGCTCAGAGGCTGGTGCGGCGTGTTGCTAACCCAGTGCGTGGAACCTTGAACTTCGGACGTTGACCCTTGAGTTTTGAAACATTGAACTTAGAACTTAAAGCCTTGAACTTCGAACGTTGGATCCCTGAACGGTTACGCCGGCAGCTTGAATTTATCCTGGAGATCGATCGTCTCAAAAGCGTGCTACGCCAGTCGTACCTGATTGATAGCGACCGGCACGAAAATTCGGCCGAACACAGCTGGCATCTGGCCGTTGCCGCGATGGTGCTGGCCGAGCACGCCAAAGAACGGATCGACGTCAGCAAAGTGATTCGTCTGGTTTTAGTGCATGACCTGGTGGAGATCGATGCCGGCGACACGTTCATCTACGATGAAGCCGCCAATGTCGGGAAAGCAGCTCGCGAACAAGAGGCTGCCAACCGGCTTTTCGGAGTGTTAGCAGAGGATCAAGCGCAAACCTTCATGACTCTTTGGCGCGAGTTCGAGGATCGAGAGACTCCGGAAGCAAAGTTCGCTTTCGCTCTGGACCGTCTATTGCCGGTACTCCATAACGTCTTCACTCAAGGCGGGAGCTGGAAAGAGCATGGGATCCGGCAAGAGCAAGCGCTCAAGAAGAATCGCCCGATCGACGATGGCTCTCCGGATTTGTGGCGGGTCGTTGAATCCTTGATTACCCAAACCCTGGCGAAGTAATTGTTTGGGATATGCATCGTCCCAGGACCACGTTTGCTCGCTTGATCTGCGTTTTATGCCTGTTACTTCCGGTATCTGCTCCTAGCCAAGGTGTTCATCTTTTGGATGCCCAAGCCGAGAAGGTTGGCCGGCGGCTCTGGCAAAACGAATGTGGAGGCACGGTTTCCGGGCTCACCTCTTGGAATAGCGGGGAGAATTTTGCTTCGCTCGGTATCGGACATTTTATTTGGTATCCAGCCGGTGAAAGCGGCCCGTTCGAAGAAAGCTTTCCACCTCTGCTGGCCTATCTGAAAGAGTCTGGTGTCAGACTTCCAGCCTGGCTGGCTGATTCGCACGGATGTCCTTGGCCCAATCGCAGCGCTTTTCTGGCGGATTTACATTCTGCCCGGCTGCAAGAATTGCGCACCGTTCTAGCCAATACGGTTCCGCTGCAGGCCCGGTTTGCAGCGAATCGGCTTGAAGCTGCCCTGCCCAAGATGCTGGCCGTAGCCCCGGCCGGCGAACAGGCCAAGGTGAAACAAAATTTCTATCGAGTCGCCGCAACCTCGAGCGGCATGTATCCGCTAGTCGATTACGTCAATTTCAAGGGCGAGGGGACTTCGCCAACCGAACGTTACCACGGGGAAGGTTGGGGTTTGTTGCAGGTCTTAGAAGCAATGAATGAAGGACCGGCGGTAGAACAATTCAGGACCGCAGCCGCTCAGGTTTTGACCCGGCGAGTTCATAACGCGCCACCCGAACGGCATGAAGAGCGTTGGTTAGCGGGATGGTTGAGTCGGGTAAGGAGCTATGAGTAGGAGTTAGGAGCTTATTCCTTAAGCTCCTCATGTAACCCCTCCAGACGAAATTATGCCGAATCAATCCTGGACCACCCGATGAGCGAATCGAACGTGCTCAAGAAACCACCGATTGTTACCTATACGGTGATCGGCTTATGCGTGCTCGTTTATCTGTGGGAGCTCGTCAACTTTCCTGCCGTCGACGCGGCATTAGTTAGCCCCATTCGGACTGAAGGCGTCTTCGCGCTTTGGACGCTCTTTACCATGACCCTGGTCCATAGCCGCCCTCCGGATTTTACACACATCGTTTTCAATCTGATGGCGTTTTCAGTATTGGGCCGGTTACTCGAAACACTCTACGGAGCCTTTAGGTATGCGGTACTTTTGATCGTCCTCGCTTGGGTAGCCTCTGCGGCTCAGATCGACGTTGCCCACAACGTCGGCATTGGGCTTTCGGGTGTCATCTTTGGTATCTTCGGCTTCATGATTGGTGCCTCACCGAATAACCCTTTTCTCTGGTGGTTCGTTAAGAAAAACGCTCCGATGCTGATAGGGTGGGCAGTGCTCTGCGTGGTACTGACCCAAATGCATGTGCTGGCCATTGCCAACGGAGCTCACTTCGGTGGTCTGATTTATGGGATTGTCTATGGCCTGATCTATGGTTTGCCTCGGTATCGCTACGCCTTTATCGGTCTGGCCATTGTTATCCCGATCATTCTCGGCGGGGTGTTAGTCTTCCTCCTAACAGCACCCGAATAGCAGGCCGCGTGACGGCCTGTACACTCACTTGCGGGATGATGGTTATCGCCACAACGCCCACAGACCGCTACGCGCTTGCCGCTGACAACTTTTGAATCTCTTCCTTCGTGAGCCGGACGTCCGCCGCGCGTAGCAATGGCGGGAGCTGTTCTGGGGTTCGGGCACTAGCGATCGGTGCAACTACGGTGGGTTGGGCAACTAGCCAAGCCAGCGCAATGGTGGCTACCGCTTCTTTTCGAGTGCCCGCGATTTCGTCGAGAGCGCCCAAGACCTTGCGCCCTTTGTCATTCAAATAGGCTCCGGCACCTTCTGCTCGTTTGCTATCGACTTTGCTGCCGTTCCGATATTTTCCCGTCAAAAACCCGGAAGCCAATGAGAAATAAGGAAACGAACTCAGTCCTTCAGCGGCAACGGTCTCCTGTAATTCTCCTTCGTACTTCTGGCGTTCCATTAAATTGTAGTGCTGCTGCAGCGCGACGTATTGAGCGAACCCTTCTCGGCGGCAAGCCCGTAGAGCCTCGGCTAACCGTGGAGCGTTATAGTTTGAGGCGGCGATGTAGCGGACTTTGCCGGATCGCACTAAACCGTTGAATGCGGCCAGGCTCTCGATCAAAGGCGTTGCCCGGTCGTCCTCATGCGCATAGTACAGGTCGATGTGATCTGTTTGCAGACGTTCCAGCGAACCTTCCGCTGCGCGCTGAATGGTTTTGCTCGACAGCCCAAGCAAACCAGGCAGTTTCCCGACTTTTGTGGCAATGACCATCTTGTTCCGGTTGCCACGCTTTTTCATCCAGCGCCCGATGATGGTTTCGGACTCGCCTCCCGAATTCCCTGGCGCCCAACAGGAGTACATGTCCGCGGTGTCGATGAAATTGCCGCCGGCTGCGGCATAGGCATCGAGAACCGCGAATGACTGTTCTTCGTTCGCGGTCCATCCGAACACGTTGCCGCCAAGCGATAACGGAAAGACATCCAAGTCAGTGTGGGGCATCCTCGTCATACGGGAATAGCGAACAACCGCGAACGGATAGCAAATGGAAAACGGCAGTTGGAGAGCATGTTAGACGATTTTTGGGCAGGGCCATCGAAGTTAATCAGTAACCAGTAAATCAACGTGCGTAGGTTTGCGCATTCCAGATCAGATCACCGAATCCTGAACACCGAATCGGTGTACCGATCTCGCCTCCGCATCTGACACGGACCAACTAATCACCTCTCACCATTCGACGTGCCTTATGCTTGCTCATGGCAGGCTTCTCACGTCTCACATCTCACAGGGCGAGCAGGCCCTCGCCCTAAGCGGCGGCTTGGGCGACTTCCGACCCCCTGCGGTTTTCTCGGTGACGTATCAAAAGGGTAGCAATGAGTCCGAGAGCGGCTGCGGCTGACATCCAGAGGCCAGGTGTTGCCTGATTTCCGGTTGCCTTAATGAGAGACTCGCAAATAAACGGGGTAAAACCGCCGAATAAGGCGGTCGCCAAACTGTAAGCCAGCGAGAACCCGGCAGTCCGCACCTCTTCCGGCATGATCTCGGTCAGAGCAACCACCATGGCCCCATTGTAACTTGCGTAGAGGAAGGAAAGCCAAAGCTCAACGGTCAAAAGCCGGGTGAAAGATGGAGCTGCAGTCAACCAGAGCATGGCTGGATAGGCGGTTAGCAGCGTCACTATCGTCGCCCCGGCTAAAATCGGGATTCGACCGATCCGGTCCGACACAGATCCCATGATGGGCAGCCAGATAAAATTCGAGAGCCCGACGCACAAAGTGACCGTGAGATAGGCAGTCGGCGCGAGGCGCAACTCGTGTTTACCGAAAGTGGGCGTGTATGCCGTGATCAGGTAGAAAGACACGGTAGTCATCGTTACCAGCATGACGCCGATCAGTACGATTCCCCAATTCCGGACAAGCGTTCGCCAGATCTCAGCTGGGCTAGGACGATGTTTGCGAACGCGGAATGCTTCCGTTTCGGGCAAGTAACGGCGCAGTAGGAAAAGGACGGGGATGATCAGACAGCCAATTATAAAAGGAATGCGCCAGCCCCACTGATCCAGCGCTTGAGGAGGTAGAACTGCGCCCAGGATGACACCAAGAAGGGCGGTGAACATCACGGCAGCCTGTTGGCTGGCGGATTGCCAGCTCACATAAAATCCTTTGTGTCCTGGAGTGGCCATCTCGGCCAAGTAAACCGAGACACCCCCGAGCTCTACGCCGGCCGAAAATCCTTGCAACAATCGGCTGAAAACGATCAACAACGGCGCCGCCATCCCGATCACCGCGAACCCGGGCATACAAGCTAATGCAAACGTACCGACCGACATCAATGCCAGCGTCAAAATGAGGCCGGCTCGCCGGCCGTATCGATCAATATAAGCGCCGAGCACCAGAGCACCGATCGGCCGCATCAGAAAACCGACGCCGAAAGTCATCAACGACGACATCAACGACGCAAAATGGTCACCGGCGGGGAAGAATGTTTCGCCGATGGCGCTGGCAAAATAGCCGAACACCATGAAGTCATACATCTCCAAGAAATTCCCACTGGAAACTTGGATAACGTTGGCAATCTGAGATTTCCGGGAGGGGGAGGACATACGCTGCGCGGATAACCGATAGCAAATAGCAGATGGCAGATTGAGGCAAGCAGAGAGCGGAGAGGCGGAGGTGAAAGATGAAAAGTGATAAGTGAAAGGTAGGTCCAGCGCGTTTCCCATCCCTTTCACCTTTCACTAATCAACTCATATAAGTATGCGTGCGGAGTAAAATATCCACACCATTCATAGCAGAGCGCACATTAGTAAGATCAAACTCTGTCGCTTTGTCGTCCGCGAAACCGTAAATCTGTGGCTTAGTGAGATTGTCCGTTTCCGCATCTCAACTCGGGTACCGGCAGTCAGGCCATATGAGAACGATAGATGTCTTCGTTTCTGCCGCCTCAGACGTACAAAATGAGAGTGCCATCACCGAGCAATTGATTCGCTCGGTTGCCGCGGAATTTGATCTCCCGGTTAGAGTCTCTTATTCCGATCCATTACGAGGGTCGAAAGAGGACGCTGCCGTTGAACACGAAGATCCCGAGGATGAGGCAACGCCGCTCGTCCGGGCGTGTTTTCGGGACCGTCCAGATTCACCTAGAGCTGAGTTGTCGGAGTGGGATCAAACGCAATATGACCTCGTCATTTGCTTGCTATGGTCCAGACTGGCATCCGTCGCAGTCGAGGCAGGTGTCTTGCCGAATGAGTCACGACCCTGGTCGCAAACGGATTTCGACGTCGATTCGATCATCGGTGGATCGCAAGCAACTTCTGAGGTTCAGAGACTACGCGTTTACCGGAATCGAGCCACTCCCAATTCTGTGCTCGAACCCAAAGAAGAACGGGAAGAGATGTGCCGGCAGTGGGACGAGGTACAGGAGTTCTTGGCCAGATGGGAAACGGATAACCCAATGCAGTTTCGCGAATGCTGCCAGGAGTTTCACGACTTGGAGGAATTTGCGAATTTGTTTCGACGGAATTTTCGCAATTTTATTGTTGAACAGTTAGACCAACGATTTCAAAGGAAGGCTCCTCTACAAAGCCGCTTTCGGGGCTCGAACCCATTTCGTGGGCTCAATTTTTTTGATTTCGAACATGCAGCTTTTTACCACGGCCGAACGAGAGCTGTCGGAGAAGTGCTCGATGCTTTAAAGAAACAGGCAACTGCCAAAAAGTCTTTTGTACTGATATTAGGTCCGAGCGGTTCGGGCAAAAGTTCTTTGGTTAGGTCCGGCGTTCTTCCCCTTTTGATTCAGGGAGGTACTACCGTGGGCAACGGCCCTTGGCGTCGCGTGATCACCCGACCAGGCGTCGGGGATCCTATCGATTCACTTGCAGCCGCCCTGGTTGCGAAATTTGCCCTACCAGAACTTCAGGATGTCTCCGAGTCCGACGAGTCGCTGAGTCTGGTATCCCGACTGAAACAAGACCCGGAAAAAGCCGCAGTCCGGATAGCGGAAGTGCTGGGAAAGCTGAAGCTGCGGCTCGCGCTCGTTGTGGATCAGTTAGAGGACTTGTTCATCGGCGTTTCTCCGGTACTGCAGCGGAGATATGTCACCGTTCTCTGTGCGTTGGCTCGCTGCGAGGGGATCTATGTTATCGCCGCATTACGCAGCGAATTTTACGCGCACTACCAGCGGTCCCCCGAATTGGTTGACCTTACTTCGGGTGGCGGAAGATACGAACTTCAACCGCCGACAGCGCGCGAGATTGGGAACATGATCCGGGTGCCGGCAGAGGTCGCAGGCCTGCGTTTCGAGCGGGACCCCGAAACGGGTCGAAGCCTGGACGACCACTTGCTTAAGGCAGCAATGAACAGCTCCGAACCGTTACCTTTGCTGGAGCACCTATTGTCGAGATTATATGATAGGCAGCTCGACCGAGAAGACGGATTGCTGAGTTGGTCTGATTATTCCCAACTCGGTAGACTCAAGAGCGCATTAGCTCAACATGCTGAGGTGGTTTTCTTAAGGTTGAACCGTGATGAACAGGATGCGTTTAGATTCTCGATTCGCCAGCTGCTAGCACGAGGTGCCGGCAAAGAAAATGTCTTCATTCGCCGGCCCGTTCCCTATCACGATCTGGTTTCATCGCCCAAGTTTAATAAGCGCCAAAGCGCGGCGGCTAGAAGTCTAGTTGAAAGTCTGACTATCGAGGGACTGTTGAGCGCCGATACTGATTCAAAACACTCCCGGTTGATCAGTCTTCCTCAGGACACGCTGCTGAACAACTGGCCAACGCTATTGCGCTTGTTATCTGAGGACGAGCATTTTTTCGGAATGCGGGACCGGTTGGATGAAAGCCTAAGGCTCTGGCTCAGTCGAGGGTTGCAAAGTGATCACCTGCTCCACGACCGGATTGCCTTGGCTGAAGCGGAGACGCTACTCAGAGATTTCGGAGCGGCATTAAGCAAGAACGAGATCGACTACATCCAAAAAAGTCTGGCCAGACAAAAGGGGCACCGTCGGGTGCGCGACTATCTCGGGTTGGCAGCAATCATCGTTTTTGGCGTTTTCGTGGTAATCTTGGTCGCTGAACGATTCAACTCGATCAGCCAGCGCGATCAATCGAAGCAAGGCATCCAACCGTCGCAACCGGATAAATATCTTGCCAGCACAGACACAGCTGCTCTCCAGGCTCGGCTAAAGGAAGCAGAAGAGAAGGTAGGAGTGGCAGAACAGAATGTGCAGCTCGCCAATAGACAGCGGACTGCTTTGGAATCTGAGCTCAAGACGGCAGAGGACAAGTTGAAGCAACTGCAAAGCGCCGAGTTGACTGACACCGGGGGCAAGGCACTCCAAACTCAACTGAAGGAAGCGGAGGAAAAGCTAAAGCAAGTCCGGGCAAATTCTGACGAGAGGTCCAGCCAGCTTAGCGCCTTGCAAGTGCAACTGAAACAGGAGCAAGATAAGGAACAGGCCAAAGCCGAATCGTTGACGAGCGAGCGGAACGCTCTGCAAAGCCAGCTCAAGCAAGCGGAGACGAAAGCGCTCGCAGCACAACAGAACGCTGACCTCGCTGGCAGTCAGCGCAGCGCGCTAGAAACCCAGCTCAAGGAGGCAAAAGAGAAGCTCAATCAAGCCCAGTCGAACTCTGGTGATGCAGCTGGCCAGCTTAGCGCCTTGCAGGCGCAACTGAAACAAGAGCAGCAGAAAGAACAAAGCGCACAGGCAAATGCGGATTCTTTGGCTAGCGAACGGAATGCCCTGCAGAGTCAACTCCAGGCAAGCGAAGAGAAGCTGAAGTTAGCCCAGACGAATTCCGGTGATGCGGCGAGCCAGCTAAGCGCCTTGCAAACGCAGCTGAAGGAGGAGCAAGACAAAGCGCAAAAAGCCCAGACAAGTCTCGATTCGTTGACTACGGAGCGGAACGCTCTGCAAAGCCAGCTCAAGCAAGCAGAGACCAAAGCGCTGTCAGCACAGCGGAACGCTGACCTCGCTAGCAGTCAGCGCAGCGCGCTGGTAGCCCAATTCAAGGAGGCAGAAGAGAAGCTGAACCAAGCGCAAGTGAATTCGGGTGATGCGGTTAGGCAGGTAAATGCTTTGCAAGCACAACTGAAGCAGGAGCAAGATAAAGAGCAAAAGACGCAGGCAA
>DASUWQ010000476.1:0-10940 GCA_036378375.1 Chthoniobacterales bacterium
TGACGATCAAGGCTCGGGGAGATCTGGCGGTCGACTTCCATCATACGGTCGAAGACACCGGTATCGTGCTCGGAGAAGCTTTGGCTGCAGCTCTCTCGACGAAAAAAGGGATCAGGCGTTACGGATGGGCTCGGATACCGATGGACGAGACACTGGCGCAAGTGACGATCGATTTGAGCGGGCGACCGTTTCTTGAATTTCGAGTGCCATCGCTAACAGGTCCGATCGGCTCATTTGACTTCGGATTGGTGGAAGAGTTTAGCCGGGCCTTAGCAATGTCGTCTGCAATGACCTTGCACGTAGAAGTTGAATACGGAAAAAACAACCATCACATTGCTGAAGCAATATTTAAGGCGCTGGCAAGGGCTTTAGACATGGCTTGCCAGATAGATCCACGCGTAACCGGCGTACCCAGCTCAAAAGGTAAACTTTAAAAGAGCGATGACGTGAATCTAGGACCAAGACTTGGACTGATCGATTATGGGTCCGGCAACCTGCGTAGCGTAAGCAAAGCATTGGAGGCTGCGGGGGGACACATCACACGTATTGAACGGGGACCGATTGCAGGCGGTTTTGATGCTCTAGTTCTGCCCGGGGTTGGGGCTTTCGGAGATTCTGTCAATCAGCTCAAAAACCGGGATCTCTTTGTTTCTCTCCAGGAATGGCTAAACGATGGCAGACGTTTCCTCGGGGTTTGTCTCGGTTTCCAATTACTGTTCGAATCGAGCGAGGAATCGCCCGAAGTGGCGGGCTTAGGAATATTCCAAGGACAGGTCCGAAAATTTTCCCCGGCTAGAGTCAAAGTACCACAAATCGGTTGGAACCTGGTCAAGTGGACAGAACACGCTCACACTCTGTATGGGGACCTTCCTCCCGACCCATACTTTTACTTCGTCCATTCTTACTACCCGCAACCCAAAGACGAATCTATCGTCGCTGGGTACACTGAATACGGGGACAGCTTTGCCGCGGCGGTCGCGACTAAGAACTTGCTGGCAACCCAATTTCACCCCGAAAAGAGTCAGGAAAGCGGCCTGCTACTACTCCGTCAATTTTTGGATACACTCTAATGATTATCTTGCCTGCGATCGACCTGTTCGAGGGCCAGGTGGTACGTCTCCGCCAGGGCAAATTGGAACAAAAAACAGTTTACCCGGGAGATCCGCTTTTTTACGCGAATCGCTGGGAAGAAGAAGGAGCAAATTGTCTGCATGTGGTCGACTTGGAGGCGGCTTTCACAGGGGAGCAAAGGAATCTAGGTTTGATCAAAGCGCTGATTGGTTCCTTGAACATACCAGTTGAAGTAGGAGGCGGAATCCGGTCATTCAAGGCGGCGGAGTCCCTCTTAGAGGCCGGTGCATCCCGAGTAGTAATCGGTACAAAAGCAGTCGAGGACCCAAAATTCCTGCGTGGTCTGGTCGCCGGTTTCGGAGGAGATGCGATTGCTGTAGGAGTGGATGCCCGCGAAGGCAAGGTCGCCGTAAAAGGATGGGCTGAGGTCACCCATGTGGATGCACTCGAATTTATTGACCAAATTTGTGAGATTGGCGTCGGCACGATCATTTTCACGGACATTGCCACGGACGGAATGCTTTCCGGCCCGAGTTTCAACGCCCTTGAGGGAGTTCTTAAAAGGGCGAACTCCCAGGTCATCGCCAGCGGCGGAGTCGCCACGATGGAAGATGTAAGGCGCCTAGCATCACTGCCAGGCTTGTACGGAACGATTGTCGGCAAGGCGCTGTTTGACGGAACAATCGATCTAAGTGAAGCGGTGGCAGTCGCCAACGCTGCGTCGGACGCGCGGGGAGCGGTCTAACGTTTTAGGTTGTAGGTTTTAAGTTCAAGGCTCGAGGTTGTAGATCACCGCGCGCGAGAATCCAGAGGTGGGCCTGATATCGATGCGCCAACCGTCGGACTTTGCCCGGGCGCTGCCGGAACTTCGAACTTAAAACCTAGAACTTAGAACTCTACCTACCGGCCGTTCTAGGAGATCTTTGCAGATCGATCAGATCGCCCAAGATGCTCAAAGTCTCGCGATGAATCGCATCGGCGTCGGCGCTATTATTTCCGTTTTCTTCATCGACCAGGTCGCCGCCGCCTGGCGTTGGAGACGCCTTTGCGTCTTTGCCCGCCGCAGGGAGAGCCTCCTTCGGCAAGAGTTTCAACTGAGGCTTGTTGACATCCGCTAATGTAAGTTCGTATCGCTTGTCTTGCACTTGAGCGTCGATCTTCTTCTCGTCAGTCAGTGCCTTTTGTTTGCGATCGTTGTCCTCGTCCAATTCGTCCCTTCGGATTTTTTCATTTAGCGACAAGCGATTCGTTTTCAGACGGTCCTTCAAGATTTTCATGTCGGACGTAATATCCTGGAACGCAGCATCCTGGTTGACGCGATTTGCAGAGCGCTTACGCAGATCATCGACGTAAAGTGGCTTCCGGTTGTTTGCCAGATCGATGGCAGCAGGCTCAACCTCGTCGTACGGCAGAGGATGCTCGAGGGATGCTTCCCCGATCTCCGAGTTGTCGGTAAGCGATGGCAAAGTGACATCCGAAATCACTCCGCGAAGCTGAGTAGATCCGCCCGCCACTCGATAGAACTTCTGGACGGTGAGCTTAAGAGCGCCGGCATCGTTGCTCGAACCTCCGAGCAGGGGCATAAACCTGCCCAACTCGAGGAGGGTCTGCACGGTACCTTTTCCAAAGGTACTCGAATCACCCACGATCACCGCTCGCCCGTAATCTTGCAGGGCCGCAGCAAAGATTTCGCTGGCGGACGCGCTGAGCCGATTCGTCAGAACAATGAGAGGACCGCTATACAAGACTCCAGGGTCCTGGTCCTTCAGCACTTGGACGTCGCCATTAGCATCCTTAACTTGAACGACGGGCCCCTGATTGATGAAAAGACCTGTCATCTTTATGGCTTCGTCTAGAGATCCACCGCCATCATGACGCAAATCGATAACCAAGCCTTGGATACCTTCGTGTTCCAATCTCTTGATTAAAGCGGCGACGTCTCGCGACGTGCTCTTACCGGTCCGAGATCGTTCCATGTCCTGATAAAACGACGGCAGGGTGATCCAGCCTAATTTTTCAGCGGTACCATCCGGAAGATCCTTCTCGATCAATTCGGCTTTTGCCTCTTGTTCGGTCAGTTTGACGTCGTCTCGCACCAGCTCAACAATCTTTCTCTTCGATGGGTCAGCTGTGTTTGCCGGGACAACCATCAGTCGAACTACGGTACCTTTTTTGCCTCGGATCAGCTCCACGACTTTGTCGATCTTCATGTCGACAACCTCGACAAAGCTATCTTTCCCTTGAGCGACAGCGGCAATGCGGTCGCCGACACTCACCTTTCCACTCAACTGAGCCGGGCCGCCGGTAATCAGGCGCTCGACTTTAGCGTAACCGTCTTCCGGCTTAAGCTCGGCGCCGATACCAGTCAACGAGAGGCGCATATTGATCTCGAAACTTTCGAGATCTGATTTCCCCAGGTACTCAGAATGAGGATCGTAGGTCTGAGCGGCAGCGTTGAGGAAAAGCTGCAGCACATCGTTGTCATCTCGCTCATCCAGGTTCTTTAGCAGCTGATCGTACCGCTTTTCGACCACTTTCGGCCCTGGCTCCAGAGCAAGTTTATTCAGCTTCTCTTGCAACAACTCGCCCTCGATCCGATCTCGCCACAGGCTATCAGCCTCCGCCGGATTGGCCGGCCAAGGCTCTTTGTGACGATCCAGCGCGACGGTTTTGGTACTCTTAAAGCTATAGTCCTGCTTGAGCAGGTCCTTTATCTTGCTAATCCGATCCGTTACCCGAGTCTTGAACAGGTTATAAATCTCTCTGGCCGGCTGAACATTCCCGACGGTCAAGTCCTGATCCAGTGTTGGCCCGTACTTATGATAAATTTCGTCAACGTCGGCCTGAGTAAAAAAAAGCTTTGTGTAATCAAGATCCTCCAGATACGTGTCGAGAATCTTTTTCGCCATGGTATCATCAAGCTTCTGGCGGCTGTAATGTGCTTGTTCGAGGAGTCTCGCCACAGTGATAGCGATTTGCCGCGAATCAGCCGAACTCTGCTTCAGTTGGCCGATGCTGCAATTGGTGGCGCACAAGACCGATAGCCCGAGGAAAGCAACACTAGTGATTTTCATGCGGCGAGCACACAACGAATTGACAGAAGAATTACGAAATACCATTTTGCGAGCCGCGTACACGGGCCCTTTTGGGAGTGTCCCTCAATATGTCCGACTTTCAAACCTTTATTGGCGGTATATTCGACACGAACGCCTATCTAGTCAAAGCTCGGGCGGGAGAAATCCTTTTCGATGCCCCGACAGGAACATTGGATTGGCTGGAACGAGAGAAGATCACTCCGAACCTGTTATTGATCACCCACGGCCATATTGATCACATCGACGACGCAGCCAAAATCAAGAAACGGTACGATTGCAAAGTGGGCTGCCACTCCGACACGGTCTCGTTCATCAGCGATCCAGACTTTTTTAAGCAATTCGGTTTTTTTCTTGAGGTGGAACCGGTCGAGCCTGATTTCCTGATTTCTGAAGGCAGGTCTCAAGAATTTCTCGGTTCAAGTTTCGATGTCTCGCTCGTTCCGGGACATTGCCCGGGAAGTCTTTGTTTCTTTTCTAACGAACAAAACCTGCTGGTTGGAGGTGATGTTTTGTTCGCTGGAAGCATCGGACGTACGGACCTCCCAGGGGGCAATCACGCGGAACTGATCGAGAACATTTTTAAGAAAGTTCTGGTCCTGCCAGACGAGACCGCAGTTCTACCGGGTCACGGTCCCGTGACTACGATCGGCGAAGAAAAACGCCACAATCCGTTCTTGAGATTTAGGGGTTAGCGGCTGGTAGTTAAGCGCCCATGGTCGGGATCAGGTGAAAGAGAAGGTCAAACGTTGGAAGATCCACTCGAGCGTGCCGCGTGAATCGTCAATGATTAGCAGGTTCCGGTAGCGGCTCAGGCGTCTTGTCTCGCTAGCGCTAGGACCAATTGGCCTTCCGCGACGGGTTCGCCTTTGCAGGTGGCGCGGACGGCGCATTGGGCAAGGCCGTTCATTTCGCCTAAACACTCAGCAAAAAGATCGATCGGTTCTTCCGGTCGAACGGGCCTCAAGAACTTCATTGCCCGTATCGCGGTTAATAGAAACATCTTGCCGGGGCCTCCGATCGCTATCCCTGCAGTCTGAGCGAGCGCCTCTGCAAGCAGTACCCCTGGGACGATAGCATTGCCGGGAAAATGGCCTTTCAGGAACGGTTCTTGGCTTGAAAAACACTTAGTGGCGTTCGCACTCCGTCCCGGGTCCACCGCCGTAACCTCATCGATAAAAATGAACGGCGGTCGATGGGGTAAGCCTAATTGGATTGGATCCATGGTGACAGTAAGCAGTAAGCAGTAAGCAGTAAACAGTGAGCAGTAAGCGGTAAAGCAGTAGTTTGCTGCGTTACTTGGTTAGAGAGACGACTGACACACTGCTTACCGCTTACCGCTTACCGCTTACTGCTTACTGCTCACCGTTTAACTGCTCAACGCCGGAGAGTTGCAACCCCCGGTGGCCAGGGCGAGAGTTGTCACGTGACTGGCCCTTCGCTGGCAGAGAGGTTTCGCGCCGATTTTCCGATCCTTGATCAAACGGTCAATGGATACCCTTTGGTGTACCTGGATAACGCGGCTTCGACACAGCGGCCGACCAGCGTGATCGACGAGCTAAGCCGGTATTACCGGCACGATCACGCTAACGTCCATCGAGGGCTACATGCGCTCAGCAATCGGGCTACTACGCTTTACGAAAATGCGCGGCAGCGGGTTGCCACTTTCCTGAACGCCGAGAAGCCGGAATCGATTATTTTCACTCGAGGCACGACCGAATCGATTAATTTGGTCGCCTCTTCCTGGGCTGAGAACGAGCTCAAGCCAGGTGACGGCATTTTGCTCACGCAGATGGAACATCACGCCAATCTGATCCCGTGGCAGATTGTCGCCAGACGTGCCGGAGCGAAGCTCCATTTCTTGACCGTGACCGGAGACGAGGGCGAAATCGATTGGTCGCAACTGGACACGATCCTTATGAATAATCCGATTCGGATCGTCGCACTGACGCATATCTCGAATTCACTTGGCAGAATCAATCCGGTGGCCGAGGTCTGTCGTAAGGCTCATCAGCACGGCGCGGTGACACTGATCGACGCGGCCCAGAGCGCCGGACATATGCCGCTGGATGTCAGAGCAATCGATTGTGATTTCCTAGCTTTTTCGGGCCACAAATGCTGCGGTCCAACCGGGATCGGGGTGTTGTACGGACGAAAAAGCCTGCTGGAAAAAATGGAGCCGTACCAGACCGGCGGCGAAATGATCGTCAGCGTTACTTACGAAGGAGCAGAATGGAAGCCTTCCCCTCACCGCTTCGAGGCGGGCACTCCGCACATAGCCGGCGCGGTCGGGTTGGCCGCCGCTCTCGACTACCTTGACCGGGTCGGACGGAATTCGGTTCAAGAGAACGATCATCATTTTGGTAGTATTGCGGCGGATCGGCTACGCGAGATACCGGATCTACGAGTATTTGGCCCTCTCGGCGAGCGGGCGGGAATTGTCAGCTTTCAATTGGCCAAGATTCATGCCCACGACTTGGTGGCATTTGCGGACCAGTACGGGGTGGCGCTACGCGGAGGACATCACTGCAATCAACCCCTTGTACGTAAGCTGGGATTACACGCTACTGCCAGAGCCAGCTTCTATCTGTACAACACAGAATCCGAACTCGATCGCTTAGTCGAGGTTCTCCACTCGGCCGCCAAATACTTCGGTTAGCCTGCAAGCCGTACAAATCCGTCAGGGATTTGTACGGCTTGCAGGCTATGGCCTTTAGACAGGCGCTCGCGCGCCTGCCTAAAGGCGTGATTTTAGAGGAGATCGATAGATAAAAATGTTAGAAAATCTGGTAGAATAAGAATTTGCAGCAGCGTCTGTAGCGTTAGCAAAGATGCTGCTGCCATAGCCTCCGCTGTTCATCGATGCGTAATACATCGATGAACAGCGGAGGCTATGGACTTCGACGAGCTGTACCAAGAAATTATCCTCGATCACTCGAAGCGCCCTCGTAATAGCGGGGTGTTGCCTCCGCCGGCGACCCGCGGTTCGGGCTACAATCCGGCCTGTGGCGATGAAGTCACGGTGTTCGTGCTGAAGTCGGCTGAAGGCAAGATCGAGACTATTTCGTTCCAGGCGCAGGCATGCGCGATCTGCACGGCGTCGACCTCGCTAATGACCTTGCAGGTAAAGGGGACGACTCAAGAACAGGCATTGGCGTTACAAAGACACTTCATTGATTTTCTTACCAAGGATGGCGCTAGCGAGGGTCTCGGCCATTTACGCGCGCTTGCTGGTGTGAAGAAGTTTCCTCAGCGCTTGAAGTGCGCCACGCTCGGGTGGCACGCACTGGAAGCAGCCCTAAAGGGCGGGACCGAATAGCGTATCGGGCGTGAGGTACGTGATCGGGGGCGAATCAGAAGCCTAAAATCAATTGTTTGTGCTGTGGAAAAGAAAGCTGCTTGACGGCCGAAATCGAGGCGCGTGGCGCTAAGGGCTAGATACTAGAAAGAGCTGAAGCTGATGTCGGGGTCTTGGTTCTCCATCGCGCCTACGTCAAAACCGTTTCTTCGGGAACGCGACAAGGACGATTACGATCTGACACTTCCGTAATGCCGACACGCCCAAACGCCGTCACACGGCATTTCCGAGTTCTTGGGCGCCCATATCAAGCGGGCTGCCGGGCATAGTACTAGGATGGCTCACCATCGAGACATGACTGAGGAGTTCTCGGTTAACACAAAGGAACACGCGTTCGGTAGGTGGTTCTTGTCCCACATGCAGGGCTACCGCTTTATCTAATACGTCTCTTTCGGATTTAGTATACCGCTCCTTCTGCAATAAGTGTTCCGTCCATGACGGCATCATCATCTCGATCCGGTAAACATTGGCTCGTCCGAGGTCCTCGTGAAGGCGCCAGCTGAAAGCTCCGTTTCGAAGATGGATCAGGCGGACCTGGCGCAGCAGGCAAATGAACTCGGACCCGCGATGGCGATCGACCTCAAATTCATACGTGATCGAGATCGGTCCATCGTGTGGCCTCGGGATATGTAACAGCTTATGCGACAGGCTAGTGACCGGGGCGGGAGTGAAATTGAGCTCCCCGACGAAATCGATGGAAAGCGGGATTGTTAGCAGCAGACTGAACAAGAGCAAACCGGCCGCAATCTCCAGCGTGAGGGTGACCCCGAGGGTAGCGGCTAATATACCCCAGATAATACCACCCAAGGCCATAGCGCCCTGAGAAGCCATGATCAGGGTGGCGTTCATTCGGCCGCGAGCCCAATCGGGCATGGCTCGCTGGCTGACCACCCAAAGCTCGGAGGCCGCTAACGTCCAAGCAATCCCGGCTACCGCGGCGATGGCCATGAACAATGCATGGTTCAGAGCCAGACCCATCCCCAGGTAGACTAGCGCCAACAGAATGCTGGCAGACAGGATAATCGAGTTGGAATGAAGACGGTCTCGCAGTTTCGGCACCACGAACACCGCTCCAAACACGGAACCGGCGCCCATACAGGTGAACAGCAGTCCCAAACTGGAAGGCTCAAACTTGAGTTTCTGCAAACCGACGACCGGAAGCAGGGCCGGGATCACACAAATAAAGAGTGAAAACAAAACGTTACGGGCCACAACCACCTGAAGTCCGGGAGCAAAGCGGACGTAGCGGATGGCGGTGCTAAACGATTCTAAGAAATTCTCTAAAGGGAGCGTTGAGTTCCGAACCGGACGTTTCCATTGAGCGATCGCAAAAATTACGAGCAAGAAACAGAGGGCATTTGTGGCGAAGACCCAGTTCGGGGTAACAAATCGCAAAGCCAATCCGCCTAACGCTGGTCCGATGATCCCAGAGATGTTGAGCGATAGGCCGCTCAATGTGGAAGCCGAAGGTAACTCTTCATTTGTAACAATTTCGGGTACTATCGCGGTCCACGCTGGAGCGTTAAAAGCGAAACCCACACCGGTTAGGAAAACACAGATCAACACGAGTTCCGGTGTGAGCCAATGAAACGTAAACAGCAGAGCGAGCAAAGCTGCCGTGCCAGACAGCCATAAGTTCATAAACCGTAACAACTTACGTCGGTCTACCATATCTGCCAAAGCACCGGCAGGCAGCGTAAACAAGAAGAAAGGAAGAGAAGCGACCGTCGACATTAAGGAAAGGAAGAACGCCGACGGACTGAGCGTATTCATCACCCAGGTCGCAGCCGTATCATGTGCACTGATGCAAACGCTTGACACCAGGCTAGCCACCCAAATTCGGCAATAAGTAGAGTTCCGCAGAGCGGTAAATGTAGAAGAGTGATTAGACATGCGTCTAAGGGGGGGAGTAAGAAATCGGAAACTAAATTCCGTCAGCGTTCGAGTTTTGACAAATGCATTGAAGCATTTGGTAAACGCCGCCGTCTATGGCAAAGGTTTGCCCGGCTTAGAATTGCATGCGCATTTGCGAGCCCGGTAGACTTTCTTCATCTTCCTCGGTCTCCGAGTTCGCGGAGTTCGAACGACGTGTCATTAGTTCTCGGTGTACCGACAGATAGTGCTTCACCACTGGACCATCTGAGGCCGAGGTGTGAAGGCTCCAGGTTCTCCGCCAAACTGCCAGCTCGTTTCTGGTCATCCGTTTATGTTGCTCAAGATGCTCTGACCACGACGAAACCATCATTTCCATTCGGAACCGATTCGGTTTTTCCAGGTCCTCATCCAACCTCCAACTAAAGGCTCCATTTCTCAGATAGATGAGCCGCATCTCCCGCATGAGATCCAGAAAACGGCGGCGGTTTTCTTGTTCCACATCAAACACCATCACTACGACCACCGGTCCCTCCGACGGATCGGGTACGTGCAAGAATCGGTGGTACTGGGTTGTGAGCGGAGCCGGGTCCAGGTTTAGCCGTTTGGTGAAATCGATCGAGAGGGGGAAGGCCAAAGATAGACTAAAAATCAGAAACAGGGCGGCGGCGATCAGAGCAAACTCGACATTGACTCCAGCAGCCAGAGCTCCCCAGGTAATGCCACCCAGAGCAAGCCCCCCTTGGGAAACCATCATGTGGGTTGCGTTCATCCGGCCTCGAGCCCAGCTCGGCATAGCTCGCTGGCCGGCTACCCACAACTCCGAGGCGGTCAGTGTCCATCCAAGGCCAGCCAATGCTGCCACCCCCATAAACAAGTTCGCGTTCCGGACGAAGGCCATCAGCAAAAAGACAAACGCCAATAACAGATTAGCCAGAATGGTCAGCGTGTTGGCTGAGAATTTGGCTCGGGCTTGCGGAATCACGACGACCGCACCGATTACTGAACCGACTCCCATGGAAGTGAACAAGAGACCCAATTTAGATGAATCGAGACCAAGTTGTTTCAAACCTACCACGGGTAACAGCGCAGGGATAACGGCGATAAACACAGAGAAGATTACGTCGCGTACTAGAACAACCTGAATCCCCGGTGCGTACCGAATATAACGGACCGCGCTGGCTAACGAATCGAAGAAATTCTCCAGTGGCATTTTGGGTGTCACATAGACGCGCCCCCAGCCAATGAGGCTTAGTAGAAGAAGGAAAAAGCAGACCGCGTTTGCTGCAAAGACGTATTGAGCGCCGAACGCCCCGAGCACGAGACCGCCAACCGCAGGGCCAATTATGCCGGAGATGTTAAGTTGAAGCCCACCCAGAGTGATGGCAGAGGCTAATTGTTCCTTTGAGACTATTTCGGGAACAATGGCTGACCAAGCCGGCGCATAAAAACTAAAGCCAACGCCGATCAGAAAAACAGATAAGAGAATCAGGTATGGGTGAAGCAAGTTTAACCCCGCCAACAGGGCTAAGCCGCCGGCAGCACAA
>DASUWQ010000477.1:0-4455 GCA_036378375.1 Chthoniobacterales bacterium
CAGGTACCGGCTCGGCGGTTTGCCGGCCCTTTACACGATTTGGCGGCGGGCCACCCCCTTCCCCTGCGATCCTTTTCCGGTCTTTCAGGAGCCTCGCCCCACCAAATTTTCCCGGGACCCAACCCCGGATGAGCGGGAGCGCATCCCTACTGTTCTCTACTGCCTGAACTGGCTTCCGTGATGGCTCTCCGGCAGATACGGCCCCCGTTGGAAAAGCTTCTCGCGTAATGTCCCGGACCGGTATTCTTTCTTATAAACTCCCCTTCTCTGCAGCTCCGGAATCAGCAGCTCAATAATGTCCTCATAAGTTTCCGGCATAACCGCATAGACAAAATTGAACCCATCGACATCCGTTTCTTCGATCCATTCCTGAAGACGGTCGGCCACCGTTGTGGGGGATCCAGCCACCACGGGCCCCCGTCCGCCTAACCCGACCCATTGAGCAATCTCTTTGATCTTCCAGCGGCGGTTCGGATCCCCAATTGTGAAGGATTCCAACGCCGATTGGTTGGCATCTGTTTTCTTGGCTTGCAGTTCATCCTCCGGGCCATAAGCACCCAGATCGACACCGGTCCAGCCGGACATCAAAGCCAATGCACCCTGGAAATCGACATAGGAATAGTATTCCTCGAGCTTCGCCGCAGCTTCAGCATCCGTTGGAGCTACCACCACAGTGAACATTGCGAATATCAGGATATTCTCTCGGCCAAGTTCCGCCGCCCGCTCGCGGAGGTCCCGGACATAGCCTTTCACAATCGCTGCCGTTGGAGCGGACACGAAGATGCATTCCGCATGTCTGGCTGCGAAATCTTTGCCTCTTCTGGAAGCGCCGGCCTGGTAAAGCACCGGAGTTCGCTGAGGTGAGGGTTCACTAAGATTGAACCCAGGTACCTTGAAATATTTTCCCGAATGATTGATACCACGGACCTTCGCCGGATCGGCAAAAACACCTTTTTTTCGGTCGCGCTGGACGGCGCTTGCTTCCCAACTCTGTTCCCAAAGTTTGTAACAGACGTCCATATATTCGTCTGCCAGGTCATAGCGATCATCGTGCTGCGTCTGTTCATCGAACCCAAAATTCTTGGCAGCGCTATTTAGATAGCCGGAAACGATATTCCATCCGAAGCGGCCCTTGGTGAGATGATCCAGGGTCGATGCCCGGCGGGCGAATGGATAGGGATGCTCATAAGTGAGCGCACAGGTCACACCGAAGCCGAGATGCTCGGTGACACCCGCCATGGCGGATACTAACATCAGCGGATCGTTCACCGGGATTTGGACGCCGCTGTGAATCGCAGCATCCGCACGGCCCTGATAAACGTCGTAGGGGCCGAGGACGTCGGCCAGAAATAGACCGTCGAACTTACCCAGCTCAAGCAGCCGAGCCAGCTCCGTCCAATACTCCAGATCGATATAACGTTCAGACCGGTCTCGCGGATGGCGCCACAACCCGGGGGCCATGTGCCCAACACAATTCATCGCGAACGCGTTGAACCGTATTTCCTTACTCATATCCAAGCATGGCGCGGCGGAGGAACACCATTCAGATAATAGTTCCCCAGCGCGTAGTATTTCCAACGCACCGGATCGTGCAGCGTGTGCACCCGAGCATTACGCCAGTGCCGATCTAACCCGTATTTATCCAGAGTCGATTGGGTGCCGGCCAGTTCAAACAACTTATTGGTTGCTTGAATCGAGATCTCCGTGGCTGCGATTTTGGCCTCAGCCACCGCCAACGCAGCCGCGGTTACTGTATCTTCGTCCAACACGGCGGCAGCGCGATCGATTTTTAGCGCGGATCTCTCCATGAGGGCTTCCGCGGCATGGAGTTGATACTGTAATTTCCCTAACTCCTGGATGGTAAGTGGATCGTCGCTGGCTCGTTCAACATTGGCGTCGATCCAGGGCCGGGACCGATTCTTTACGAATTCGACCGTATCAGCAATGGCTGCTCTGGCAATACCGACATCAATGGCCACGTGGATAATCTGCGAAAACGGACCCCGGGTGGTTGGCCGTTGATAGGCCTCGTATGACGGTAGGATCTGGTCTGGGCTCACCCGAACCTCTTTCAAAACAACGGTTCCGCTGGCAGTGGTCCTTTGCCCAAATGCGGACCAATCGTCGATAACCGTTAATCCTTCACTATGCCGGTTAACAATCGCCAGCACGCGCTTACCCTCCGCATTCGTCACCCGTACTGGTACCCAATGAGCAAAGAGCGCACCTGTGCAATAGAACTTCTCGCCGCTCAGACGATAACCATCCCCATCAGGCACCAACCGCGTCTGGTTTGCGATCACGTTTTTGCCCGAGCGCTCGACGGCCGCGTTACCCAGGCGTTCTCCTTTCAAGATTCGGTCAAAGAAAAACTTCTTTTGAGCTTCCGTTCCAATCAAACGTATCTCTTCGACGTTAGCGTAATGGTTCTGCGGAATTTGGCCGATGGAGGCATCGGCCTCAGAAACAATCGCGACCACTTCTGTAAATGTAGTGGTTGAGACTCCGGGTCCGCCATACTCCTTGGGCACCGTAATTCCCCAGAGACCCGTCTGCGAAAAAGATTCGATTTCGTCAACCGGTAGGCGTCGCTCCCTGTCGCGTGCCGCCGATTCACCTCGAATCTGTTTTGCAAATAGGCGAGCCGCTTCCAATGCTTGCTCGTCACTTTTAATCCGCTTCGCTTCTGCCATATCAAAATTTGGGATGTTGGTGGGGGCTTGATCAACTACTAGCACTTCGGGTCAACTTAAAACCTCGAACCTATAACCTAGAACTTATAACTCTCTGACCTTAGACAAGAATCAACAATGCCGCACCAAACAGGACGGTTCCCAGTAAAAAACTCATGACGGTAAATCCCATTACTCGCCTGATGCTGATTCCAGCCACCGCCACTACCGGCAGCGCCCAGAATGGTTGAATCATATCGGCTACCTGTTCACCATACGCTACGGCCATGGCAGTAGCAGCCTGTGAGGCCTGCAGTCCCACGGCCGCAGGTACGGCAAAAGGACCTTGTACGGCCCAGTGACCACCAGCACTTGGTACAAACAAACTAATAAAGAGTGAGGCCACATAATTGCAGAACGGTAGCGTGTGTGCGTTGGCAAACTGGATAAATGCTTTGGCAACGACATCCGCCAGACCGGTGCTGATCAAGATTCCCATGATTCCTCCATAAAGAGGATATTGGAGAATCAAAGGGCCGGTAACTCGCGCAGCGCGGTTAACCGCCTGGATATACGCGATGGGCCGCCAATGTAAGAGGAGGCCGGCAATCAGAAAAAGAAAGATCACCGAGTTGAGATCCAAGGAAAAACCGGACTGTCGCCAAATACAGCCCACCGCGATAACCCCGGCAATCACCATCACCAGGTTAAGCACGCAGCTTTGTTCAAGGCGCCTGGCTAGTGTCACCGGGCCCTCAGGCTCCTGATCCTTTTCCGGGTCGTCGGTGGGATTCAGGACAGCGATCTGGACATCGGAATCAGGGGGTTTAATTGCACAGAAAAGAACCGGCAACGCAATTAACAACAGGACCGCGGGAAGCAGATTCAGCGGAGTAAGGAGCGTCGCGCTCAGCGGCAACACCTTTCCGGTGACTTTCTCGACAATGTTTAGGTTTGAGCCGGGTGTCGCTAGCGACAAGGCGATCGAACTGGAGAAACCGCTCGAGAATATCATCCACCCGGAGTAGGCGCCGCCGACTAGCCAACCGAAGTCGATACGAATTCGTTGGGCAATCTCCCTTGCTAGCAAACCGGCTACGACCAACCCAAAACCCCAGTTTAGAAAAGAGGCGAAATAGACCGTAACAATCGTAAGTACAATGGCTCTGTTTGGTGTGGTCCCAAGCGAGGCCAGTCGTCTGAGCACCGCGCGAACGGGCGCAGAGGTAGACAGCGCAAAGCCGGTAACCAAGATCAGCAAAACCTGGAACGCAAACGCCAATATGCTGAACAGACCGTTATACCATCCGGTAAAGATCGTCGTCACCGATCCCTTTGGGGCGAACAGAGCTGCTAAAAGGGCCGTCAGGATGCTCAGCCCTACCGCTAACACATAGGGGTCCGGTGTGTACCGCTCAAACAGGCGAACGAAGAAAGCGGTGAGCCGGCGAATGAAGGAGTGCCGGACAAGCGTTTGGGCAGCAGGCGACCGATCCGCAGATATGTCTACTTGCACAGTAGGCTTTAGAATTGATTGAAGAGTTCGTCAACGGTCAAAGATCGGCGAATACGAGAGGGATCCAATTCCGAGGGACATTATAAGGTATTATTTAATCGTTTCGCGCACTCTCGGGCTCTGCCGCGAAGCGGCTATACAGAACAGCCCAGGGTTTTAACCCTGGGTCAGGCGGTCAATAAAATGTGCCCTGAAAGTGGCACCCGATGTTGGGCACCATAGTGGAATACCAAATGAACAGCCTAAAGACGCGCCTCTGCCGCCACT
>DASUWQ010000478.1:0-2966 GCA_036378375.1 Chthoniobacterales bacterium
CATACCTGGGAATCAAAAGAAGCTTTGCACGGATATATCCTCTCTTTGGAGCCGACACTGCTTTTCAACCAAACCGACCGGCCGCATCGCCTATTGCACGAGCTGACCCAATGGAGTGCGACCACCAAGAGTCAGATAGAAGTCACCGGTAACCCCTACGAACTGCTCAAAACGAAATTCGAAGATCTGGCTGGCGAGTTTTGTACCAGCGAAGAATTTCGGGACGAGATGTTAAGGACGGAGATTACGAGCATCCTCATTTCCTTGCATCGGCTGTGCCACGTTCCAGCGAGGGTCGAGACCACAGACCATTTTCATCTGGTGACGAACCGGTTTCTCGCCCTACCTTTCGGAATGTTTCTTATTTTGTTCGATTCTACCGGCGTCTGACCGGGGTATCGCCGGGTGCAGCTCGGGCGAAAAGTGTCAAAAGTTCGTAGAAAAATGCCACAGAACCCGGTTTTGTTGCGAACTGCCTATGCCCGAGATTAATTGGAGAAGCCGCCATGAAAATTCAGATTAATGGTTCATCCTGTGAAGCGTCAGAGGGCGAGCGATTAGTTGATGTCATTAACCGGGTAACCAAAACGCTTCCTCAAGTTTGTTATCAACCTCAACTTGGACCCATTCAGACTTGCGATACTTGCTTAGTCGAAATCGAAGGGACGCTGGCCAGAGCGTGCGGAACGAAGGTCTCAGCCGGAATGGAAGTTCTTACTGAATCGGCCAGAGCCAGGGCAGCGCAGAACGAAGCATTCGATCGGATTTTAGGAAATCACCAGCTCTACTGTACTGTCTGCGACAATAATAACGGCAATTGCACGGTTCATAACACGACGAAACTGTTGCAAGTCGAACATCAAAAAATACCTTACCGTCCCAAACCGTACCCGGTCGATTACACCAACCCGTTCTACCGGTATGATCCAGATCAGTGCATCCTCTGCGGGCGCTGCGTAGAAGCTTGCCAGAATTTCCAGGTCAACGAGACGTTATCGATCCGCTGGGAGGATGCGCACCCGCGCGTCCTCTGGGATGGCGGCAAAACGATTGGCGAGTCCAGCTGTGTCTCTTGCGGGCACTGCGTTACCGTCTGTCCATGTAATGCGCTGATGGAAAAATCAATGCTGGGTGAAGTTGGTTACATGACGGCGATTCCGCAGAAGGCGCTTAACGGAATGATCGACTTGGTGAAGGGCATCGAGCCGGAGATAGGGTATGGCTCGATTCTTAAGGTCTCAGAGGTCGAAGCCGATATGCGCGAGTCGCGAATCCGCCGGACTAAGACGGTTTGCACGTATTGTGGAGTCGGTTGCAGCTTCGATGTTTGGACCAAAGACCGCGACATCCTAAAGGTCGAGCCGCTGGATGGTCCTACTAACGGTATCTCGACCTGCGTAAAGGGTAAGTTCGGCTGGGACTTTGTGAACGATAAAGAGCGGCTAACATCACCGCTGATCCGGGACGGAGATCAGTTCCGCGAAGCGACCTGGGAAGAGGCCCTGGATTTGATCGGAACCAAGCTGACGGAGCTGAAAAAAACTCATGGACCTGACTCCATCGGATTCATTGCCTCTTCTAAATGTACCAACGAAGAAGCCTATCTGATGCAGAAACTCGCCCGGGCAGTGATGGGCACGAACAATGTAGATAATTGTTCCCGATACTGCCAATCGCCGGCTACGATGGGGCTTTTTCGTACTGTAGGGTACGGAGGGGATAGTGGTTCGATTAAAGACATCGCGAAAGCGGGTTTGGTCATCATCGTGGGAGCTAACACCGCCGAGAGTCATCCGGTTCTGGCCACGCGGATCAAGCAAGCGCATAAACTTAGGGGGCAGAAATTAGTGGTCGCGGATCTGCGTAAGAACGAAATGGCCCGGCGAGCTGATATTCATCTGCAGCCGCGCCCCGGTACCGATCTGGTGTGGTTATCCGCGATTAGCCGCTACATTATCGATCGCGGCTTGGCCAAGCAGGCATTCATCGAACAGTGGGTGCACAATTTCGATGACTTTCGCCAGAGTCTGGAGCCTTTCACTCTTGAGTTTGCGGAAAAGGTTTGCGAAATCCCGAAAGCAACACTCGAGCAAGTAGCCCAGATGGTGGTTGCTGCGGACGGAGTCGCCATTTGCTGGGCCATGGGTGTGACCCAGCACGGGAACGGGTCTGACACCTCCACCGCTATTTCGAATTTGCTGTTGGTAACCGGAAACTATATGCGTCCCGGCACCGGCGCTTATCCATTACGCGGACACAACAACGTCCAAGGTGCCTCGGACATGGGAGCGATGCCGGACCGATACCCGGGTTACCAAGCCGTTACCGATCCAGAGATTCGTGCCCGTTTTGAGAAGGTTTGGAATACGCCGCTGCCACCGGAACGCGGTCTTGATAATCATGAAATGGTGGACGCAATTCTCGAAGGCAAACTTCGAGCCATGTATCTATATGGCGAAGAAATGAGTTTGGTCGATTCCAACTCAAATCTGGTCGGCAGCGCTTTCGAGAAATTAGAGTTTTTTGTGATGCAGGACATCTTCTTCACCGATACCTGCCGCTTTGCCGATGTTGTTTTACCGGCTTCACCGAGCCTGGAAAAGGAAGGGACCTTCACCAGCACCGAGCGGCGAATTCAACGGCTCTATCAAGTGTTGGAGCCTATGGTCGGAACCAAACCGGATTGGCAAATTATTCAGGAGGTAGCGAATCGTCTAGGCGCGAGCTGGAAGTACCAACATCCATCAGAAAACATGGATGAAATTGCTTCGCTGACCCCGCTTGTCGCGGGCGTGACCTACGAAAGGCTGGAAGGATATAAATCGCTGCAATGGCCGGTGCACCCGGATGGTTCTGATGAACCGCTGCTGTATACCGAACGCTTCAATTTCCCCGATGGTAAGGCTCGATTCTATCCGTTGAAGTGGGTGGAAGCTTCGGAGCAAGTCGATGAGGAATACGATCTG
>DASUWQ010000479.1:0-16324 GCA_036378375.1 Chthoniobacterales bacterium
CCCGCGACCTCCTGCAAGCGGAGGAGGTTGGTCTTGACCCAGTCGATGTAAGGCTTGCGTTTCGCCAACCGTTCTTTGATTTCGGTGTCGCGCAGCAGCACCCCGGCCTGAGTATCGACCGCGACCATGGTTCCTGGAGCCAATCTGCCTTTTCGATGACCTCGGCTTCGTCGAGCTCTACACAGCCAACCTCAGAAGCGAGAACGAAGATGCCGTCCTCGGTTAGCTTATAACGAGCCGGCCGAAGTCCGTTGCGGTCCAGGCAAGCTGCCGCCACCAAGCCGTCACTGAAGACGAGACCGGCTGGGCCGTCCCAGGGTTCGTTAAAGCAGGCTTGATATTCGTAAAACGCTTTGACCTCGGGCGACATCAGCTCATCTGCTCGCCAAGCGGGCGGAACGAGCATCGTCATCGCATGGAGGAGATCCCGGCCCGACATGGTCAATACTTCGAGGGCGTTATCCAGACTGGCAGAATCCGAGCCGCCGGGTTGGATAATCGGTTTTAACAGATCGATATCCTGTTGCCAGAAATCGGCCATCAGCTCGGATTCGCGGGCGCGCATCCAGTTGCGGTTCCCCCGGATTGTATTGATCTCACCATTATGGGCGAGAAATCGGAAGGGCTGGCTCAACGACCAGGTCGGAAAGGTATTAGTGCTGTACCGTTCGTGAAACAGGCAGATGGCGGTTTCATATTCAGGGTCGCTGAGGTCACGGTAGAATTTCTCCAATGAAACCGCGGTCAGCAGACCTTTATAGACCAGGACGCGATGGGAGAAAGAATTGATGTAGAAATGACGGATGTTGTCTAACTGAGCCCGTTTCTCGATCTCGTTTCGCGCCAGAAAAAGCTGTCTCTCATATTCGTCGTCGTCCATGTCTGCCGGCCGGCCGACCAAAACCTGCTCGATGCGGGGCATCGTCAGCTGCGCTTTTTCGCCAAGTACGCTGATGTGCAGGGGCACTTCCCGCCAACCGAATTGGAAGAGCTGGCGCGAGGTAAGAACGTCTTCTATTACCGACTTAGCCCTGGCCTGAGCGTAAGCATTGTCGTGGGGCAAAAACACCGAGCCAATCGCCAAATCGGAATCGTTATAGAGCGTGTGTCCCAGGCGGCCGACCTCACGTCGAAAAATCTTGTAAGGAATCTGAGTTAGAATTCCGGATCCGTCGCCGGTCTTAGCATCCGCGTCGACGGCCCCTCTATGCACCATGTGGCAGACCGCTGTCAGCCCAAGATGAAGCACTCGATTCGAACGCTCCCCTTTAACCGAAGCGACAAAACCGACACCACAGGAATCATGCTCTTCGCTCGGGTCATAGAGCGAGGTTGGAGCATTCTGCACCGCTTGTGTTATCCCATCCTTCATTTTACGCAAAACCGCTGAACCTAAGGGTTAAATTGCTTGTTTCAAGACCAAACTGAGCGCTAATGCGGCAATTTCTAGTCGCGGACGCAGGAAAACTGGATTATTTCTTACGAGAGCGACATGGACGGCGCAGCGAGTGTGGAGAGGGAGAGACCACGCCGGTGCGCGCACTTAACCCGTCCGCCAACCTTCGCATGAGAATTCTGGATGAGCAAGAAAAGGCAATAGTTCGTCAGTTAATAAGAGACCCGAGAGAGTCAGACAACGGAGTGGGTGAAGTGACCGGGGTAAATGTCCGGACCGTCAGCCGCAAACGAGACCGTCTCGAACAGGAAGGGATTCTCTCTTATTACACGAATGTCGATCTTTCGGGTGACGGAGCTAAGCAGTACAACGCGCGACACCTCTACATTATCAAATTCAGGGTAGGGATCACCTATAATCAGTTGATTCAGGATATTCGGCAGGAATCCGATCTACAATCGGTGTTCACCGAAACCATATTCGAAAGCCACATCGCGGAGATCGACGGGAAAGTCGCTCTGTTGTTGTTTGTCGATGGAAACAGCGACTTGGACATTGTGCAGAGAACCCACGAAGAGCTAATTCCAGGATTGTTAAAGAATCACGGAAGCGACTCGATCGAGTCTATTTCGACGATCCGTCTATTGTCGCCGGTTCGGGTGATGCGGAACTACATCCCGATCGTGAATATGTCCAAGGGCTACATCCGGCCTGACTGGCCAGGCGAAGCGATCTACGTGGGGAAGTGAACGGTTCGCCGTTCGCCGTTCACCGTTCGCGGTTCACAGTTCGCAGCTGGGTGGCACGGAGTTGAGGATGTCCGGAAATTTTGAGAGCGCGCGAGCATCCACGGATGGGACCTATGCGACCTATGGGACTTATGGGTCACAGATCACCGTACCGCCAAACGGTGAACGGTGAACCTACAACTCCGTCCTCGGATAGCTGCCGAGAACTTTGACGAACGTGCAGTGTTCGCCCAGTTCTTTAATCGCTTCGGCGACGACGGGGTCTTCTATGTGGCCTTCGAAGTCGACGAAGAAGAAATACTCCCAGTTCTTTCGTTTTGAGGGCCGACTTTCGATCTTGCTCATGCTCAGTTTCAAGCGGCTGAATGGCTCCAGGGCCGAGTAGAGAGCTCCCACTCGGTCTTGAATCGAGAACATGAGTGAGGTCTTGTCATTGCCGGTTACGGGGCACCCAGTAGGGGAAATAACCAGGAATCGAGTGGTGTTGTTTGGGCTGTCTTGAACCGACGTTTCCAGTACTTGCAGGCCATAAACCTCCGCCGCCATGGAACTAGCCAGGGCAGCCGTGGCGGGTTCGGTAGCTGCGATTTGGGCCGCTCGGGTTGTGCTGGAGACTTCGATTAGTTCCAGATCTCGTGCGTTTTCCTGCAGCCATTGCCGGCATTGGCCGAAGACCTGCGGATGTGAATAGATTTTCTTGATCTGGTCCCGAGGCCACTTGGATAGCAGATCATTCCGAATCCGGAGAAGAATCTGCGCACAAATTTTGAGCTCCGAATCCATGAATACGTCGAGGGTATGGTTCACCGCGCCTTCCAACGAGTTTTCGATCGGCACGACTCCGTAGTCGGCGGTCCCACGGGTGACTCGGGCGAAAACGTCGCTGATGCTGGATTCGGGTCTGTACTTGACCGAGAGACCGAATTTTGAGCGCGCCGCTTGATGAGTCCAGGTGGCTTCCGGACCGAGAAAAGCGATCGTCAGGTCTTTCTCCAGAGCCAAGGACGCAGACATGATTTCACGGTAAATGGCTCTAATGGCCTCTGCGGGGAGGCGACCCTCGTTTTTCTGGATTAATCCCTGGAGGAGAGACTCTTCTCGTTCTGGCGCATAGATTGGTAGACCCGCATTCTTCTTAATCGTGCCAATCTCATGGACCAGATCTGCGCGTTCGTTGAGCAGCCGCAAAAGCTCCGTGTCGATGCGGTCGATCTGGATACGAATTTGGTCGAGCGAAAGTTTAGCTTCCATCTTTACTCCTGGTTAACCCCTTCGTCGATAGGGCTATCAGACTCAGTCGCTGGCTCCGTTTCATGCTCCGGCGCCGAATTTTCTAAGGCCACCTTTTCCGGCAGCGGCTCCACGGGTTGTTCTTGAACTGATTCCGGCTGTTCCCGAGCTGATTCCTTAAAAAGCCCTCCGTCCTCAGATTCATTGGTTGGGTGCGTGCCGCTCTCGCCGGAGTGGAGGGGAGACGGATTTCCGTTTGGCAACGGCACGAAACGGAGTTCAGATGCATTCGGAAGCTCGTCCAGAGTCTTTATTCCGAAATGTTCCATAAAGTGTTGGGTCGTTTCGTATAATAGGGGGCGGCCGGGAATTTCGGCTCGCCCGGCAATCTTGAGCATGCCGACGTCGAGAAGCCGTTGTATCACCCCGTCGACTGCGACCCCCCGGATTGCCTCGATATCTGCTTTAGTCACTGGTTGGCGATAGGCCACGATTGCCAGGGTTTCGAGGGCGGGTGGACTGAGCCGGGTGGGCCGCAGATCCGGAAACAATTGCCGGACCCAGGTTTGATGTTCTGCTTTGGTCGTTAGTTGCCACCCGTTGACCTGCTCAACAAGCTGAAAGGCCCGTTCAAGCTGCTGATATTCGGTGCTCAGCTCGATCAGAACGTTTTGGATCGCTGCCTCTGTCATCCCCTTGAAGACCTCTTGTTCGTCCTCTGTAGCGTACTCCAATCCCAGACGGACCACCGGCAAAATGTCTTTTGCGGTAAGGGGTCTTTGGGAGCTAAACAACAACGCTTCGACAACGGCTTTCAGAGTAAGCATGATCCCGATCGGGTTCTACGTTTTAGGTTCTAGGTTTTAAGTTTGAAGTTAGAGGTTGGTCGGCTGGACGCACAACTTAAAACCGAAAAGCCTCCGACGCCACTTGCAGGGCGAGGATCTAGGCGCGTGTGACCTAGGTTGAATCTTTGAGCTCCGATCTATGGCCGCGGCGCGGCATCCGACCTGAAACTTAAAACCTAGAACCTAGAACGTTGAACCTACAGCCCAACCCGTTCTATCTCGATGTCCGCGAAGACCGTTTGCTGTGTTACCCGCAGTTGCTTCAGCCGGATTAATTCGAGCAGGGCGAGGAAAGTCACCACTATCTCTGTGCGGCTGGCGGCCGTGGCGAAAAGACTGGAAAACGCGAGTTTGGCGCCGGAACTGATCGTTTGCAGGATGAAATCGATTTTTTCGGAGACGCTAAAATTCTCTTCGAAGATCTCGCGCAGGTCTTCACGACGGTTTTCCAACTTCTTGAGCACCTTCTGAAACGCGGTGATCAGGTCAAAAATCCCGACTTCGTCTTTCAGGAGGGTTTCGGCATCTTCCAAGGCGGGCTTTCCCGCCACGCGCGGAATAATCCCTTCTTGGAGAACTTCCCGCCGGTGCAAATGGAGCGCGACATCTTTGAATTTCTTATATTCGATCAATTGCCGGATAAGGTCCCATCTGGGATCTTCTTCGTCGGCTTCTTCGTCCGCCGCTTGTTGATCGGCCGGCAATAGGCTCCGGCTCTTGATGTAGATGAGGTTAGCGGCCATTACCACGAATTCACCGGCGATATCGAGGTCTAGCATCCGGAACGTATTGAGGTATTCCAGATATTGATTTGTGATGCGCTCGATCGATACCGAGTAAATATCGACCTCCTCCCTCTTAATGAGGTAAAGGAGAAGGTCTAGCGGTCCTTCGAAGACTTCGATCTTAACTTTGTAGTCGGCATCCATCGGGCGGTGAGCAGTAAGCAGTAAGCGGTCGCGTTAACGCGAACAATGGGACTCGTCAGTAAGGATTGGAATGCATCGTCGCTCGGAAACAGCTGATCACAACTGATTATTGATTTACCGCTTACCGTTCATTCTTCAGTCATGAGTAGCGCGTTCGCGACTGCATAGTGTTCCGTGTGACTGAGACTCACAAGGATGGAGCTGATCCTAAGGCGATTGGCCAAAGCGGCGGCTCCTCCATGCAGAATCACAAACGGTTCCCCGCTCGGTTTACGGCTGATCTCGATATCACGCCAGCTGACCTGCTCGGAAAAGCCGGTCCCGAAAGCTTTTGACACGGCCTCCTTAGCAGCAAATCTCACCGCAAAATGCGGTGCAGGATTCTTCATCGAACGACAGTAGTCGATTTCGCTAACGTGAAACACGCGATCCACAAAACGCTGGCCGTGACGCCGGATCGAATCGGAGATTCGCTCGTTTTCTACTACATCGATGCCGATGCCGAACACCATGCCTGAATATCTCACACTCTCTCACTTAAAGATTGTCAATACTGGGCTCATAACGGCAGCACTTTGTTCGCATCAGGGCCAGAGAGTGTGAGATATCCAGGCATGACCAATAGCCGATAGCCAATGAGGAATCGGCACCTTCAGACTCGGCTATTGGCTATCTGCCTCGTCTTTGACGAGGCGAACCATCTCTCTGACGGCGTTTTCCAGCCCGACGAAAAGGGCACGTGAAATAATGGAGTGACCGATGTTGAACTCGTTCCAACCCTTAATACCGAGCAATGGGCGCACATTGTCGTAGTTTATTCCGTGACCGGCATTCACGATCAGCCCTTTCTCTGCCGCCAATTTTTGGGCTGCTCGCAGACGCTCGAGTTCGTCTTCGCGAAAGTCGGAAACGGCATTCGCATAAGCGCCGGTGTGGAGTTCGACGGCTTCAGCCCCAAGGTCGGCTGCTGCTGCGATCTGTTCGCCCATCGGCTCTATAAACATGCTGACGCGAATCCCGGCGGCCTGCAAACGCTCGACAGTTTTGCGTAACATTTTTGCGTTCTTAACTACGTCGAGACCGCCTTCCGTCGTAACTTCCTGGCGATTTTCCGGCACTAAGCAAACCTCATCTGGTATGACTTGAAGCGCGGTTTCAAGGATCTCTGAGGTGTTACCCAGTTCCAGATTGAGCTTAGTGATAATGCTGTTTCTCAGGCGGAACACATCCTGATCTTGGATATGCCGGCGATCCGCCCGCAAGTGGATTGTGATTCCTTCGGCCCCGGCGCGTTCACAGGCAGAAGCGGCCTCCAGTGTGTTCGGCTCGCAATTGGGCGAGTCAAGCAGACCCAAGTAACGAGCCTGTCTCAGGGTGGCGACGTGATCAATATTAACACCAAGTTTTGGCATACTGACTGAAGCGTGAGAAGTGAGAGGTGATTGGTGAGAAGTGAGAAGTTGAGAACCGCGTGGTCAGGGCGTTTGACGTTGTTGGCGTCTCCCGCATTCACGGCGATCACGGCTTGCCAGACGTAGCCTCCCGGAGTTTAAGACGACGAGGCGAAGTCTGGCGTTTCAATGTCGGAAATTCCGAATGCCGGTGAAAACCATGGCCAGGTTTCGCTCATTGGCTGCTTCGATCACTGACTCGTCACGAACGGAGCCTCCGGGTTGGATTGCGGCGGTAGCGCCGGCATCTGCAGCGGCGATTAGGCTGTCAGGAAACGGAAAGAAAGCGTCGCTGGCAATGGCGCTCCCTTGCAAGCTGAGGCCGGCTTCGTTTGCTTTCCAAATCGCGATGCGAGACGAATCAACTCGGGCCATCTGCCCTGCCCCAATCCCGAGCGTCCGATCTTTGCGGGCATAGACGATAGCGTTCGATTTAATATGTTTTACCACTTTCCAGCCGAAGAGCATCGCCGCCATTTCATCAGCCGTGGGAGGCCGTTTGGTGACCACATGGTCTTCGGGCTGCGGCAAAGCAGCAAAATCTTTTTCTTGCACCAAAACCCCGCCAATGACCGAACGCACATCCGGTTCTTGACGAGTTGAGTTAAACCATTCCAGCGATTTCATCAGTCGCAGGTTCTTCTTTTTCTGTAAGAGCGCTCTGGCCTCCGGCTCGAACTCTGGAGCAATGATGACTTCGCTAAAGATCTCAGCTATCGCTTTGGCTAACGGTTCTGTCATCGGCCGGTTGCAGATGATGATCCCGCCAAAAGGGGCTTGTTTGTCGGTCGCAAAAGCTTTGTCCCATGCCTCGCGTAAATCTGGGTCGCTCCCGACGCCACAAGGGTTCGTGTGCTTCAGGATAGCGACCGTGGGCTCAGAAAACTCGCGGATGAGATTGGCCGCGGCGTTGATGTCTAGGATGTTGTTAAAGGAAAGCTCTTTCCCGTGGAGCTTTTGAAAGAAATCGCTGAATCGACCATAAAGCGAGGCGCTCTGATGAGGGTTTTCCCCATAACGCAGACGCATCTCCAATGGGAGCGAGACCGCGTAAGAACCGGACGTCGCCTGTTCATGATTAAGATACGTCGCGATGGAACTATCGTAACGAGCCGTGAGTAAGAAGACCTTGATCGCGAGCTGTTCTCTCAATGCCAGAGTGGTTTCACCTCCGTGTGCCTCCAGTTCTTGTAGAACAGTTTCATAATCCTGCGGATCACTAATGGTGGTTACGAAACGATAGTTCTTCGCCGCGCTGCGTAACATGGAGGGGCCGCCGATATCGATCTGCTCGATAGCATCCGCAAGCTTAATATCCGGTTTTCTGATCGTTTGCTCAAAAGGATAAAGATTCACCGCAACCAGGTCGATCGGCTGGATGTTGTTCTTAGCGAGTTGCTCTTGATGGACCGGATCGGTTCGAACATAAAGCAGACCTCCGTGAACCTTAGGGTGTAATGTCTTGACTCGACCGCCGAGGATCTCCGGGAACCCTGTGAACTTTTCGATTTCCAGCACGGGAATCGATTCGCTTTTGAGTAGGGCTGCTGTGCCGCCGGTGGAGATGATTTCAACTCCCATTTGTTGCAGGCGACGGGCGAACTCTGCGATCCCTGTTTTGTCCGAAACTGATAGGAGGGCGCGCTTAATCTTCATGAATCGTGCTTAAGCTAGCTCGAAATTCAACGCCGACAATGCCGGGAAAGGAGAGAATGCCTGGGAGCCGCTTTGATACGTGCTTAGGCCTGTTCACGATTTTCAGTTCGCGGCGTTCCCGGCGATCTCGGCGTTCTAGTGTCCCAACGTTCTAAAAATTTGGGCTGGAATTTGGGCGACGAAATATGGCAAAATTGTTTCCGGTCCCTAGAACATGAGTCACATCACCAAAATCGAGGGCATTGGCCCATCGCATACTAAGAAGTTCGCTGAAGTCGGGGTTACCACCGTCGAGCATTTATTGAAGGCCGGAGCGACTCCGAAAGGCAGGAAGGAACTGGCAACCAAGACCGGTTTTCACGAGCATCATTTACTAAAGTGGGTAAATCAGGCTGACCTGTTGCGGATCAGAGGAGTGGGGCGGCAATACGCCGAACTGCTACAATCATCCGGAGTCGATTCGGTTAAGGAATTGGCGCAGCGTAAACCGGATCACCTGCACGAGAAACTCAAGGAGTCGAACGACGCGAAACGGCAAGTTCACATAGTTCCCAATCTAACCAGCATCACTAATTGGATCGGCGAAGCAAAGAAGTTGCCGCGCGTGGTCTCTTATTAGACGATTTTTACCAAAGAGACACAGAGATCACGAAGAGAAGCTTTTTAAGGTTAGGTCCGATCTCTGTGGCCTAGGTGTCTCTGGCGTGAAATCAATCTGTTTTTTAGCGAATTCCCGCTCCAGCCAGAACGCGGGGGCGGTACTGGACGGTTTCGGTCGCTGAGCGGAACCTGACGAATCGGGTTTCGGTCTGATCCTTCAGGAGCTCGCCGCTTGTGGGGGTGAAGTCCACATAAAAACTTCCAGTCGGCGCTGCTGTGGTAGTCGAGCCATCCGGGTCCGAAACGTAGGACTCTCGATTCAGATCATCGAATACGAGCGAGATCGGGCCAGTTATTGTCTGGGTCCCGGTGTTAGTCAGTGAAATTTTAACGGTGATAGTGTCGTCTTCTCTATCGGCAGGGTCCTCCTCCCGGTCGATCTTTACCGACTCGGTAACATTCTGAGCTGCTTTGGCCGCTAACAAGCCAAAGACGCCAATCGAATTTGTAGTCCCCACAAATACCTTTCCGTTGCAAATCGTCGGAACGATAAACTTGTTAGCAGCTCCAAACGCGTCCCGGCCGTTAGGCGCCTGCTTGGTGTTGTACAATTCTTGAGTTAAATCCAAGGCGTTGTAAGCGTGGAGTATCGCATCACCGGAGTGAGCATTCTCGTACGCCCAAACGATTCCAGACCCGCTACCGGAGGAAGATATGCTGGGAGTAGTCCCGCGGTAATCAAAACTGTTGGTGGTCGCGGAGGTTGCATTTGTGCTTAACAGTCCGTCGTGAAAGGTAAATTGTTTGAGAGTAGAGTTAACCGGTCCGTAGAACAGACGACCGTCAAAATAAGCTGGGCTGCCAAAGATCGCGCCGCCTAAAGCATTCTGGATCTCTTGGTAAACGTTACTGTTGTCGGGAGTCTTTTGGTTGATCTTTCCCATGCGATTGCGGTTAACCACATAGATGTTGCCGCCTTTTCCGGCGCCGACAACCAGATGAACAATCTCGCCCGAAGCGGTCGTCATCTCAGGTAGAACTAACGTGCCGCCGGAGCCGAGATAGATGTCATTTTCGGCTTCCTCGGGTTGGTTATAAGGCGCGAAATAATCTACCACCTTCAGCGATTGAGGAGAGATCCTGAGAAAAGCATCTCCGTAGTCACCATTCTTAGGGAAGCCGTCGGCTGACAGTTCGCCGAAGGGACCGTTCTCGGTAAGGCCATACAGGAACCCGCTATTGTCTACGGACAATCCAGCGCCACTACCCGAGAATGAGCTGCCGGAACCATCGGGAAGAAACGAGCTGGTCGGACGACCGTTCGGATCGACATTGAGCACGTTTACTCGTGTCAAAGAATGAACATGATAGCCGATTATCCAGCCCGTGTACGGGGCCATGTCGCAATGGGAGGTCCAGGCTGTGTAGACGATATTTGCATTGAGCAGAAGCGCGGCTGTCTCTTTGTAATTGGCCGGTTTGAAAATCACGTGTCCGCCTCCATCGTTGCCCGGCCCTTTTCCAGGAAAAGATGCCTCGATTTCTACCGGACTACCGGCGATTTCCGAGCCGTCGGCCAGAGACAATGCATGCAAGCGTTGGTGATAAACGACGGTTTTCTTTGTTGCGGCGCTTTTGCTCATCGCTACGAGATAAATCGTCCCCGGACTGTCGGATGGGCGAATGATCACGGGCGTGGCGCTGATGCCAATCTCGGGAGTTATTTGCTCGCAGCCCCGGTTGTCTGAGGGAACTTCGTTGCCGGCCAGCACGCTGACATGCCAATAAAGAGTGCCGGCGTCAGCATCGAAGGCATAAACCGAATCGTGTTCGGTAGCGACGATCACGACATTTTTGCGTCCTACTCCGCGGATGGGGACACTTGAGACATAAAGAGGCTGAGCATCGACTTTTCCGTCGACGGACAAATTAAAGAGCAAACCAAAACTGTCTTGGCTGACATTAGGGGGGGTTAAGATGGTTTCGTGATCGTTAAGTCCAGTCCGGGCATTGTTATTATGAAATGTTAGAACGTCGCTCGCGAGAACTGGGGAAGCGGCTAGTAGGACTGCAGCCAAGGCAAGCCACGTTAATTTCATAACTCTTTCGGTCAGATCGTTCGATGGGAAAGCTAGCCGGTCTTAGCGTAGTTTGGCCTTTAAATCGACCGCAAAAAGGAAATAGCGTCCTAGATCCATGAGGTGAGACTCCGGATCTTCTGGAAGTTTAGCCGCATGGAACTTTACCTAACTTATGGAGGCTATGAGACCTATGGGAGAGAGCGGGGTTACCCAGGGACGGCAAATACGAACGCTTATTTGATCACCTTCACCTTAAGATAGTCCCAGAGTGGTTCCGGAAGCTGGATACTACCATCGGCCTGCTGGTAGGTTTCGATTAGGGCCACGAACAAACGGGGCAACGCCGTTCCGGATCCGTTCAGCGTGTGACATAATCGGTTCTTCCCTTCGCTGTCCTTAAACTTAAGGTTCATCCGCCGAGCCTGGAAGTCTTCGCAATTCGAACAGCTCGATACTTCAAGGTAGCGCCCCTGGCCGGGAGCCCAGACCTCGATATCATAGGTCTTTGCTGACGCGAATCCGAGATCGCCGGTGCAAAGCTCGATAGTCCGATAATGTAGTCCCAGTAACTGCAGCACTTTCTCCGCATCCGCCGTTAGCGATTCGAGCTCTTGATACGAGGTTTCCGGTATCGAGAGTTTCACCAGTTCTACCTTGTCAAACTGGTGCACGCGAATCAGGCCGCGAGTGTCTTTTCCGGCTGCTCCCGCCTCTCTCCGAAAACAAGGTGTATGGGCAACGAAACGCTTTGGAAGATCTGCTTCGGGAAGGATCTCTTCCCGGTAAAGGTTTGTCACTGGAACTTCTGCCGTGGGAATGAGATAAAGCGTTCCGTCTTCCAGTCCGTAGCACATTTCCTGTTCGAACTTAGGAAGCTGCCCAGTTCCGACCATCGCTTCGCGTCGCACCAAAAACGGAGGAGCGGTTTCAATGTAGCCGTGTTTTTCGACGTGAAGGTCGAGGAGAAACTGAATAAGGCCCCGCTGCAAACGTGCGCCCTGGTTCGTAAAACAAATAAAGCCGCTGCCACTGATTTTCGCGGCGCGTTCAAAGTCGATCAGCCCAAGGGTGGTAGCGAGATCGACGTGATCCCGAGGCGTGAACGGATAAGCAGGTGCCTCGCCCCACGTTCGCACAACCGGGTTCGCTTCGGCGTTCGCCCCGACTGGTACGCTTGCGTGCGGCAAATTCGGAAGGTTAAGTAAAAGCAGTTTTTGGCGCTCATCTGCTTGGGTAACCTGCTCAGTTAGTGCACTAATCTCTTCCCCGGTTTTACGCACCTGAGCTTCGAGGTCTGCACTTGGCAGTTTCTTGGCCCTGAGCTGACCGATCTCTTTGCTCAGCCGGTTTCTATCCGCATTGCGTTTTTGCAGTTCGGTCTCAATCCGGCGCCTCTCTGTGTCCTGAGCTAATATCGCTTCAACTTGGGAAGATAAGTCTCCTCCTCGGGTAGAGAGGCGTTCGCGAACAAAGTCCGGTTTTTCGCGCAGGAGACGGATGTCGAGCATGACCTGACGGTATAGCTCAAGTTAGCGCCGTCAACGCCGGGAACGAACGGGACCGCCACGCACGGAGACGACGCTTGGAGGGGAGGCGCTTTGGCGCGTACGAAAGCCCACCCGCGAGATTCGTCTCAGCGCGAGTGCCGCCTTGAATCGTCTTAAACAGGCGGCTCCCGAGAACTACCCAGCGTATGGCTTTTACCCACCGCTGTTCGTGAAGAACTACCGATCCGTTTCTAGCCGTCAAGCTGCGACGCGTTGGGGTAGCTTCCGGGAGCCGCCTGTTCAACACCTTTATTCGGTTGCATCCGCGCCGCGAGCAAAGTCGCAAGATCCTATGCCACGCACCAAAGCGGCTCCCCTCCAGTCGTTGTCTCCTTTCCCACTCGTTCCCGGCGTTGTCGGCGTTCTCTGAAGGTGTATCAGTAATGAATGATCGATGATCTTCTGGAGTTTCTCCGATTCCCCTCCGTCTCTGCAGATAGTAAGTACAAACCTGATGTTGAGGCGTGCGCGGATTGGTTAACGAATCGCTTGCGCAAGGCGGGTCTGGAAGCAAGCAAGATCGCGACGCCCGGGCAACCGGTGATCTTAGCGAAGACCCCCTATTCTCCGGGCAAAAAGACTGTGCTGATTTATGGTCATTATGACGTCCAACCGGCTGATCCGCTGGACCTGTGGGAAACGCCGCCCTTTGAACCAACGGTGCGCGATGGCAGAATTTTTGCGAGAGGCGCTACCGATAATAAAGGGCAGATTTTGGCTCACGTCCTAGGTGTTGAACAAGCGTTAAAAGAAAAAGGCGAACTGCCGGTTAACGTTACGTTTATCATCGAGGGGGAAGAGGAGACCGGTAGTCCGAGTTTGGACGATTTCCTGAAAACCTACGCAAAAGAGTTAGCGGCGGACATCATTGCTATTTCGGATACTGGGATGGTCGCTCCGGGAATCCCGACCTTTAGCTACTCTACCCGGGGGATTCTCTGTCTCGAGGTTCGCCTTCGGGGGCCCTCGGCCGATCTCCATTCGGGAATCTTTGGAGGATCGGTTGCTAATCCAGTCACGGTCTTGACCGAGATGATCGCCCAATTGCACGACCCAGAGGGCAAAGTGACGGTGCCAGGCTTTTATGATCGGGTAAAGCCCATCGCCGATTGGGAACAAGAGCTGTGGGCGAAGCTTCCTTACGACGATCGTCAATGGTTGGCCATGACGGGATCACCGGTGCTGGCTGGCGAAGCGGGATTCAACACTCTGGAACGGGTTTGGGCCCGGCCTACGGCTGAGGTCAATGGCATCGGCGGCGGTTACCAAGGAGAAGGACCCAAGACCATCGTTCCTAGCAGAGCATTCGCTAAACTCTCGTTCAGGTTAGTTCCGGATCAGGATCCGACCGAGCTACGGACGACGATCACAAAGTTCCTAACCAAAATTTGCCCACAATCGGTCGAGATTGAAATTCTCTATCAACACCAAGGAAGACCCTATTTGGTAAGCCCGGATTCGGATTACGGGAAGATGGCCCAACGGGCTTTGAAAGAAACCTTCGATCGACCGATCGCTTTTGTTAGAGAGGGGGGCACATTGCCGATCATCCAGAGCTTCAAAGACGTACTTGGATTGGACTCACTCTTGCTCGGTTTAGCGTTGCCGGATGCAAAGGTTCATTCGCCCAATGAAAATTTCCCAATTGATAACTTTGAGGCCGGCGTCCGTCTAAACAGGCACCTCCTTGAGGAGATTGCTAAGGGCACATGAGATACCTGGTTTTGGCGCCGGCTTTTTCGTTGCTGGCTTTTGCGGCCTTCGAGGTAAGGGGAGATGATAGCCCTTTCGATGCAGTTTCTCGCTCATTGGATAAATGGGGCCGGAACGTAAGACAACAGCTACAAGAAGAAGCGACGCCGACACCTACAAAAAAGCGGATTCATCATCATTCATCGACCCTGCAGCATCATGCATCTCCGTCTCCATCTCCTTCGCCGGAGATCAGATCGAAGTCGCAGGAGGAGGAATCGGATGATACACCTAAGGCGAAGAAAAACTCGGAAGACGAAGGGGAGGATGCAACTCCTCCCAAACACCCAAAACACCGAGCAAAATCCGAAGATAGTACTCCCGAGCCGACGCCTGAGGAAACTCCCAAGCCAAGTCCCCAAAACCAGCCGGCTGCTGTTGCGTCGCTCGATCCAAGTAAGCTGAAGGATTTCGACCGCCAACCGTCAGGAGTGCAGGGTTTGATCCGCTCTGCGCTCGCGTTAACCGAACGCAATTTGGCCTATACCTACGGGTCGGATGATCCGGCCAGCGGTGGTATGGATTGCTCCGGATTTATTTATTATGTGCTGAGCAACGCCGGCTTCAAAGACGTTCCCCGACAGTCGAGCGACCAATATCTCTGGGTTCGCAAAAATGGGAACTTTCATGCGGTGCTCAGCCGGAATGCCAACACTTTCGAGCTCGAAGACCTCCGACCCGGCGATCTTATGTTCTGGTCGGGCACCTACAAAGTCGACCGCGACGTTCCGGTAACTCATGTGATGATCTATCTAGGTAAAGAAAAAGGGACTAATAAGCCGGTGATGGTAGGCGCTAGCGACGGCCGGTCGTATAACGGGGAGAGACGGTTCGGCGTCAGCGTGTTTGATTTCAAGCTGCCAAATGGAACACCCAATAAAAGCGATCCGGATCTCGTTGCCCGGTTCGAAGGGTACTCTCCGATCCCAGGTCTGCGGGAGGCGGTTTACTCTGTGCAAGCACCAACGCCGGCGCCGACACCGGTGGCAATAATTCGGAAGGCGCCCTTGCCGGAGCAGAATCCGTTTCTTCGCGATAAGGCGCCGCAACCCACGCCGACGCCTCCTAGGTTGCTGACGAACGGGGATTAGGTAGGGAGAACCGCGAATGCGCCTGGAGGGGAGCCGCTTTGGCGTGTGTCCTACAGACTCGCAAGTTAGTTACGTGACAAGACCTGCTATAAAGCGTGTTAAACAGGCGGCTCCCGCGAATTGCCCAGTGCTCGGTCACGCTCCAGGCGCCGCGGAAGATAAAATCAACGAAACGGCGGGTTGATACATCGCGCTGGGTAGCTTCCGGGAGCCGCCTGTTTTCGCATTTTCCGGCCGGGTTCACGATATGACGAAATCGACGGGTTCTTAAGGCATGAGCCAAAGCGGCTCCCCTCCAGGCGGTGGGGCGTTACGGCGATGCCGACATCCACAATATCTTGTGGTCGACCTCCATTGGAATCCTAACGATTGTATTTTTAGCCTTGTCAGGGGGCTTAGAGTTGTCTAGCGTTCGGTCGTTCAGAACCCATGTATCTAAAGTCGATTGAATTAGCTGGATTCAAATCCTTTGCCCATCGGACGACCCTGAATCTTCACCGCGGAGTTTCGGCGATCGTTGGGCCAAACGGGTGCGGAAAATCGAATGTGTTGGACGCGATCCGCTGGGCTTTAGGGGAGCAATCCGCCAAGGCCCTTCGGGGTGGAGAAATGGCGGACGTTATCTTCAGTGGGACCGATACGAAGCAGGCGGTCGGTGTAGCGGAAGTCTCGCTCACCTTCGCCGAGTGCGAGAAGGATCTTGGAGTCGAGTACAACGAGGTCAATATCACCCGGCGCGTTTATCGGGACGGCCGTTCAGACTATCTCCTGAATCGGGTTCCTTGCCGGCTGAAAGACATTCAGATGCTCTTCATGGACACCGGGATCGGGCGATCCGCCTACTCGATCATGGAGCAGGGCCGGATCGACCAGATTTTGAGTTCTCGGCCGGAAGACCGGCGGGCAATCTTCGAAGAGGCCGCCGGGGTTACAAAATATAAGGCTCAGAAGAAAGAAGCATTGAGAAAGCTGGAGTACACCGACGCCAACCTCC
>DASUWQ010000480.1:0-4871 GCA_036378375.1 Chthoniobacterales bacterium
GAATAATCTGGTTTTGGATTCGCCGAACATGATTCGCTTTGTCGAATTGACCGACGACGAAGTGTTCTGTACCGAGGCCGCTGCCCGAGCTGGAGTCACGTTCGAGAACACGAGCCATGTAGAAAATCTCGTTCTCCTCCGCTATTTCGGCCCCGGCGTTAATCCTGAAGCGCCCCGACTGGGAGCGTGAGACGTGAGAAGTGATTGGTGAGAGGCGCCCCCCTTAGCGGCGCCAGCGGCTCCGGCAACCGGCGGAACGTTTTGGACGGACGTTCAACGCAATTGAATTGAACAGGTCAGATAACCCAATCTCCCCTATAGGTCCCATTAGTCCTACAGGTCCTATACGAGATCGGGCTGCCCGTGCCCGTACATCCCTGTCGTTCTCGCGCTGAACAATTGTGCAATCCCTTGACGTCACCGCATGGATTCCCTATTTTCGTAACGCAACCCCCCGTTTGAAAATCCCCAGAATTTCGTTTTGGCAGCGTGATAAAATGTTTCGCCCGTTCGCAACGTTCCCGGTGATTCCGGTGTCCGCGGCGGTCCCGGAGTTTATCAATCTGTGCAAGGCCCATCCGAGCCGAGATCTCTTGGGAAAAAACAAACTGCAAATAACAGCCACTAGTCTATGTCAAAGGATCGCTCCCAAGAGCATTTCAAAGAACTGACTGCCGCATTTCTAGCAGGCAGGATCTCTCGCCGCCGGTTTATTCATCAGGCGGCCAGGCTTGGCATTTCTGCGGCTTTGCTAAGCCGCATTTTGCCGCACGCCTACGCAGCCGCCGAGAATCTGGTAGACTCGGCGCCTGAGGCGCCCAATGAATCGCCGATCACGAAGGAGCGGATCGAATATCTAAAGAAAAAACCCTACAAAGGCACCACCATCAATGTGCTGGTATTAAAAGCGACCGTCGGAGACGGCCTGAAATACTGGGTGCCGAAATGGGAAGAAGAAACCGGCGGCAAAGTCAACGTCGCGGAAGTCCCTATCGATACCTTGCACCAGCAGATCTTTTCAGACCTGCAGACAACGCATCGGTACGATACCTACATGACCGGCGCCTGGTTCTACGGCGATTTCTTTGTTCCGAAAGAGCCTTATATCGTCCCACTTGATCCCTTCCTAAAGGATCCCAAGTATCCCTATTGGAATCCGGACGATTGGATCCCGGCGATGAGAACTCTCTATACCTGGGGGGACAAAGTCTACGGTGTCCTGTTCGACGGCGATTGCCAGATTCTCTACTATCGAAAGGATATCTTCGATAAACCTGAGAATCAGCAGAAATTTAAGGACAAGATGGGCTATGACTTCCCCAATCCGCCCAAGACGATGAAGGAGATGCACGATGTTGCCACCTTCTACACTGGCTGGGATTGGAACGGAGACGGCAAGCAAGGTTGGGGAATCTCGCTACACGCTAAGGTGAACGAGCAAGGATTTTTCCACTTCTTGACCCTGGCTGCTCCCTACGTTTGCTCCCCAAATAACAAGTACTTCTGGTTTAATCCCGACACGATGAAGCCTCTGATCAACTCAGAAGGGCATCTCCGGGCGCTGGAAGACTACGTCAAGTTCCTCCCTTGTGGACCCAAAGAGGCAATCAGCTGGACACTGGGTCAGGGCTGGAATCTGTTCCTCTCTGGCCAGGCGGTGATGGAGCCGACCTGGGGCGATTTACCAACATTTGCCCAGGATCCGAAACAATCGAACCTAAAGGGGAAAGTCGGCGCCGCCATCATACCGGGAACACCTGAGGCTTACGATCCGGTCAAAGGACAGTGGGATAAATTCGAACTGAACAATTGTGGAAACGTGAATGGCGGCAGCTGGCACTGCGTTATCTCCCGCTTTTCCAAGAAGAAAGAAGCCACCTACGATTTCCTGGCATTCATGGCCAACAAACCAAATGCGCTCTACAATTGCACCCATGGCTTCACCGGGGTGCAGCCAGGGATGAAGTTCGAATATTTCCCGCCGGTCGGCACCGGTAAGGTCGAGGAATGGGTGGAACAGGGTTGGGATGCGGAGGACGCGAAGCGGTATCTTGACGCTTACTATCAAAATCTCTCGCTGCCGGTACAGGAGTCCTACTTACGTATCCCGGGAGCCGCCGAATATTGGCACGAACTTGATGTTCGTATCTCTGCGGTGCTTGCTGGCCAAACCCAACCGAAAGCGGCTTTGGATGACACCGCTCAGGCCTGGGAACGGATCACCGAGCGTTACGGGCGAGATAAACAAAAGAAGCTTTACCAAGCTTCGTTCGCCTAAGCAGCCTGCAAATCGGTGCGCGGCGCCCGCCGCGAACGCGATTTGTAGGCTATGGCCTTTCGATGCCCGCTCGCGCGTCCATCGAAAGGCGAAAGGCTGGTCCGGAGATAAACGGAATGTATTCGAAGGAGTCTTCTCAACCAAGAGGCGCACAAAGCCAGTGGGAGCCGGGTTTGTGCGCCGCCATAGCCTGCATCGCTAAAAAATGCAGGCGCATTTTTTAGCGATGCAGGCTCCTTCTGCTCAAAGCAGGAGCGAAAGCGTGTTCAAGCATGCCCTGCTGGCGCCCGCGGTGATCTGGGTCATCGCATTGACTTTCTTCCCGATAGTAATGGCGGTGGTCTACAGCTTCGCCAACTACGTGCTCGGAGAGGGTATTACCGGCTTTGTCGGGTTCGACAATTATGCGCGGCTGCTGACGGACTGGAGTTTCTGGTATGCGATCCTGATCACGGTTCTTTTTGTAGGGATTACTGTGCCAATCGAGGTCTGCGCGGGATTTTTGCTGGCCTGGATCATTACCATTGGACTGCCCGGGAAAAACTTTTTTAGGGCGCTTCTGACCGCGCCGCTGTTCACCATGGAAGTGGCCATCGGCTATCTCGGGGTCACTTTGTTTACCGATGAGGGTGGTTTAATTAGTGGCTGGCTTTCTGCGCTTGGAATTCACATTCCTTGGCTGTCGACCGCCGCCGGCGGACTGGCCGCCGCCATGATTTTGGATGTCTGGATCTGGACCCCATTCGTCTTTCTCATGTCGTTGGCCACACTATCAGCCATTCCCACCGACATGTACGACGCGGCTTTACTAGAAGCCAAGAGTCATTGGGAAGTGTTTTGGCATGTGGCCGTGCCCTTAGCTTGGCCGGTTCTAACCATCGCTATTTTGTCCCGGATAATTGAAGGGATGAAGGCCTTCGGTCTGCCCTATGCACTCACCAGCGGCGGCCCGGGTACCAGCACGCAGCTTTTTAGCATTATGGCCGATCTCACCACGATCCAATTTACCGATTTCGGTCGCGGATCCGCCATGGGCATTCTTTACCTCATCTTGGTTTCGATTGTGATTACCTATTTCTTTAAACAGATGCGCAAACGAATCGAATGAATTGGAATTTCACTACAGAGGCACAGAGATCACAAAGGAAGAAAGAAAGGATTAGAATTCGCTTCTAGTCGTTTGCCTCTGTGCCTCTGTGGTGAAATAGAATATGGAGAACTTACTCTGGACTAACTCCAAGAAAGGATCGAAGGCCGTCATCATGGTGATCGCCTGTTTGGCGAGCATCTGGGTAGTGATTCCTTTTCTCTGGGCGATTGACAACTCGTTTAAGACTCCAGCCGACATATTCAAGTCCGGCGCTCTAATTCCATTTCTGCAGTTCACACCGACGCTGGACACCTGGGGTGAGGTTCTGGGCGATCCACAAGCGTTGAACTGTCTATTCAGTAGTGCCCTGGTCGGGTTGGGCACCACTTTGCTCGTACTCCTGTTAGGAACGCCGGCGGCGTACAGTTTGGCTCGGTTTGAGTTCAAGATGAAAAGTCGGGACATCACGCTCTGGTTTTTGTCGCAGCGCGTTTTACCTCCCGTAGTCGTGTTAACGCCGTTCTATATCTTTTTGGCATGGGCGGGCCTGATCGACACCTGGATCGGCCTGATTCTGCTTTATTCCACATTTAATCTGGCTTTTTGCGTGGTGATTATGCGGGATATTTTCCGCGATGTCAGTAAAGAGGTCGAAGAAGCAGCCAGAATCGAAGGCGCTTCTCTTTGGCAAATCTTTTGGATGATCGCTCTGCCGCTGTCGCTGGATGGCCTCATTGTAACGGCATTTATCGTCTTCGCGTTTTGTTGGAATGAAGCCTTATTTGCGTCCGCCGTTACTTCACAGCACGCCGCCACCATGCCGGCCTTTATCTTGGCTTCGCGGAGTACTCGCGGAGTGGATTTTAATTTGGCGGCGGTAAATAGCATCTTGGCGATCGCTCCGCCGGTAATTATGTCGCTCTTCGTCCAACGCTACTTGGCGCGAGGGTTGTCGTTCGGAGCCGTTAAAGGCTAAGGAGCTAGGAGCTAGAATCTAGGATCTAGGATCTAGAAGGGGCTATTTTGATGATAATATTATGCAAGAGACCAGTACGAAATCGCGGTGAAGATTAATCAACATCTATTGAGCCGGAAAAGCTCTGGCGGTGCTGCGAGACATCTACTAGCTCCTAGATTCTAGCTCCTAGCTCCTAGCTCCTTAAAAAAAATGGCCATTGTCGAACTAACCAACGTGGTAAAGAAATACGGTGACGTTTTAGCCGTTGAAAGTTTTAACCTCACTACGACCGAGGGTGAATTTGTGGTGCTTGTCGGGCCTTCGGGTTGTGGAAAAACCACCACCATGCGAATGATCGCTGGCCTGGAGACGGTAACCGGTGGTGAAATCAAGATCAGCGGAAAAAATGTGGTTGGGATGATCCCGCGCGAGCGCGATGTCGCCATGGTGTTTCAGAACTATGCGCTCTTCCCGCATATGAATGTTTTCGGGAATATGTCTTTTGGCCTAAGACTCCGGAAACTTCCTCGAGAGCAGATCGAGAG
>DASUWQ010000481.1:0-4920 GCA_036378375.1 Chthoniobacterales bacterium
TAGTCGCAGTGTCGATTCGGCTAGACTGCTCTGTCAAGGTGCAAGACTTGACGATCAAGCAGCGCCTGGAGGGGAGCCGCTTTGGATCGCATCAAAAGGACCCCACCATATTTGTCTCGGCGCGTTGCGTGACCGCAAATCTGGTTAAACAGGCGGCTCCCGGGAACGTCTCAACCCGTGTTAGGTCTGTCCGTCCGGCAAGCGGATGAACAATTTTCGAGCCGAACCGTTGGACAAAACATCGCGTGCGGTAGTTCCCGGGAGCCGCTTGTTCAACACCATATTGGGCATTCCTCGCTCTTGAAAGAATATCGTTAGATCTTTAGGCACCCACCAAAGCGGCTCCCTCCAGGCTCGTTTTTAACTCGACGTTTCGCCCGGGTGCGGTGTCGTTGGGGCTGGTGTCTCGCCGGCATGGGGTACGGGTGTGTGACCCCAGATTTGCATTACTAAGTTCGCGAACAAAATTAGGCCGCCTCCGATCAGGAGGCTCATTGAGAGCCGTTCGTTGTCGTATCGGACTCCGACTAATGCGGACAAGCAGATCGGCAAGAAAGTCGCGAACAACGACGTTGAAACCGGTTCCAGCGTATAAATCAAAGCGGCTTCACTAGCTGGAATATATTTCTGACACCGATTCATCAGATTGAACGCCAGGAGGGTGCAGAAGATAACCAAAATGGCGATCAAATAGAACTGTTGGCCAATACTGGCCGCAACTTTGTAACTATCGAAAGAGCGATTTGATAGAATAGAAACGGCCGCAAAGACCAAGGTCGTGGTAATAAACATCACCGAAGAAACCATCTTCGTGCGGTTCCGAAAGAATTGAGGAGCGTCCAGAACCAGAATCTGGACCGTGAAAAAGACCGTGCTAAGCAAGGTCTCGAATTCACCTCGGCCCATACGAAATTGAGCCCAATCGATCTTGCTCAATACGACGATTCCCGCGATCACACCGAGGGTTGCGACTACCTGGACCGGACGCGGAAAACGTCGCGCGACTACGGCATGATAAAGCGGCACCAAAATGCAGTAGGTCTGAGTCAGGAACGCGGAGGTTGAGGCGGGAGTATAGGTTAATCCGTCCACTTGAAAGACCATGCCCACACCCCCGAAGAGCCCGAGCAAGAGTCCCTGCGTGGTCTCCCGTTTCGTCAGGGACGGGAGGGTCCGCCAACTCAAAATGACCATTACGATTCCCGCGATGCCGAAGCGCAGGGTCCCTTGCAACCCAACGACGAACCAACTCGACTCACTTGGAATTTCTTTGAGGTAAAGCAGGGTGAGCGCCTTGCTGGCCGGAAAGCTCAGCCCCCAGAAAAGACAGGCCAGCGCCAAACCGATTGTCGCTTGGACGTGATGAGATGGCCTGAGCTTCTGATGCATAGGGCCGAGCGTCAGGTATAGGAACAACACAGTCAATGTCGGCAATGCCGGGAAGGCACGGGAGCGCCGGGAGCGCACGGGAACGCGTCGAAGAGCCGGTAGGGCGAAAAACTCGACGCGCCGGCGACGCGGTTTCGCTATTTGGTTAACCCGCGACGGTTTTGAGCCGCGGCCCCACCATGCGTCATGCCCCGAAATCTCATGCGGACCGAGCGTTATGAATTGAGGGTGCGATCGAGATGCCACGCGCAAGGAGCGGCTCAAAACCGGCGCGGATTAATTCACTTCCCAAACAACATCGTGGGCGCGCCGAATTTTTCGCCCTACCGCAGGACGTGTTTCGTTCGTTTCGCCCCCGGCGTTCCCGTGCGTTCCTGGCGTTCTACAGATCCAGCCCCAGCTGATTCGCTTCAATGCGGCGGAACGCTTTTGTGCTCAGCTCCACATGGTCCTGATCTAATCCCGCTCGCCGACAGCCGACCTCAAACATTTTGCGGATCTGTTCAGCAAAAATCCCGTCTCCTCGCATTCTTCGCCCGAATGCGGATTCGTTGAGTTTTCCTCCCCGCATCGACTGGATACGGCCAAGAACGGTGTTCTTTCGATCCGGGAAATGAGTCTCGAGCCAGCTGATGAAAATGGTCGAAACAGCCAACGGCAGACGCACGATTGTATAGTAGCCAAATTGAGCGCCGGCTTCAGCTGCGGCAGTCAGGATGGCCGGTATCTCGTGATCATTTAGTCCAGGGATAATCGGAGCGACGTTGACTCCTACCGGAATGTTAGCATTCGATAACTCACGAATGGCGGCCAGACGCGATCGGGGATTGGAAGCTCGCGGTTCTAAGTTTTGAGCTAAGCCGGCATCCAGCGTGGTGATTGAGACGGTTACCCCGGCGGCCCCATGTGCAGCCAGACTCGCCAAGAGGTCGCAGTCCCTTGTAACCAAATGGTTCTTTGTAACGATAAAAGTCGGGTTCCGAAAATCCGCCAGCACCTGCAGACAAGCGCGTGTGATCTGGAGCTTTCTTTCGATCGGTTGATAACAGTCTGTGACTCCACTCATGGTCACGGTTTGCGGGTGCCAACTGGGCCGGTTTAACTCGTCCGCTAGTAGAGAGGCGGCATTCAATTTCACCAGGATTTTTGATTCGAAATCGAGGCCAGCTGAGAACCCCAGGTACTCATGGGTGGGCCGGGCGTAGCAGTAGGCGCAGCCATGCTCGCATCCGCGGTAGGGGTTGACGCTGGTTTCGAAACCAACGTCCGGGCTTTGGTTGCGTGCGATGATGGTTTGACTGTCGTCGCGAAACAGTTGGGTGCGGATATGTGGTGGAGACCCGGGATCGCACCATTCATCCACGTCGTAGTGTAACGGCTCGAACCGGTTGACCGGATTGATGCTTGAACCGCGTCCGACGATCTTCTCCCCGCAACCGGAAAGATTTGGAGCAGCGGACGGATGCATGAGAGTAACATGCGCGGACGGGCAATATGTTCAAGTGAACATTTATCGACGCAGCGTCGTGTGGCAAAATTGGTAGGGCGAGGCTCCCGACTGACTTCTGGGGTCTACGGCGATCTAAGCTCTTGAATAACCGCGCCACGTTGCTAGGTCGAGACGCGTGCCGAGCCGGGGATGGCGGCTAGGCAGACGTTCAGGCCTAATCAAGCGTGCGGTCGTTCGGCGCCGAGCGACTCCTTTGGAGCCGAGAACCATTCGGGAGTCTCGCCCTAGCAACAGCGCCCCCTGATCAACGGAAATAATCCGGCTCGTTACCGGGTTTCCATTTGATGTTACAGCCGATGCTGGCTCTCTGTTCAGTCGGGACCGATCTACCGGATAAGACCGCATCAATGGCGGACCGTAAATCGCGGCCGGTTAACGGTCGACTGTTCCCGGGGCGGCTGTCATCGAGCTGGCCCCGGTAGACGAGTCGGCGCTCTTCATCAAATAAGAAAAAGTCCGGGGTACACGCGGCCCGATAGGTTTTGGCGACCGCTTGGCTCTCATCATAAAGAACGGGCACGTGCAGGTCTCGGCTTAGTTCAACCAATCTATCGGGAGCGTCATCGGGATAATGTTGGGCATCATTAGAGCTGATCCCGAGGATGCCGACATTCTTCCGTTTGTAGTCCGTCGCCAAGCGGGCTAGCTCTGGTTTGACGTGCAAGACATAAGGACAATGCCGGCAAATAAACATCACCAACAGAGCCTGACTCGAAGCAAAGTCGGAAAGACTGACCATCCTGCCATCGGCTACACTCGGCAGGTGGAAATCCGGGGCTTTCAGCCCTAGTTCTACCATCGTAGAAGGTGTCGCCGCCATAGTTTCAGTATGGCCCATAAGTGCACATTTAGCGAGCTATCGCCGAAGATCTGTCTCGGGTGCCGCGGGGAAAAGTGATCAGTAGTCGGTAGGGCGAAAAACTCGGCGCGCCAACGATGTGGCTTGCTCTATTGGCTTATCCGCGCCGGTTTTGAGCCGTTCGGTACGCGGATCACGCCACCCAACGACTCCGAATCTTGTCCCTACGAATTCAAACGTCCGGCGGATATCATTTGGTGATGCCACACCAACGTCGCGACTCAAAACCGCCGCAGCATCATCTAAACAGCCAACCACGCCCTGGGCGCGCCGAGTTTGTCGCCCTTCCTGCGCTGCCTCACTCTTCTGCCGAAGCGAGGTGCGAATTCTCACCCGGGCTGACATCCAGAGGCCGCACCACCATGATGCCGGCGAACTTTCGGTAGCGATAGATGTACTGATGCAGGGCGACGTCGATCATCACCTGATGTTCGTCTTTGGAGGCGTGCATAAAATGTAATACACCAACGCCGTCCCGGTACGCGATTCCCACGTGCTCTGTAAATCCTTCAGGACCGCGCCCGGTGATGCAGATAATATCGCCGCTGTGGATCTTAGGTTCGATGGCTGCAACCTGTTCCCGCGGGATGTGGTAAATCGTCCGGGAAGCAACGGTTTCTTCCATATTCCGGATCGCTGGCACTAGGCTGGGATTGTGCCGCAGATAGCGCGAGCTTCTCCAATAACGGCTCATCTCGTTGAGATAACGACCTCGCATCGGGACTCCACCGAGACTGACGGTCATATTCTTCACTAAGCCGCGCCTCTCATTGTCGTAAATCCAGTCCTCAAGAAAGTGCAGACGCGAGGTGTACAGGCCGGTGCAGTGTCCACCTCGGTAGCGATCCAGCTCGATCATCTCCAGAAGATCCTGGGGGGTGTATCCGCTTGATTTCAATTCAAGCATTCGGGAAAACCCAAGAGCAATCTCGTAAAAAGTCCAGCAGTCCATCCCCAGGAAATCGACCGAAGGAGCCTCCGTGCGATCGTCAATTTCCAGGGTGAAACTTCGGTAAGGCGTCCCCAATAGCGATTTCCCCACCAAAATCATTCGTTCTCCGATGGGCCGTGAGCGCCAGCCTTCTTCCTCTGCTTTGCGCACCAACATCTCAAAAGTTGGTTCGCCTCGAAACACAGTACTGAATGGAAGCGAAGCAGTTGC
>DASUWQ010000482.1:0-4278 GCA_036378375.1 Chthoniobacterales bacterium
GAGAGCCACTAGCCCGATTACTTCATTCCATGGATTTTGCCGGCGGGATCTGGGCATTTTGGGACATCTTAGTTCCTTCGACGGCGCTTTCAATCCAGGAGTTCAAGAAGAGGAGCCAGAATTCAGGAGCCGGGAGACGCAGGGTACGGTGTGTGCGAGATTCACGAAAATAACCGCCTTTTTTTAAGTAACCAGCGATCAGTGTGTCAGTAATCGGTGAGCAAGTAAGGATTGCCGTTGTACTTACTGAACCGATTACTGGCCTCTGATTACTGATTACTGATTACTGATTACTTGAAGCAAGTTATCTTTCCCCCGCCAGCGTCTGCAACCCACCGCCTCCTGGCTCCTCTCCTCGAACTCCTCGAACTCCTTGAACTCCTCGACTCCTTGAACTCCATCAAGATTTCCTCGCGACTACATCGGCATCTTGGGTAAAATCTGCCCCGATGGAGCATTACATGACGTTTGAGCCGATTTATCAGGAGCGGGTGTGGGGTGGTCAATCGCTCTGCTCCGCTTTCGGACGCAGTTTGCCGGACGGCTGCCGAATCGGTGAGTCCTGGGAATTGGTTGACCGAGAGGAGGCACAGAGCGTGGTCCAAAAGGGACCTTTTAAAGGTTGGACGCTGCACCGCCTATGGACTGAGCGCCGAGAAGAGATCTTCGGACCCGAATTCGACGAGCACCGGTTCCCGATCTTGATAAAGATACTCGATGCCACGGACAGGCTTTCGGTTCAGGTGCACCCGCCAGCAACCTTAGCGGAGGAGTTGCAGGGTCAACCAAAGACCGAAGTCTGGTATTTTGTTCGGACTGAGCCCGGCGCACAGGTTTATGCCGGTCTTAAAAAGGGTGTTACCCGTAACCACATGCAACAGGCGTTGGCAGATGGGGTTGTCGAAAGTCTTGTCCATTCTCTGCCAACCGAAACCGACAGCTTCATCTTCATCCCGAGCGGGCGCATTCATGCGATCGATCGCGGCAATCTGATTTTCGAGATTCAGCAAAATAGCGATACCACTTATCGCTTATTTGATTGGAATCGCTTGGACTCCGACGGAAAACCGCGCAAACTCCACGTTTCTGAATCGCTTGCTTGTACGGATTTTGAAGATGTCGAACCCGCCCTGGGAGTTCCTAAGGGTGAGGTTATCGCATCATGTCCGCATTTTCATGTCGAACGTTGGGAATTGCGTGAAGCGCGAAAGGCGAATAGCCTCCCACGGTTCGCGGTTTTTCAGTGCGTTGCCGGAGCGGTTCGATACGATGATGCGACCTTTAAACCAGGAGACCTTTTTTTGATTCCAGCATTCGCTCACGATCAACTCATCGAACCCGAACAAGGCGGAACGGTTCTATTACGTACGACGTTGCCTGCGAAAGAGAACGCAAAAGCAACGGCTGGCGGGGAGGAACGTTGACGAGAACCTTAACCCGAACCATGGTCAGCTTGTGAAATTTTTCACAAAGGCCGCCCACCGTGCGCTGGCGGCTTCTAAAATCCAGCCCGCACTCGAGTTGATCAATCCCTACCTCTATGCTGTCGAGGAACGGATTAAGGAGCAAGCTCGCGCCTTTGATCCCGCGATTGAAGGGTACGTCGCCTACGCTTGTGGAAGCAGCGGTAAACGATTACGCCCGGCGTTGGTACTGCTGGCCGGAGGCGCAACCGGTGATATCTCACCTGGCCATGTCGATTTGGCCGTCGCCATTGAGATGGTCCATTTGGCCTCTCTCGTACACGACGACATTATGGACGGCGCAGAGTTGCGACGGGACCAACCCACGGCCAGCGCCAAATGGGGGAATTCGCTCGCAGTCCTACTCGGCGACGTACTGTTTGCTCATGCATTGAAATTAACGACGAGTTTCTCCAACCCGGAGATCTGCCGGCGGGTGGCCCACGCCGCTCGTGATGTTTGTTCGGGCGAAATCATCCAAACGCAGCGCCGGCACGACGTTAATCTGTCGATCTCAGAATATTTTCGGATCATCGAGCTAAAAACAGCGGCGCTGTTTGCCGCTGCGGGTGAATTAGGCGCTTTACTTAGTGGAGCGGCGCCAGAGATCATCACGGCTCTTAAGTCTTACGGCTCTCGGTTGGGTACTGCCTATCAAGTATACGACGACTGCCTCGATCTCGCTGGATCCACTGAAAGCGCGGGCAAGGATCTTGGTACCGATCTCAGAAAAGGAAAACTGACACTGCCCATGCTTTACCTGGTGGAGGCTACTGACCCCAGCCGGCATGGGCAGCTCAACGAAATCCTATTACGCGGCGACGAAGCAGAATTGATTCAGATTGAACAGGATGTCGTGGCCAAAGGTTACCTGAAGCGCGCAGTTCAAACCACCAAGCAAATGGTCGTGGATGCGCAAGCCGAGCTGCAAAAGCTTCCGGTCAACAAATACACTCTGGCGTTACACGACGTAGGCGATTTCTTGGCTAATACGGTAGACTCGTTTGCCGCCGCTGCCTGACATTGCGGCGAAGTGGCCACCTGGAGGGGAACCGCTTTTACCCGAACTCCGTTTGCGCGCAAGTTCCTGAAACCTCGCGTTTACTGCCTAGGCGTGTGCTTTGCAGGCGGCTCCCGGGAACGTCCCCTGGTTTCCCTTAGACCTCGCCGGCATCCATTATTTTCTACCGGACCCACGCAGACCCGGTGAAACAACGCCGTGAAACGTTCACGGGAGCCGCCCGCTAAAGACAATGCTCGGCCGTACAACATCTATTTGCGTGATCAGCTCAGGTTACCGATAGCAGTCAAAAGCGGCTCCCCCGCCCGCATCGCTACGCGAAGCGTTGCGGGCCGTGGCCTCCAGGCGGCTCGGCCAAATGGAACGCTATTCCGCCGCGCCGGAGACGCATGGGCCGCCGGATTGCCCAACGGCTACCTAGGAGTCAAATTTTTATGGACGATTGCCAACCAATCTATTTGAAACATTTTTTGTGTCAGTTGTATTATCCGCATCGTGGACGCCGAAACGCCGGGTTTGACCATTCACGAATTGCCTTTCGAGCAACGACCGCGGGAAAAGCTCTTGCACCGCGGCCCAGCTGCTCTAACCGATGCGGAGCTGATCGCCATCCTTCTTCGTACCGGCACCAAAGGGGTAAACGCTATCGCGCTCGCCGATCAGGTTCTGCACAGATTTGGGTCGTTTGCGGCCGTGGCCCGTGCACCTGTTCAAGAATTAGCGAAAGTGCACGGAATCGGATTAACAAAGGCGATTCAACTCGCTGCGTCCTTTGCGCTCGGTGTCCGTCTGGCTCAGGAACGTTTTGCTACCTCAACGGTGGACTCGCCCACGGTCATAGAAGACTTACTGGGACCCGAACTGCGTCTTTTGGACCGGGAATCACTGCGGGTGGTCCTACTCGACGCCAAGCAACGCTTGCTAACCATTCAAGAAATATCCAAAGGAAGCCTCAATGAAAGCTTAGCGCATCCGCGGGAGATCTTTAAACCGGCCATCACTCATTCAGCTTATTCGTTCATTTTGGTTCATAATCATCCATCAGGCGACCCCAGTCCCAGTGAGGCAGACCTTCGTTTGACCCGGCGTTTAGTGGAGGCGGCCCGAATTTTACAGGTTACTTTGCTTGATCACGTAATCATTGGTTTGCCTCTGCCAGGCCGGAGTGGCTATTTCAGCTTTAAGGAAGCAGGGGTGATTGGGTAGCCCTTGAGCGCCGTCAGCGCCGGGATCTCAGGGAATCGCCGAAAACGCTTCACAAGACGACTAGTCGTCCTCGTACTCGTCGTCGTCCTCGAACCCACAGCGTTTCCCACGCACTGAGGTTGTTAAAATCACCCGCCGATAACAGCAGCACCCCGAGTTTATCTGCACGGTGGGTTTCGGTAGAGCGCTTCAGACCAACTTGTAACCCAATTCCCAAAAAACCACTCTCGAGGACGAGGACGACGACGAGGACGAGAACGACGAGCAAGCAAACTACTCCGCTTTGAACTGCAGCTTAACGTAGTCAACAAAGCGTGCTACGACCTCTTCGGCGCCTTTTCTCCAAGCAATTCCGTAACGCATCTTTTGGACGGGACCGGACAAAGGAACGAAGCGCACACCGGGTGCGGGCAGACGGCTGATATGTTCGGCGAAGATAGAAATACCGAAACCCGCGGCGACGTATTGGACCCCAGTTCGCGCCCGATCGACCTCCTGCACAACCCTAGGAATAAAGCCGGCCCGCTCACACATTCGTGGAATCAGAGATCGATAGCTTGGCGAGTTTTTCTCCGAAGTAAAAATGAA
>DASUWQ010000483.1:0-3306 GCA_036378375.1 Chthoniobacterales bacterium
CACCGATGCCAAGCCAAAGCATGAGAAGTTTGACCGGATCTCGTTCGGAGAAATCACTGTTAGTGAAGGCCAACAGACCGTAAAAACCCTCCTGTTTGCCGACGTAGTCGGTTACAGCAAGATCCCCGAAAACCAGATCAAGCACTTCGCCCCCGAATTCCTGGGAATGATCTCCTCGTTGATCTCAGAGGCGCCGCGCCCGGTCCTAACCAATACATGGGGAGACGCTATTTATTTCGTATTCGATGAACCGGTATCGGCGGGCAATGTCGCGCTCCGCCTGCTAGAAACGCTGAAACAAGGAACGTGGCGCCGAGAGCTAACGGCTCCGCTGAACCTGAGGATCAGTCTGCATACCGGACCAGTGATCCTCTGCCTTGACCCTGTCATTCGCCAAATCTCTTTCACTGGATCGCATGTAAGCCACACCGCACGCATCGAGCCGATTGTCCGAGAAGGCGAAGTTTGGGCCACGGAAGCCTTCGTCTCTTACGCGATGATCGACCGCCAAAAACGAGGCAACCGGTGCCGGTTCGGGTTTGACTATCTCGGCCAAGTTGAATTCGCCAAGAACTATGGCCGATATCCGCTCTACCGATTGAGCTCACCGGTTACGGACGGCGCTGATACAGAAGGATAGCCGTAGAAGGCATCGCTCGCGATGCCATGGGACTGGAGGGGAGCCGTCTTAGAACCTTCGTTCGGCCGCCTCCCCGTGTTCGCCTCGGCGCGTCGCATGACCGCTAACCGTCGCAACAGGCGGCCCGCCCAATCAGGAATCGACAAATTGTTCGCAACTTAAACCTCTGCTACCGTCTTTTCCTCGATGGCTGCCCGTTACGGCAGGCAAACCAAATAAAACCAGGTACTCAAAAATGTCTGATTCACTGAAGCAAGAGCGTCAAACCAAGAAGACTGAAGGTAGTCTAAACCCGGATAAACAGGGCGAGGAAAGGGCGGCGTCGGATCTTAATGCAGAGGTTGAGGGTCACTCGGTCCTTATTTTCGTGACCTGTCCGCACTGCGGCTCTAGCCGAGTCATTTCGTTCGACTACGAGGGCGAATGGTTTACCTGCGGTCAGTGTCAGGGTACGTACCAAGTTATTTCCTGACCTACTCGGTCAGTTCCCTCTCACTTGGAGGCTGGAAGCAGCAGACAGGCAGCTGCCCATTCGTTACCATCGAAATTTTCGTTTCGGGACGAGCAATCGTCCCATGAGAATAGTTGGATTTATCGGCCCACGATTTTACCGTGCTCACCCGGGAACAGATTGAGTCGGTGCACGGATCGCGCAGGAACCGTCGCCACGGAATCGACGGAAAAGCCAAAAAGGGAAATCGAGCGATTTAGGTAATCGTACGTATTTCTCGGTCAGAGTTTTGAGGTAGTCTGCTGCAAGACAAACGCCCGGATGGTTAACATTTAACGCTAACATGAACCATCCGAAGCGGTGGTTAGTTATCACCTCAATCCCATGGCTGATCCTGAAGAAACCTACCTAGGTAGTACAGACCCATTTGGAAGGAAAATTCGACCAGCGAACGGATACGGAACATCCTCAGAAGCCGAGGACCATTACGAGGCCGGCGGCCGGAGTCATGGTTTCCTTTCCTATATTTGTGCGCAATGCGCCGCGGAAAATTGGATCGACCCCGGCTGGCTGGTATTTCGGTGTTGGTCGTGTGGTAGCACGGAGCGGTCGTCGCCGTAGCTCGGAATCTAACGGTCAACCTGCTAACAGAGTATCGGCAGTTGGCGAAACTGTCTCCAAGTCTTTCAGTTTGACCATCGCCTCGTAGCCGGCCGAACCGCGGGTCTCGGATTGCAGCTTTCGCAGGATGCGCGCGATGTGCTGATGAACGGTGCGAACACTGATCTTAAGGATGCTGGCGATTACGCCGTCTTGTTTCCCTTTCATTACCCAGTGCAGCACTTCGGCCTCTCGGGGAGTTAGCCCGACCCGTTCGAGATCTTCCGGACCCGGAATGACCTGAGCTGCCGCGCACCTCAAGGCTTCTAGGCGTTGCAAGTTCCGGTGCGCTAGAGCCAATTGTGGGGCGAGCAAACTGATCAGGAGCGCTTCTTCGTCCGTGAAATCTTTGTCTCGATTCACCGTGATTCCTGCAATGTGTCCAGGAATATCAAGCGTGGACACAGTCTGATGAGTGATCCCCAGCGGGGAAAAAACGTCTGTGTAAAGCGCCGTTTGTTCAAGTTGTCGCTGACTGATGCAATCGGACAATTTAATTGCCCCTTTGGCGCCATTCCGGGCAGCCGGCATAACCGGATGAGTCGGGATCAATTCCACCAGGCGTTGTTTTATTTCGCCCGAGACGCGATCATTGTCACTCGTGGCGCTAATCACCTCTCCGGTCTTGAGGTTGAACGTGTCCAAAGAGAAGAGACAACCCTCAATCAATTCGCCGAGGGCGCCAAAGACGGCCGAAGGAAAATCGCGCAAACCTTCGGCGCCGTGGATGCGCTCCAGACTGCGCATTAACGCCTGTACGCGGCGGATGGAGATTGTATCCATGGTGGTAGTGCGTGCCGGTTCCGTCCTGCCAATGCCACCTCCCTGGACCCAATCTACCAGGTATACAGGTTAGCGTGAAAAGTGCACGCTAAAAGTGGTTCGGATTTAGGTACTTCGCGTACAGAGACGAGGAGGATCGCCGCTATTGCGAAAATTCTTCCGAGTGCCTGCGCGTGATGGCTTCCACCGACCGCGGGCGGCTGGGCGACCAGGCTAAGCCTACTTATTTCCCCGAATTCGGCCCCGTTACTCCCAGACGGCGCGCTTCGGCGAAATCGGCTTTGGCCTTATCTCCCTGCCCCAATTTCTGGTAAGCCATTGCTCGGTTGTAGTACGCGCGACCGTAGTTCGGATTAAGCCGGATCGCCTCGTTGAAATCGCTAATGGCGTCCTCAGACTTTCCCTTCTCAGAAAGAGCAATCCCCCGATTGTAATAGGCCAACATGTAACTCGGGTTTCTCCGAATTGCTTCGTCATAATCAGCCAGCGCACGATCAACATCTTTCAGGTCGTCGTAACAGAGACCCCGATTGTTGTACGCATCCAAGAAGTTGTCGTTGATGTCGATCGCATAGGAATAATCGCTGATCGCCTTCTTGTAGTTTCCCAAAGTCTGGTAACACAAGGCCCGCATGTAATAAGCGTTGGCATATTTCTGCTCGCGGTCGAGGGTTGCGGAGAAATCGGAAATCGCCGGGTCGTATTCCTTAGCGTAATAGTGCAGCAGGCCGCGATTGTAATAGGGATCGGCATATTGGGGATCAGCCCGCAT
>DASUWQ010000484.1:0-2360 GCA_036378375.1 Chthoniobacterales bacterium
GCTGGCAGAAACAGGCCGGACGGCCAAGAGCGACCCAAAAGCGACGGCCGATTTTCTAGCCGGAAGGCTCGGTATAACGCCGGCGGTCATGGAACGCTCGGAGCTTCGTAAGCAGCGCTATTTCGCCCAACCGATGACGGCGGAGATCGTGAGTGAGCAACAGATGGGCGCTGACATTTTCTTTCGTCTCGGTTTGATGCCGAAGGCGGTCCGAGTCGCCGATATCGTGCTTAAGTCGCACACCTCCACACCATGAAAGTCTTTTGGTTCATTCCAACGCATGGGGATAGCCGGTACCTTGGGACAAGCCACGGCGGACGAGTACTTGATTTGGGGTACCTGCAGCAAGTTGCCTCCGCGGTAGACAATCTGGGGTATTACGGAGCCCTATTGCCCACCGGACGCTCTTGCGAAGACGCTTGGGTTACAGCCTCTTTTCTGGCCGCGAATACCAAGCGGATGCGATTTTTGGTGGCGGTCAGACCGGGGTTAGTTTCGCCAACCTTAGCGGCCCGGATGGCCGCGACTTTCGATCGGCTTAGCCATGGGCGTATCTTAATCAACGTGGTCACCGGAGGAGACCCGGTTGAACTCGCCGGAGACGGTTTGTTCGTCGATCACGACACGCGTTACAAGATCACCGATGAATTCTTGACCATCTGGCGTTCGGTTTTGGCGAACGAAGGCGAGGTTAATTTCGAAGGGGAGCAATTGCAGGTACGCGGAGCGAAAATTCTGTTTCCGGCGGTACAAAATCCGTATCCGGCTCTTTATTTTGGAGGTTCTTCTGAGGGCGCCATGGATGTCGCGGCGAAGCACGTCGACTACTACTTAACCTGGGGTGAACCGCCTGAGCAGGTTAAGGAGAAACTCGCTAAGGCGCGCAATTACGCCTACGCCAAATATGGTCGGGAGCTCAAATTTGGTGTCCGGCTGCATATCATCGTCCGGGAATCAGAGGAAGAAGCCTGGCGTGACGCGGAGCGTTTGATCAGCCAGGTGACAGACAAAACGGTTGCTCTGGCCCAGCAGACGATGGCTCGCCAGGACTCAGTGGGCCAACAACGCATGCTGGCCCTGCAAAAACTATCTGGTCCGACGCGGTCCCGGAAAGATCTAGAGATCAGTCCTAATTTATGGGCCGGTGTTGGGTTAGTCCGGAGCGGCGCCGGTACGGCTTTGGTTGGTAGTGTTGAGAATGTGGTTAAGCGGATGAAAGAGTATGCCGAGCTGGGCATCGATACATTCATCTTCTCGGGGTATCCGCACTTGGAGGAAGCTTATCGAACTGCCGAGTTACTTTTGCCGAATTTGCCGCTCGATCACGCTGACGATGGACGAGAATCAGCCGCCGATTTTTCTCCGGGCGAAGTGATCGCGAATGACTTCTCGCCGGGCGGAAAAAATCACCACCGAGACACAGAGAGCACGAAGGTTGGGAACAGAAGAGTTTAGTAAGTTTCGGGGTCGGATTCGCAAGCGGTCAAACGAACCAATGTCACAACAACAAATATTCAGTTCAACTCCCGTCTCTGTGAACTCTGTGTCTCTGTGGTGAAATCCCTTTTTTTAGGATGACGACCGGGTCCCGGACTTACCCTAACCGCTTGATTCGTCTGGCCGCTCCGTGGCTGGTTCCGATCGGGCTGTTGCTCCTCTGGCAGATCTTTGCAGCCAGCGGGCTAATTCCGCATCGCATTCTGCCGTCGCCTATGGAGGTGATGCAGGCTGGATTTCACCTCACTGTTACCGGAGAAATGCCCGCGCATCTTTGGGAGAGCTCTCAGCGCGCGGTTATCGGCCTCCTGATCGGGGGAACGATCGGATTTGTCTTCGCCTTATTCAACGGCTTGTTCGGTCCAGCTCATCTGGTGCTCGATTCGTCTTTGCAGATGCTCCGCAATATCCCGCATCTGGCCATGATTCCGCTGGTTATCCTCTGGTTTGGGATCGGCGAGCCCGCGAAAATGTTTCTGATCGTGGTTGGTGTGTTTTTTCCTATCTATGTGAACACGGTTCACGGAATTCGATCAACTGATCCTAAGCTAATTGAGATGGGACGAATCTACGGTCTCACTCCCTGGGAATTGCTGATCACAGTAGTACTGCCAAGTGCGTTGCCATCGATCCTGGTTGGGCTCCGTTATGCGCTCGGCATAATGTGGCTCACTTTGATCGTGGCGGAGACGATCGCCTGTGACAACGGGATCGGTTATATGACCATGAACGCTCGCGAGTTCCTGCAAACCGATGTGGTCCTGGTTGGCATTCTACTCTACGCGCTCTTGGGAAAGTTAGCAGATACTATCACTCAGGCCTTGGAACGTTGGTTATTGCGATGGAATCCGGCGTACAGATGA
>DASUWQ010000485.1:0-2592 GCA_036378375.1 Chthoniobacterales bacterium
CTCTCGACAAGTCCAGGCTTTCCCCAGCGATCGAATAGAAAATTCGAGAAAAAGGGCCCAGCGAGTTTTCACGTAGGCTCGCTGGGTTCCTTTGAGGTCTAGCGAAGGGAGCGCGACAAACAAGTCTTCGAGGTTGCCGGGCTCCTTTCGAAGGTTCGATCCGACGTGCAAAGCCTGGGCAAAGATCCTCACTGAGAAAATGTCCAGGCTCAAAGCGGTAGCAAAACAAACCGGAATTGTAGTCGAAATCGTGTCGTAGACCGTCGCTAAAATTTTCTAACTAACAGATCTTATCGACGTAAGACCTTGATTTAGAGTGACTTGCCGGAGAGGGGACTCGAACCCCTAAGGATTGCTCCACCAGATCCTAAGTCTGGCGCGTCTGCCAATTTCGCCACCCCGGCCTCTTTGAAACGAACTGCGATTAAGCCATAGTTCCGTTCAAAAATCAATCGGACGTAACCCGAGGAATTTCACAGGAAGGTCATAGCGCAGCGGAGCCGCAACCACAGCAAGCCTCGCGCAGAGGGCGCAAGGGACCCTGCGGAAAACAGAAGAGAACTTTGTCAAAAAGGCAAAATCCTGAACCTTTGCAGTACAAAGGCCGCAAAGACTGATTCTTTACACAGGAGGCTTCGACCTGAGATCAGCCGAACGGTAACAGAGGAAAAGGAGGCTAACCTCCCCACCGTTGAGTTACCTTTAAACTGAACCAAAGCCATGGACGTCCCTGAGTTTCTGAAGGAAATCGCAAGCGCCTTTGGCTCTATCCCGGGCGTTCAGGCCGTTGCTTGGTGCGGCTCCGCAGCGATGGGGGTGGCTGACGCCCATTCTGATTTTGACTTCTATATTTACACCAATGCTCGGGTACCGGTCGAAAGTCGAAGAGCGATCATTTTAGAACGTTCACAGCATTCCCAGCTAAACAACAGGTTCTGGGAACTAGAGGACGAGTGGATCGATCGGGAGGGCCGACGGTTCAACGCGATGTATCGCTCTTGCGACTTCGTGCTTGGCGAAATCGCTGCCCGGCTGGAACGCTATTCTGCGGACTTAGGTTACACCACCGCTTATTGTTTCAGCGTTGCCAACGGACTCATTCTGCATGACCCGCGACAGTGGTTAGGCACCGTGCAAGAGCAGCTGCGTCAGCCGTTTCCGGAATCATTGATCCGATCGATTGTCGCGAAAAACCGGCCAGTGCTCGGCGGCGGGATGCAGTCCTGTTACCTCGCACAGATGAAGGCCGCGATTGCGCGCGATGATCTGATCAGTCTTAACCATCGAGTAGCAGTCTGGATTGCGAGCTATACCGATATTCTTTTCGCCCTGAACCGGCAGTATCACCCGGGTGAGAAGCGGCTTGTGATGTATATACAAGGTTTGCCGGACCTGCCGGAGGGGGCCGTGGAAGATGTTCGACGGCTTTGCGCGTTGGCTGGTAGTCTTTCGTCTCCGATCATCGAGCAGGTATCGGGTATGTTGACCAGGTTGGATCGGTGGCTGACGAAGAACGGGATATAGCGGGGTTGTCGAACTTCTGGTTATACGTCTCGCGAATCTTCCGCCCCTTCAGCATCCGCAACTCCCGCAGTCGCGGGGTGCAATCCGGACAAAGCGCAGTACTCCGATACTCCAGTACTCCGCTCGCCAGAATTCGAGGACGAGGACGACGACGAGGACGAGTACGAAGCGCACGGCTGCCCTACCAATCACCTGTCACCAATCACCTTTCACTTTTCACCCCCCACTGGCTTGTGGTCGACCCCTAGCCGAACTAAATTTCTCCCTTACATGGCTGACTCGTTCGTTCATCTCCACCTGCACACTGAATACTCTCTTCTGGATGGCGCGATCCGGATCCCTGACCTGATGAAGAAAACGGTCGAGTACGGCATGCCGGCGGTTGCGATTTCCGACCATGGCAACATGTATGGGGTGATCGAGTTTTATCAGGCTGCCCTGAAGGCCGGGATTAAGCCGCTAGTCGGTTGCGAAGTCTACATGGCTCCGGGCAAGAGGACGGATCGAAGCGCCACCTCGGCCAGAGATGCTTCTTTCCATTTCAATTTGTTAGCGAAGGATTTCACCGGGTACAGCAACTTGGTGAAACTGGTGTCGGAGGCCTATCTCACTGGGTTCCATTACAAGCCACGGATTGATAAGGAGTTACTGGCTGCACACAGCGAAGGGTTGATTGGTCTAAGCTCCTGTCTGAAAGGCGAAATCAGTGTCGCTATTCAAAATGGCGACCTAAAAAAGGCGGAAGAAACGGCCGGCATCTTTCGGGATATTTTTGGCCCGGCTAATTTCTTCCTGGAGATGCAGGACCATGGATTGGAGCAACAACACCTGGTCAATAGTCAGCTGAAGAAGATCGCGGCAAAGCTGGATCTGCCGTTGGTGGCAACCAACGATGCGCATTTTTTAGAACGATCTCATCATGAGGCGCACGATGTCATGATCTGTATCGGCACCAGCGCAATGGTCCACGATGAGCGCCGGATGCGATATCCGACCGAGGTCTATTTCAAGTCGCCAACCGAGATGGCGGCACTATTCGCCGATTGTCCGGAAGCGCTTAAAAATACA
>DASUWQ010000486.1:0-7859 GCA_036378375.1 Chthoniobacterales bacterium
AACGGGCTCGGCGGACACGCCACTTCGCTCACCGGCGCTCAAGCCGGGATCGTTACCGACGGAGTCCATACCAAAGCGAAAATCGCGGATATTTCTCCCAAACGTATCCATCTGTTGCTGGATTCCGGCAGCATTGTCATCGTTGCCGGGTTCCAAGGGCAAAGCCTGGAAGGCCAGATTACTACCCTGGGGAGAGGTGGATCTGATTTAACTGCCATCGCGTTAGCGGCTGCTATCAATGCGGATCTTTGCCAGATTTTTACCGATGTGAAAGGGGTGTATACCTGCGACCCGCGGATCGTGCCTAACGCGCAGAAGATTCCCGAGATCTCGTATGATGAGATGTTGGAGATGGCGAGCCTCGGAGCCAAAGTCATGCAATCGCGGGCGGTTGAGTTTGCGAAAAAATTCGGGGTCGTTTTTGAGGTCCGCAGTAGTTTTAATCATGAGCCTGGAACTATCGTGAAAGAAGAAACCACCAGTATGGAGAAAGTGGTGATCCGAGGGGTCACCGTGGATCGACGCCAAGCCAAGGCAACGGTGAGCCAAGTGCCCGATAAGCCAGGGGTTGCATCCAAGGTCTTCAATGCGATCGCGGCGGCGAACCTGAATGTCGATATGATCGTGCAGAACGTTTCGGCAGAGGGCACCACCGATATCACCTTTACGATTCATGCCGATGAATTACCCAAGATCGAACGCTGTTTGGATCCAGTAGTGACCGAGATCGGAGCCAAAGGGTTGAAGGCGGTTGGAGGCATCGCCAAACTTAGCGTCATTGGCATCGGCATGCGCTCCCACTCCGGTGTGGCCGCTAAAATGTTTGAGGTGCTGGGACATGCCGCCGTCAATATCCAGATGATTTCTACGTCCGAGATCAAGATCTCTGTCATCGTGGATGAGGACCGGGTCGACGAAGGAGCCAGGATCATTCACCAGGCGTTTGGACTGGGGTGAGCGAGGCCCAGCGAATTCTCGCCGGGCACGGCCTTTATTGGTACTTTGAGTCGCGAACACGCCGAAGATAACGGCTTAAGTTCCTCTTGAGCTCGGTTGTTTTTTACCTGCACTGCATAATGCGGCCAGGTTACTTGGCCACGGCAAAACGCATCAGTGGCAACGTGGTTGCGGAGAAGGCCAGGGCTCCTGCTTCATGGTGTGTCAGAATAGGTTTCCCCTTCGCTGTTTCCAGTATGCGATAGGTGGAACATACCTTGTATAAGTCACCCATTAAGCGTATGTAAATGGCCCCCTCGAGCGGACGAATTACTGACGGGCCTCCTTATGTCGCCGCTAAGCAATTATCAAAGTTTACGAGTCGTTGTCATCGGCAGCTATAACACCGACCTGGTGATTTGGTGTGATGTTATTCCGGTAAAAGGGCAATCGATACTGGGTGGAGATTTCGAGGTGTTTTCCGGCGGCAGAGGAGCAAACTGCGCCGTAGCGGCTGCCCGATCCGGATGCCAAGTGAAATTCGTTGGTGCGCATGGCTCAGACGCATTTGGGAAAATGGCGCGTGATCGATTGGCCAGGGAAGGGATCGACATCGCTGATTTTGTCGAGTTGCCATCGTCCAAGACCGGTGTCGCCATGATCTTTCAAGAACGCAAAACAGCCTTTCATTCGGCGTTGATTTCAAACTCTGCTAATACCGATTTCTCACCCACACTGGTAAAGAAAGTTGAGTCCGATATTCGAGATAGCGACCTCGTCTTTACCCAGTTTGAAATCTCGACTGCTGTTTTATTGGAGATTTACCGAATCTGTCACCATCACAAGAAACACTTGGCGGTACACGCAGCACCGGTTCAGCCCCCGGTGTCCTTTCCGAAGAGTTCTTATTATCTACTGGTGGCAGATGACTTTGAGGCCTTCCTGCTGGCCGGTTGCAACGATTTGGACGCCTCCATACGTGGGCTGCACGAGCGGGGGGTGCAAAACGTGATCATCAGGCGCGGACATCAATCGCTGATATTTTCCGATGGAACCGCATGCCGAGCTCAACCAATCCCAGCGGCGCCATTTGTGCAGTGTACGGGGTCAGTGGAATGCCTTACCGCCTGGGCCGGGATTGCTTTGGCAAAGACTGGGGATCTCGCTTATGCGACCTACGTAGGAGCCCAAGCGCTGGCTTTCAGCCGTTCCCGGCACGGCGCCGAAGACAGCATGCCTTACGCATCAGAGCTTTCTCTAGGCTCAGCACCGCCAACGTTTTCTCAGCCCTACTCACCGCACCTACCTAGCCGCGTCCCGCATTAACCGCGGGGCTGCTGAACAGCCGCTCATGCGGCCCCGAGTCGGCGGTATGGTGCTCATTTGGCCGAATCGTCTGGAGGCCACGCCCGCAACGCTTCGCGTAGCGATGCGGGCAGGGGAGCCCGCTTTTGACCGTTGCCCGGAACCTGAGCTGATCACGCAAATAGATGTTGTACAGCCGAGCAGTTTCTTTAGCAGGCGGCTCCCGCGAAGGTTACACAGCACTATTTCTCCTGAGCGCGTAGAGCAGGTGGAAACAACGGATAGCGGTGGTTCTTAGGACATCAGGGGTCGTTCGCCGGAGCCGCCTGCAAAGTACATACCTAAACAGCAACCGTGGGTCTCAGAAATACGCGCGCAAACGGAGTTCGGGTAAAAGCGGCTCCCCCGCCCGCATCGCTACGCGAAGCGTTGCGGGCGTGGCCTCCAGGGCCGGCAAAGCCGGATAGCGCCTTAAAAAATTCTGGGCGCGTTTACAACTCCAGTCTACGTTCGTACTCCATGTTAAGAGGACGTTTTCAGCAAGAGACAGCAGCAAGCATGCAACGCTTGTCGGAGTCGGTCTCATTCGACTGGCGTCTGTTCCGATTTGATATACTGGGCTCGATCGCACATGCCAAAGCCCTTCACAAGGCCGGGCTGCTGACCTTGGACGAACTTGCCCAAATCGAAAACGGTTTAGTAGGAATCGAGAAAGAGATCGCTGCCGGCAACTTCGAGTTCCGAACTGAGCTGGAAGACGTTCATATGAATATCGAGGCCGAGCTCACCAAGAGAATCGGTGCGGCCGGCGCTAAACTTCATACCGCCCGAAGCAGAAACGACCAGGTTGCCCTCGATCTTCGGCTTTATCTTCGAAACGAGTGCACCGAGGTCCGCGGCTTACTAACGGACTTCCAACGCGCCCTCGTTGAGCTGGGTCGCAAATATTCTAACGCGGTACTACCTGGCTACACCCATCTGCAGCGCGCTCAACCGGTGCTGTTGGCGCACCATTTTCTCGCCTATGTAGAAATGATCGAGCGCGATAAAGAACGATTAGCGAACGCTCGTCAGCGAATTAACCGTATGCCGCTCGGTTCAGGCGCGATTGCTGCCTCGACCATTCCGATCGATCGCGCTTACGTTGCCCAGCTCTTGGATTTTCCGGAGTTGACTCGCAATAGCATGGACGCGATCAGCGACCGAGACTTTGTCGCAGAGATGCTTTTTGTACTGGCCCTGGTCGGAGTCCATCTTTCCCGGCTTAGCGAAGATCTGATCTTGTTTGCCTCCTCCGAATTTAAATTTGTGAAGATCAGTGATGCCTATAGTACCGGCTCTAGCTTAATGCCTCAGAAAAAGAACCCGGATGTATGTGAGCTGACCCGAGGTAAGACCGGACGCTTGATCGGGAACCTAGTCACCCTTTTGACGGTCGTTAAAGGGTTACCCATGACATACAATCGGGACCTACAAGAGGACAAAGAAGCCGTCTTCGATTCTATCGATCAAACCAAGTTGGTCCTGGAGGTTTACGCTGCGATGATTCGCGAGCTGGAATTCGACACCAGAGCAATGCAGCAAGCTGCCAGTGATCCGGCGTTGTTAGCCACGGATTTGGCAGATTACCTGGTCCTACACGGCTTGCCATTCCGGCAAGCGCACGAAGCCATCGGTGGCTTGGTAGCCTATTCGCAGAAAGAACAGCGGGCTTTGCCTGATCTTTCTCTGGAAGAATACCGCCGGTTTAGCGATCGATTTGAGCCTGACCTCTACCACGTGTTTCAGCTCGACAGCGCAATGACTAAGCGAGTAGCCGTCGGCGCGCCTTCGGCGAAAAATGTTGCAGCCCAACTGGAAGCATGGGACGCAAAGCTCCGTGAATAATGAAGCGGCCTGGGTTGTTACCCGGAGCGATATTCTTTTTCGTAACCCTCACGTAGAAGTAAGGGACGAAACGGTCCTCATCCCTGGGGAAGATCGCCCTCGCCGTTGGACAGTCGTTGGTCGAAAAAAAGCAATCGTGGTCGCGCCAGTCACAGTGGAAGAACGGTTTGTGCTGATTCATCAAGCTCGTATCCCGGTGCAGCGCTGGCTTTGGGAGTTTCCTGCCGGTCAAGTCGACGAAACCAAATCACCGACACTCGAGCAGCTGCAAGACACCGTTTTACGAGAACTGGCGGAAGAGGCCGGGTACGAACTACGCCCTGAGGGGAGTCTCACCTATCTTGGGCACTATTTTCCCTCTCAAGGTTTTACCGACGAAGAAAACCATCTCTTTGTCGCCAGACCTGTCCGTGAGAACGGGGTCGGTTTTCAGCCCGAGCACGCAGAAGCGATCTCGCAGCATAAGGAATTCACCCTAGACGAACTACGATCGATGATTGCGAATAGCGAAATTCAGGACGCGAATACCTTGGCGTTGTTCGCGAGGATGGTAGCAGCGGGAATCGTTCGGTAGGGATCAACTCCCCACTCTTCCGAGGAGCTTGACTTGCTCACGCTCCTTGTGCTCCCGGAGTGAAATTATTTATAGATGCCCAATGAAATATTTTGACCCGGAGCAAGTCTAGACTCGTAAGCGGTGCGGTCGGCGGAGGAGCGGAAGCTCGTCCTTACCGACTTCGTTGCGGCGTTACCCCGTTATGGTTATGGTCCAGTCTACGTTGATACGCTCGAATGAAGCTTTCGAACCTTTTTAAATTTCGCGAAGGCGAAGACCCGGAAGCCGTTAAACCGTTCCTCGACCATCTTGAGGACCTGCGATGGGTCATTGTTAAGATGGCCATTACCCTGGGGATTGCGATGATGTTGGCGTTCTGCTTCCGAACCCAACTAGCCCTGATTCTGCAGCATCCGTTGCAAGCATTGGATCCCAACCTTCTCAAGACCCTGGCCGCATTCGGAGTGGCCGATTCGATGACGATCTCGTTGCAACTGGCGTTTTATGCCGGGATTGTCGTGGCGTTCCCTTTTCTAATCTATTTTGCGGGGACCTTCGTACTACCCGCTCTGACCCCGCAGGAAAAACGGGCCATGTTACCTGCTGTGCTGGTTGGATTCGGACTCTTCCTGGGAGGGGTCACATTTTCCTATTTCTTCGTTCTGCCTCCAACCCTGCGTTTCTTCTTTCACGACGCGATGGCGATGCACTGGACACCCACCTGGAACGTGCGGGAATATTTTTCCTTTGTGACCCAATGCTGTGTCGGATTCGGGATCGCGTTTGAGCTCCCGGTTGTCGTCTTGGTCCTGGTTCGACTCGGACTCATCTCTACTGCGCTGCTCCGCAGAACCCGGGCTTATGCTTTCGTGCTGATATTCTGCGCGGCCATTTTTCTCGCACCAACCCCTGATATCGTTTCTATGCTCATAATGGGTGCTCCGATGTATGTCCTTTATGAGATCTGTATCTTCGTCTCCGGATTTATAGAGAAGAAACGGAAACAAGACGAATCCGCGCTCGCGACGAAAGCGTGAACCGAACTCGCCTGAAGCTCGTTCGGATGACAAATGACAGATGACAAATTACAAATTGGCGTTGCTGCGCCCGCTCGTTTGGTAAGCGTGTCCTAGTAATTTGTCATTTGGGATTTGTCATTTGTCATTCGAACGAGCCTCAGGCGAGTTCGACTGGGATTGCTCGAATAGATGGCGCCAATGCTCCAGGCGCTCTTTAATTTTGCGTTCTAATCCGATTTCGCTGGGCTCATAATAGCGGCGGCCTTCGGGTAGATAGGCTTGCGGAACGTATCCTTCCTCGTAGTCGTGAGCGTATTTGTAGCCGGCGCTTCCGCCTAGCAGCTTGGAACCTGAGCCACGCAAATATTTAGGCACGGCCAGGACCCTTCCCTGCTTGATGTCTTCGGTAGCTTTTTCCAATCCGATATATGCCCGGTTACTTTTTGGCGCCGTCGCCACATAAACCGCCGCATGGGCTAGCGCGATTCGTCCTTCCGGCATCCCGATGAATTCCACCGCCTGCTGAGCTGCAACCGCCACCACCAAAGCCTGCGAATCCGCCATCCCGACGTCTTCACTAGCCGCGATCACGATCCGGCGAGCGATAAACCGAGGGTCTTCACCGGCGTACAACATCTTAGCTAACCAATACAACACAGCATCCGGGTCAGACCCCCGCATGCTTTTTATGAATGCACTGATGGTGTCGTAATGTTCATTCTCATCCGCATCGTAAAGGATCGATTTTTTCTGGATACATTCCGAGGCGATCTCGCGCGTAATCCGAATTGAACCGTCAGCAGCTCGCGGAGCGGTTAGAGCCGCGATCTCCAGCGCGTTTAGCGCCCGGCGTCCGTCGCCCTCGCTGGTGGCTGCCAGGAAGGTCAGCGCATCCGGATCAATATCCAGATTCATCTTTCCAAGTCCCCGCTCGGAGTCGTGCACAGCTCGCTGCATCAGCTCGGTGACAGCTTCGGTGGACAACGCCTCCAACTGAAAGATCTGTGACCGAGAAACCAACGGACTATTGACGTAAAAGAATGGGTTGTGAGTCGTGGCTCCGATTAACCGGACAACACCGCTCTCGACGTCCGGCAGCAACACATCTTGCTGGGCCTTATTGAACCGATGGATCTCGTCCACAAACAAGATAGTGCGCGTTCCCCTGCCTTTTAATCTGAGCTTGGCCGCAGCCACCGTTTTCCGAATATCCGCTACGCTGCTTTCGACGCCGCTAAGACGCTCAAAATGGCTGCTCGTCGTTTTGGCGACAAGCTGAGCGAGACTGGTCTTGCCTACTCCCGGCGGCCCGTAAAGGATAATCGAGGTCAACCGATCCGATTCAATCGCTCGCCGTAAGAGTTTTCCTGGACCGAGAATATGGTCTTGCCCAACAAATTCTTCCAACGACTCTGGACGCATTCGAGCGGCCAACGGAGCGTTGGCTTGCACTGGATCGCCAGCCGCCGGCTCCGCTTCTGCGAAAAGGTCGTCCATAGTAAAGTTTCCGGGATTTATGAGCAGAAGTCCAGCGGTAGGGACGAGCTCCTGCTCATCCCAGGAGCTTGAGCGATTTCGAACCGGTGGTTCTTTCACACGTTAACCCTTGGACGAGCAGGAGCTCGTCCCTGCCGTTACTACCAACTATAATTTTATTTCTTTGCCCAGTTGAACCACTCCGCGGTTAGATTGCGATTGGCTGTTGGAGGACAAATGAAATCAATCTTGGTGCCGGTCGATTTTTCGGATGTGACTCTTAAGGTGGTAAAGGCGGCCGTCTATCTGGCTAAACCTTTTCAGAGTCATATTACACTGATGCATGTAGAATGGACGGAGCCAGCGCCGGAGATCATCGACTTTGGCGCCGGACCGAACCTCATCCCACCGCCGGTTCGGGACGAACCCGAGATTACTGAAACGAAGAAGAAGAAGCTGGCAGAACTCGAAGAACTGGTCACGTCGGTCGGGCTAACGTCAACCACGATCCAGCTTCAGGGACCGCCGGTTGAACAGATCCTAGCACAAGCCGAGACCGCGAGAGTTGATCTCATCGTTATTGGATCTCACCATCATGGCGCGCTTTACCATCTCATCGAGGGCGGCGTGACCGAGGGCATTCTTAGCCGAACGCGTTGCCCGGTTTTAATCGTTCCGCA
>DASUWQ010000487.1:0-19050 GCA_036378375.1 Chthoniobacterales bacterium
TAGATCCCGGTTACCTCCAGTTCGGTCGGCACGATCAGATCGATCGCTTTTTGGATTGATTCCTTGTTGTCCGGATGATCTTGGGCCTGCTTGAGGAGGTCGATGATGTGGTTCGGGTTACCGCCCGAGTAAAGCGTCAGCTTGTCTCCGACTTCAAGCCCGAGACTGCCGGCCAACTCAGATCCGAGTACACACTTGTCGCCGTTTAAATCGAATTTCCCTGCTATTATGGCAGATTTCAGGCCGATCACTTGGTCGCTTCCAAGTGACGGATCAAGCCCGCGGACGACCACGGTCATGCGGGTGGCAGGTCCTCCGGGTGGTTTGAACTCAACAATTACCGGTTCCTGAGTGGTTGGGGTTACGCCGATAACACCCGGCACTTTCTCGGCCACTTTCATGGCGTCTCGCCAATTAATAAGAAACGAATTTGGCCCGGGGCTGATGGTGATATGCGCTTCAAAACCGATCACCTTGCGTTCCAGCTCGCGTTCAAACCCGGTCATCACGGAAATCACTATGATCAGAACGCTGATGCCGAGCACAACGCCGATGATCGATATCAGAGTGATGACCGAAAGAAAGGTCCGCTTCGGTCTAAGATATCGCAGCGCGATAAAATAACTGAATGGAAGAAGCGACTTTTTCACAATAGTTGGAACAACATGGAGCAGCTTCGCGTCTGCCTTCGCAAGGCTACGGCGCGACAAGTGCGAGGCCAGCGGTCGGAGCACGCCCCGCAGGGGCAAAACAGAACAGCCCAGGGCTTTAGCCCTGGGTTTGACGGTTTAACGAGACGTGCCCTAAAAGAGGCACCAGATTTCGGTGCGGCAGATCGTACGATTGGTGAAATGGTATCACGCAACGATCCAATCCGTCGGGCGCCACTCGTGAGGCACATCGTTCTCGTCCTCGTCGTCGTCCTCGTCCTCGAGAGGGCTTGTTGGTAGCTATGCGGGGCTGAAACTTTCTCGATGTGCTCTATCCGAATTGCACCCTGCGCCGCGGGGTTGAGACTGCTTTCAGAGCGCATCATCCGGAACGCCAACCCAGGGTTAAAACCCTGGGCCAATCTCTTATGCCCCTTCGGGGCAGGCCACGGCCACTCCACATTGGGACCATCCATCATCGGTTCAGCAACCTGGCAAATAAACGGAGCCGAGCGTAGATAACGGCATCGCGCACGGCGAGAGATAACGGTTCGCCCTTCTTCTCTACCAGCGGATTGGCCAGAACAAAAGTTACCGCAACCAGGGCGGTCAACATCAAAAAGTAAAGACTGTATCGGTTCACATGAAATGGCCCCAACTGGAACTGGGCGTGCCCAACGGAATCCAGAAAAATCCCCCAGCAAATCGGCGCTAACCCTAAGCTCAGAGAGGTAAACACAGTAAATAGAGCAAAGAAATGGTTTCTGCCCATCAGAGGCATGGTGTCCATGGCAATCCGCGTGTTAGCAATCCCAAACAAGCCACCAGCCACGCCTAGGATCAGGTAAATGAGCACCACCATCACCGGCGTCGTGTTTAACAGGCCGCTCGAGATCAGGAGCCAACAGATCACGGTCCAAAAATAACAAACCAAGGCTATCCGCAGAATCGGCTTCGTGCCCGTCCGGTCCATGAGACCAGCCACCAACGGCACGCTGATCGCTGCTCCGACGAAAGCGAACATATTGCAGCCCAGAATCATACCGTCGCTAAAACCACCGACGTTTTGCAAAAATCCGACGATGAACGCCCCTAAGCCGCCGATCACCCAATTGTAGACCACCGTAAAAATCAGCAGTTTAGTGAAAGGAGGATATTTCAGCATCGCGCCCCAGGGTACCGGTTGGCCCGAAGTTTTGACCTGATCACCAACTTCGACGTCGGGAACCAAGCGAATAAAAAACAAGCTCAACGTCGCCGCGCAGGCGCTAAGAAAAAACAGAAGGGAGAAATGCCCCGGTTTCCCACTGCTCCATAGCACGACAGACGAAAGCGCCAGCGCTAACAGGCCACCTATTTGGACATAAGTTTGATCTTTTCGAAGAAAATGCCCTCTTCGTTCCTCGGGAATTAAAGAGGTTAGCCAGGGCAACCATGCCCCAGTCGATATCCCGCGCAACACATTGAAGATGAACAGGCCCATTAACATCAGGCTGATTTTCGTGGCGTTATCGAACGCGGTTACCTCTGGCAACAGGGCAAAACTAAAGACGGTCAATGTTCGCGAAAACCAGCCCAGCAGAACGAACTGCTTATAACCAATCTTTGGGATGAAGTAAGCCGTAGGTAGTTGTAGGACGGTCAATAAGGGCGCCAAGGCGGCTACTATGCCGATTGTCGTCGAACTTGCCCCGAGCGACTTGGCGTACAAGACCATCGGGGTGCCTAACGTGATCTGAAAATTCAGCTGGTTATACAGGCTGAATTGATGCGCGTAGGCAGAGTCCCTTTTGACCTCTGAGGAAACCGCTACACTCATTCTCGAGTTTTCGGTTTCAAATGCGGAAAAAGAATTACATCCCGAATCGACTCGGCGCCCGCCAAGAGCATTACTAGACGGTCGATCCCCAAGCCAAACCCGCCAGCGGGCGGCATCCCATGCTCCAGCGCCAGCAAAAAGTCCTCGTCAATCTTTTGGGTCTCTTCGCCGGCCTGTTCAACCAATCTCTGTCGTTGTGTGATCGGATCATTCAATTCGGAATAGCCAGGTGAGAATTCTACCCCGTTAATGATCAGCTCATAAACGTCCACCAGACTGGGATCTGCCGGGTTTTGTTTCGCTAACGGCACCAATTCGGCCGGTAGATGGGTAACGAACAACGGATCAATCGCCTTTTCTTCGACCAATTTCTCGAAGACCTGCTGAGTGATTTCGAATTCCACCATCGCGGGCGAGATTTCAACGCCTAGCTCCTGACAACGGCTCCGTTTTTGGTCAACGGTGAGATCGAACCACTGCGGTTCAATTTCCCGGATCAAATCATGATAACGCGCCCGGCGCCAAGGACGTTGCAGCCGGATAGTTCGCCGAATATTTCCTTCCGAATCCGTGTGATCGATGGTCAACCCGCCGGTTATTACCTCGGCCAGACAACAGATCAGATCTTCTACAAGCTCCGCTATCAGCTCGAAGTCCGCATACGCCCAGTAAGCTTCCAGCATGGTGAACTCCGGGTTGTGCCGGCGCGAGATCCCCTCATTCCGGAAGTTTCGGTTCAACTCAAATACCTTGGGAAATCCGCCGACCAAAAGTCGTTTCAGATAGAGCTCCGGCGCGATCCGCAAAAAGAGATCAACTCCCAGCGCCTTATGATGAGTCTGAAACGGCTGAGCCGCGGCGCCGCCGGCTACCGTCTGCATCATCGGCGTTTCTACCTCGATAAAGCCACGGTCATAAAAGAATTGCCGGATCTCACGAAGCACGCGGCTCCGAATCAAGAATGTCCGCCGCGATTCCGGATTTGCGATCAGGTCGAGGTAACGTTGCCGATACCGGATCTCGACATCGGTAACTCCATGCCATTTGTCGGGCAACGGCCGGAGCGTCTTAGATAAGAGTCGAAACGATTCGGCGCGAACAGTCGGTTCACCGGTTTTCGTCACAAATGTTTCTCCGGTAACACCCAAAAAATCCCCGATATCCACCAGCCCGAACAGCTCGGCTTGTTCAGGCGGTAACTCTTTGAGGTTCAAATACACCTGCATGCGCCCGGTCAGATCGCTCAGGTCTACGAACTGGCTCTTACCCATGTTCCGATGAGCCGTGATCCGGCCGGCCAGTGCCACTTTTCTCCCCTCGACGAATCCTTGCCGGATCTGTTCGATCGTCCCGGAGACATCAAACCGTCCCCCAAACGGTGACCAATTCTTTTCGATCAACTGTTGCAGTTTTTGGCGACGTACCGCCAAAAGCTCGTTCTCTTCCATCGCGCTTGACTTAAACCGCAATTGGTAAAGGAACAACTCGGATCGTGAAAGTGAGAAGTGAGAAGTGAGAAGTGAGAAGTGATTGGTGATTGGTGGGCGCCGGCCTTAGGCGTGGGCGTCTTTGTCTCTAAGTGACTACTGATCGTAGCCTCGGCCTACCATTTGGCTAAGCACCGCATCGCAAGCCAGCGCGCCCCACAGACCTCTCACTTCTCACCAATCACATCTCACTTCTCACATTCGAAGGCTATCCTTCGAATTTCCCGTGGCGCTCGTCGATGATGATGTCGCGATAGGTCTTACCGGCAGGGATCATTGGGAGCACATGCTCAGTAAAAGGCACCATGATATCGAGCACGTAACACTCCTTCGAATCCAGCATCCGTTGCAACGCCGCCCGCAGGTCTTTCTTATGTAGAACACGTTCGCAGGTCACTCCGAAGCCAGTGCATAGCTGGACGTAATCCGGATAAATCCGAGCCCGATCACGAGGGTCACCCAGGAAAGTATGTCCCCGGTTACTATTGTAGAACCGGTCCTCCCATTGCACCACCATCCCTAGGTGCTGGTTATTTAAAATGATGACTTTCGCGGCGATCCCTTCGATGTGAGCGCACGCTAACTCCTGCACATTCATCAGGAACGAGCCGTCACCATCGATATCGATCACCTGCCGGTCCGGATGGGCCACCTTAGCACCTAACGCAGCCGGGAACCCGAAACCCATCGCTCCCAACCCTGCCGAAGTCAGAAACTGTCGCGCCTCTTTGAACTGATAATATTGACCGGCCCACATCTGATGCTGGCCCACGCCAGTAGTAATGATCGCATCACCCTTGGTCATCTCATTCAGCAGCCGCACCACGTACTGAGGCTGGATCAAGTCTTCTGTGTCCAGGAAATCGAGCGGGTAACGCTCTTTCCACTGTTGGACTTGGTTAAACCATTTCTCGTGCAACGTGAACTTACTCGAGTGCCGCTTGTAACCGCCATCGGTCAACAACCGGTTGAGCTCGGTTAATGCATATTTGATATCGCTATGGATCGGCAGCCGCACGACTTTGTTTTTGTTTAGCTCCGAGAAGTCGATATCGATATGCACGATCGTGCCATGCTCCGCGAATTTCTCGACCTTACCGGTGACGCGGTCATCGAACCGCACTCCCAAAGCCAACAAGAGATCCGATTCGTTGACGGCGCAGTTGGCATACACCGTCCCGTGCATCCCGAGCCATTTCAGCGACAACGGATGATCCTCGGGAAACCCACCAATCCCCATTAACGTGGTCGCGACCGGAATTTGCGTACGTTCGGCGAATTCCAGGAGCTCGGCAGCGGCGTTCGAAGAGATAATGCCGCCCCCGGCATAAATCATAGGGCGATGCGCCGACTTAATCAGGCCGATCACTTCATTTAAAGCCACCGGATCCGCGTGCGGAGGCAGATCATACCCGCGCAGCGTCAAATCAGGCGGAAAAATGGGTTGGGCAGTCTGGTTCTGAATATTCTTCGGAATATCGATCACCACGGGCCCAGGTCGGCCGGTTTGCGCGATGTAGAAAGCTTCTTTTACCACTCTGGGGATCTCATGGATATCCATCACCAGGTAGCTGTGTTTCACCACCGGCAACGTCATTCCGAAAAAGTCCGTCTCCTGGAAGGCACCGCGGCCGATCATTTCCTGGGGAACTTGCCCCGTGATCGCGACCAACGGGATCGAGTCCATATAAGCATCCGCGATACCGGTCACGAGATTGGTCGCTCCCGGACCAGATGTCGCCATGCAGACCCCGGCTTTTCCGGTTGCCCTGCCATAACCGCCGGCAGCAAAAACCCCGCCTTGTTCATGCCGGGGAAGAATCGTGCGAATGCTTTTGGACCGGGTCAATGCCTGATGAATCGGCATACTGGCTCCGCCCGGATAAGCGAAAATTACATCTACACCCTCACGCTCCAGGCTGGCGACGAGGATCTCGGCGCCGTTCATCGTTTCGCCCCGCTCGGGGCCAGGATGCAATTTGGCCGTCTTGGATGTAGCAGTGGTTTTCATAAAAAAATAGCCCGAGACTATAGGGGCGACGCGGGGCCGTGACAAGCAAGTATCGGGAGGCGGGGGAAGAGGCGAAACGGCGCACCGGCGAATGGGCGAAATGGCGACGCAATGCAGTGGACGGAATGGACCCAGTAGACGTAGTGGACAAACGCCTGCGTTCCTTTGACGTCCACTCTGTCCACGAGGTCCACTTCGTCCACTGGCGTAGCTCCGACACGGCAACCCACCAATGCCTCCCCGTTCGCCCTTTCGCCCCATTCGCCCCTTAGCTATGCTACTACCATATGATGACCCGTCGCGATGCAATTAAGACTGTCGCCCTCACTGCGGGCGCACTCACGCTGGCTCCCTCGTTACTCCGAGGAGAAAATGAGGAGAAACTGACCTACCCTTATAAACTTCCCGACCTCGGGTATCCTTACGACGCCCTCGAGCCTCATATCGATACGCTCACGATGCAGATTCACCACGACAAACACCACAACGCGTACGTCGAAAATCTCAACAAAGCCTTAGCGGAAGCCGATCCTAAATTCCAAAAGTTGACCTTGGAAGAGTTACTCACCGAACTGGACCAACTTCCGGAGAAAATTCGCACCCCAGTTCGGAACAATGCCGGCGGTCATTATAATCATTCGCTCTTTTGGTTAACTCTGAAAAAGAATGAAGGAGGCAAACCCACCGGGGAGTTAGCGACCGCCATCGATAAGAAGTTCACCAGCTACGACGAATTCCAAAAGAAGCTCTCGGAGGCGGCTACCAAGGTTTTCGGCAGCGGTTGGGGTTGGCTGGTCTTGAACGGAAAAGAGCTAGAGGTCGTTTCTACCCCAAACCAGGATAGCCCGATATCAAAGCATCAGGTACCGTTACTCGGGATCGATGTTTGGGAGCATTCGTACTACCTGAAACATCAAAACCGGCGTCCTCAATATATCGAAGCATTCTGGAGCGTGGTGAATTGGGATTACGTCGGCGAACGCTACAAGAAAGCGATGGCCTAAGGCAGGAGCCAGGAATCGGAATCCAGGAGCTAGGAGGCGCTACGCTATCGCGTGGCGCTGCCGTGTGTCCGCAGGCATAGGCCCCGCGAGTGACACAACCGATACGCTAACGGCGAAGCAAACGTCTGTCGATTTGCATCGTGCCTGCAACCAGGGGTCGCGAGATTGATTCATTATCACCCTAACAGTTCGCGCATCTTGGCGAAATGAGTTCGCGCCGTCCCTTCGCTGGCCGGTTGGTTAGCAATGACGTGGTAACTCACAACTTCCACGCACGCAGGATCGAGATCTTTTAGAAAAATACTTGGATGGCAAGGACTTGCGCTTCCGTATTTCATTCGGCTGGCGCAATGAGTGATGGTCAGGGACTCCATGGCTCGGGTAATGCCGACATAGAACAAACGGCGTTCTTCATCGAGTTGACCATCCAGCTTCGATCGGTCATGCGGTAGAATTCCTTCCTCGATTCCGACCAGAAACACATGCGGGAACTCCAGTCCTTTGGCGGCATGGAAGGTGATTAAGGTTACCCCGTCCAGATCGTTTTCAGACTTTTCTTCTCGATCTTGATCTAAGGTTACTTCGGCTAAGAACCCGGTTAAGCCTTCGCTAGATCGGAGTTGGAAATCGCCGAGGGTCCGAACTAACTCGCGGACGTTCTCTTCACGGTTGAGGGCTTCTTCCTGAGTTTTGCAGCTCCGTCGCACCTCGCCGGTGTAGTCGATTTCGACTAACAGTTTTTCTATTATACCGCTTAGGTTAGCCAATGGCTGTAGCAGCTCGGTTTCATAGCGGTCCAGCAGTTCGCTGAATTTTTCTACCGCGCTTCGGGTCCGGGAGCTAAGCAGCTCTCGAAAGGCCGGTGATCGCAACGTTTCGAAAACGCTGGTTTTATGCTGATTACTCTCGGCCACAGCCAGCTCGATCGTTGAACTGCCTATTCCGCGAGCCGGCGTGTTTATGATTCGTAACAGGTTAAGATCGTCGCTGGGGTTAGTTAAACAGGAAAGATAAGCCAGGATATCTTTTATCTCGCGCCGCTCGAAAAAACTGCGTCCGCCAATGATCCGATACGGGATACGTAACCGGCGCAGGCTTTCTTCCAGTAAACGAGACTGAGAATTCATGCGGAAGATGATGGCAAACCGGCTCCAGTTGAGGCCGCTGATCTGTTGCCGTTTCTGAATCTCAGAGACGACGTAACCGGTTTCTTCGTGATCGTCGGGAACTTGCATCACGATTACTTTTTCGCCCTCTCCGTTCTGGCTCCAAAGCGACTTGGGACGGCGCCGCGGGTTGTGTCGAATAACGCTATTCGCTGCGCCTAGAATAGAAGTCGTACTCCGATAGTTCTGCTCCAGCTTAACGATCTCCGGGTTAGGGAAATGATGTTCAAACTCGAGAATGTTGGCTACCTCGGCGCCACGCCAACCATAGATACTTTGGTCGTCATCGCCGACGACACAGACGTTGTGATGACTGCCACCCAGGTAACGAACCAGTTCCAGTTGTAACTCGTTCGTGTCCTGGAATTCATCGACCATGATGTAACGGAACCGGGTTTGCCATTTTTCGGCGACGTCCGGATGATTTTCAAACAGGTTGACGGTCAGGATTAAGAGATCATCGAAATCAACGGCATTGGCCGTTTTCAATTCTTCCTGATAGCGATGGAAAACCGCTGCCGGCAAACTAGATTCACCCTCCGGTTCCTTGATTTTCCAATGGGCGTTCTTAGCTCGGCTGATTAGATTCTTCGCCAGATTCGGATCTAACTTCTCGTTCTTAGCCGAGATCCGGGCGATGATCTTTCTGATAACCCCAAGTTGATCGCCTTCATCGTAGATCGCGAAATTAGATTTGTAGCCCAGGCGCTCGATATCTTGGCGGAGGATCCGGACGCACAACGAATGAAAGGTACAAATAGTTATTTTCTTCGCTTCGGCTTTTTCTACTAACTGAGCGACTCGGGCTCGCATCTCATTAGCAGCTTTGTTGGTGAAGGTAACGGCTAAGATGTTCTCCGGCTTAGCTCCATCGTGGAGTAAGTAAGCGATCCGCATGGTGATCACCCGAGTCTTCCCGGTACCGGCGCCAGCCAATACCAGCAACGGTCCTTCCGTGCATTTCACGGCAGCTTGTTGCTCGGGATTAAGGTCGAAAAAGCGGGCCATGCGTCACCCAAAAGAGGAACCGCGAATAAACGCGGCTGGACCGTAGAAGCAACGGTCAACGCTATCGAAATTTTCAATCAGGCCACGAATTGACAGGAAAAGAAAAACTCAACCGCAGGCTGAATCCGCGTAATCTATGTAATCTGCGGATTATTTAATGTCTTAATCCCGCGGATCGCTGTCGTCTGTGTCAATCTGCGCTCATCTGCGGTTGGGGCTTGAGCAGGGCTTCGTTGAACACTTCATCTACGGTGCTGACGGGATGGAATTGAAGACGTTGCTTTGCTTCGGCAGTGACTTCTTCCAGGTCTTTTTCGTTGGCTTTGGGAAAGAGCACAACGTCAACACCGGCCCGCAGGGCGGCGAGACTTTTCTCTTTTAATCCGCCAATGGGTAACACGGTGCCGCGCAAGGTGATCTCGCCGGTCATCGCTACGTCGCTTCGGACAGGGAACCCACTGAAGAGGCTGGCTATGGCGGTGCTGATCGCGACTCCAGCGCTAGGGCCGTCTTTAGGGACCGCGCCGCTGGGGACGTGAATATGGACGTCGCTTTCCGCGAAAGCTTCGGGATCGATGCCAAGCTGCTTCGCCCGGCTTCGAACCAAGCTGTAGGCCGCCTGCATCGATTCCCGCATCACATCGCCTACCTGTCCGGTGAGCATCAAACTCCCTTTGCCCGGGTAACGCGTTGCCTCGATAAATAAAATGTCGCCGCCGGTCGGTGTGTAAGCCAACCCGGTCACCACTCCAACCAGATCTTCATTTAACCTTTGTTCGCGAACGCTGCGGGCTGCATTCCCGAGAATCCCGCGCACGTAAGAAGCAGACGCCTCGAGACCTGCAGCGTGGACTCCTTTGGCGATCTCTGCGGCTACACTACGACAAACCGCCGCAATTCGCCGTTCCAGATCGCGAACCCCGGCTTCGTAGGTGTACTCCTGAATAATGGCCAGGACGCCTTCATCCGAGAACCGGAACTGTTCGGGTTTTAAGCCATTCTCCTGAAGCTGGCGCGGCACCAGGTATTGCTGTGCAATCCGCAATTTTTCGGTCTCGGTATAGCCGGGAATCGCGATCATCTCCATCCGGTCACGGAGAGGAGCCGGGATGCCTTCGATGTAATTTGCGGTCCCGATAAAGATCGTCTGGCTGAGATCGAAAGCAACATCCAGGTAGCGATCGACAAAGGCGTTGTTTTGCCGCGGGTCGAGCACTTCCAAAAGAGCGCTGGCAGGATCGCCGCGCATATCGGCCCCGACCTTATCCAGCTCGTCCAGCACTAAGACCGGATTCCTGGTACCCAAACGGCGTAGCTCTTGAATGATGCGTCCCGGCATAGCGCCTATGTAAGTACGGCGATGTCCACGGATTTCCGCTTCATCTCGAATCCCGCCTAAGGATATCCGGGAAAACTTGCGGCCGAGCGCATCCGCGATCGATTGGCCGAGGCTGGTTTTACCAACACCGGGCGGCCCGATAAAACAAAGGATCGGGCTCCGACCTTCGGGATTCAGTTGCCGAACCGCCAGGAATTCAACGATACGGCGTTTGACTTTTTCCAGGCCGAAATGGTCCCGATCGAGAATTTCCTGAGCTTTGCCGAGGTCCTTATGGTCATCAGTCTGTTTGGCCCAAGGAAGATCGGCCAGCATTTCGACATAGGAAAGGATGACCGAGCTTTCCGGGCTGGCACTGGGGATATGCGCCAAGCGTTTCAGCTCTTTCTCGGCCACCTCCATTACCGGCGGTGGCGCTCCAGCATCAGTTAATTTCTTTCGCAGTTGAGCTACCTGTTCTTCGTCACCTGGCTCTTCTTCGCCCAATTCACGTTGGATCGCGTGAAGCTGTTCGCGTAGATAAGCTCGCCGTTGGCTATCGGAAAAATGGCCCTCAACATCCTGTCGCAATTTTTGCTGGAGCTCGGCAATCTCGATTTGCCGTTGTAACGCTTCCTGCACCAGTCGCATCCGGCGCAATAAATCCGGCTCTTCCAGGATTCCCTGTTTTACTGAGGTCTCAATGGCAAGATTGCCCGAGAGCAAATCCGCGAGCTGTTCCGGGTTGGCTACATTGGCTAGAACCGCCCGCGCTTGTTCCGGAATATCGGGCGAAAGATCAAGCAACTTGCCGGCGGCCTGCTTCAGGTTGTTAAAGGACGCCTCGAGCTCTTTATTCTCCGTCTCGGGTTTAACTGTTAGCAAGTCGGTAACTCTAGCCCGGAAATAGGGCTCAACTTGATGGAACTCGACGATCTTTATGCGTTGCTGCGCTTGTACAAACAGGACTGCGGTTCCGTCGTCATGCCGGACCAGTTTCAGCACCTGAGCTAAAACGCCGACCGGATAGAGATCGTCGATCGTCGGCTTTTCCTGGTTCTCACTTCGTTGGGTCACCAACCCCAGCTGTTTGTTCTCCGGCAGCTCGTCATCGATGAGCTTCAAGGCCGCCGGACGCCCGATGGTGAGAGGAACCACCATCCCCGGAAAAAGGACGACATTGCGGAGAGGAAGAATAGCGACGTCGAGTTCAGAGCTGGTAGTTCCAGATTTCTCACCCGTGTTTTCCTCCAGAGCGGCGCCCGTTTGTTCACTCCGGTCTCCCGTCGGGTTGGGCTCACGTAAATCTGCGCGGTCATCGGGAGAAGCAGACATTGAATGTTTGAAACCTCCATTCGAAGGATTCTGGTCCGGTGGTATCATTTTCTAGAAAAGATTTTGATTTGGATCAGCCCCGAAAGAAGGTCGGGGCCACAGCCTGGAACCCGGAAAGCTTTCGGGTTTTGCCATGCTGGCTTAAGCCTGCGACCAGCGCGGGATCTCGATCCACAGTATCCCATTATTCCACTCGGTTTTTACCCGATCGAGGTCGACGTCGTCTGGCAATGTAATCTCGCGAGCGAAAGCGCCGTAGTCGATCTCCATCGCTAAAACCCGCACGGATTTTGTGCGAGCCATTTCTATTTCCTGTTCACAAGGTGGTTCAGGTGCGGGGCGGGAACCGCTGATCAAAAGCTTCCCGTTAGTGACCGAAAGCTCGACTTCCTCAGGATCGACCCCCGCAAGATCGGCGCTAATGCGGAAGCAACGTGGGCAAAGGAATATGTTCACTGCGGGTTGCCACCGAGTCTCAACCGGCTGGAAGCGCAGGAAATTGACCCGTGTCATCTCCTTGGCCACGTCCCCTAATTTTCCTTGGATTTGCAACAGACGAAAAGCTCGGAACCGCCGATTCACGTTGTAACGTTCGCCAAGCTTTCCCGTAAAGCAACCGCTCGTTACGCTCGATACGAAGGGAACAACCGTAAAAAGTAATCAGTAATCAGTGAGTCAGTAATCAGTAGGAGCCAGGAGTCAGAATCCAGGGGGCAGGAGGCGCTGGACCCGTGCGAGCGCCAGGCTGCAGGGGAGCCAGACTTCGCCTAGTCGTCTAGACTCCTAGAGGCTACGTCGGGCAGGCCGTTTTGGGTCGTGCCAAAGGATCTCCTGCTATTCTTTCCAGGGCGAGGAAGGCTGAATAAGGTGTTGAACGAGGGGCTCCCGGAAACTACCGCCCAGCGCACCGTTCAGAAATCTTCATCGCTTGAGGCGCCGTTAACCTAATACGCGTTGAAACGTTCGCGGGAGCCGCTTGTTTAACGCAATTTCCGGTCTTCCACGCGCCGAGACAAATATCACGGGGTTTTTTAGGCACGATCCAAAGCGGCTCCCCTCCAGTCGGCACGTCGCGCCTCAATCGCCGTTACGCCTCCTGACTCCTGGATTCTGGCCCCTACTGATTACCGGTTACTTTTTTATGGTTGCCCGGGGCCCTAAACGAGGGGATTTTACATGACTTAACCAGAAGGGTAAAAAGGGCCCCCCTAGAACCAATGAACCGTTACGTTTCCTATCTCCTGATCGGTCCGCCCGGCGGCGGCAAGGGCACCCAAGGTAAAATTCTCGGCAGCGTGCCCAGATTTTTTCATTTTGCTTGTGGCGAAGTTTTTCGGCAGCTGGATACACGCACGCCAATCGGCAAGAAATTTATTGAGTACTCTAGTAGAGGCCAACTGGTTCCGGACGATCTCACGGTCGAGCTGTGGCATCAGAGCATTGACGCTCAGGTTGTAGCAGCCAGGTTCAAGCCTGATATTGATGTCCTAATTCTTGACGGTATACCCAGAAGCGTCGCGCAAGCCGAACTAATGCTCGGCATGATCGATGTGAAACAGGTCTTCCATCTTTCTTGTGCGAACCGTCAGGAACTGGTGCGCCGGATTCGGAAACGGGCATTGAAAGAAAGTCGCCTAGATGATGCCAGTGAAGCGGTGATCCAGCACCGGCTAAAGCTGTACGAAGATGAGACGAAGCCGATCCTGGAATACTTTGCCAGTGTCGTCACGAAGATCGACGCCAGTCAACCTCCGGTTAAAGTCTCCTTAGATATTCTCGCCAGGATTTGGGAGACAAGAAACGGCTCGCTGAGCTTTAACGCGTAGCGGCAAACCTGGAGGGGAGCCGCTTTGGGTCGTGCCTAAAGACCTCGTGCAATTCTTTCCACTGCGAGGAGGACCAAAATAGGGTGTTAAGCAGGCGGCTCCCGGGAATTACCGCACGCGATGTTTGGCCTTTGGACCCATTCGAAAATATCTATCCGCGTTCCCCTAACACGCGTTGAAACGTTTCCGGGAGCCGCCTGCTTAAGGAGGTTTCCGGTCATCCACGCGCAAGATAAATATCGCGGGGTCTCTTAGGCACGATCCAAAGCGGCTCCCCTCCAGGTTGCCTCGCGCCTTCTTGAACTCCTTGAACTCCTCGAACTCCTGAACTCCTTTATCCAGTGGATGCTTCTCTTCGAGTCGTTTTTATGGGGAGCGGGGACATTGGACTTCCGTCTCTGCAGTGGTTAGGATCCGCACCGAATATTCATCTGGTTGGGATTGTCACCCAACCGGATAAGCCGGTGGGTCGCTCCCAGAAGTTAACGGCGCCTCCCACCAAAGAGCTGGCAAGTCGTTTTGGAGTACCAGTGCTGCAACCGGCAAAAGTTCGTAAGCCAGAATCGCTGGCGGAGATCAGAGCGTTGTCTCCGGACCTCGTTGTGGTGATGGCTTACGGGCAGATCTTGCCTAAATCTCTTTTGGAAATGCCGAGCATTGCTTGTATCAATCTTCACGCGTCCCTTCTACCGCGGCATCGGGGTGCCGCCCCGATTCAAGCTTCTATTCTAGCCGGCGATCGTGAGACCGGGATCACTACGATGCACATGGCTGAAGGCCTCGATACCGGCGATATCATCCTTGAGCATTTAATTCCCATCCATCGTCGCGAGACCGGCGGTTCCCTACATGATCGACTGGCTGAGCTCGGCCCGGTAATACTTGAGGAGACAGTCACCCGGTTAGCGGCAGGAACAGCGTTGCGCATCCACCAGGATGAATCTGAAGCTACCTATGCTCCAAAACTGGATCGTGATTCAGGGCGCATGGATTGGGCACAACCGGCGTTCTACCTAGATCGATTGGTTCGAGCGATGAACCCCTGGCCCGGTGCATATACCATGCTCGATTCGGCAGGTCGTTCACTCCGACTAAAATTACATCGAGTTTTACCGATGCATCGGTTAGCGGGAAGCCCGGGAGTCGTGACCCGGCATGTCGGACGCGGGATAGTGGTCGGCACAGGCGAAGGCAGCCTGTTGCTACTCGAAGTCCAACTCGAAGGGAAACGGCACATGAGCGCTAGCGAATTCTTGCGCGGGTTTTCGTTGCCGATTGGGACGCAGCTAGGAGCGGCGTAAATCCGTCGAAAAGCGCTGAAATAGCCGCGAAAGATCGCAAAAAGGCTGTTCAGTGAGGAACTATCTTTGCGTTCTTTGCGTTCTTTTGCGGCTATTCTGATCCGGGCTGCTCGTCCTCGCTCGTTGTTAGGTTCAACTCCTTTAGGCGCCGATGAAGGGTGCGACGACTAATTCCTAACTTCTTGGCGGCTTCAGTGCGATTTCCGTGAGTTTCTTCTAATGCCCGCAGAATGAGGCGCATTTCGTTATTATGTATGTTCATTTGTCCGGCATTTTCATCAATGCCGGCTGAACCGGAGAACCGAGCTTCAGAGATCGTTAGCGGTAAATCTTGCAGAGTAACTTGAGGGCCAATGGCTAACGTTACTCCCGAATCAATGGCGCCTTTGAGCTCTCGGATGTTGCCGGGCCAATCATAACGTAGCAACGCCTCCATCGCTTCAGGGGAAAGCGGCCGGAAGGTTTTATTATCACGTTGGCTGATCTCTTTCAGAAAGGCATTGGCCAAAAGTGGGATGTCTTCTTTTCTTTCTTTGAGCGGAGGAACCCGAATCTGGACTACATTCAGCCGATAATAGAGATCTTCTCTGAATTTCTTTTCGCTCACCAGGCGCGCGAGATCCCGGTTAGTAGCTGCTATCAACCGGATATCCGTCTTTATAGTTTGGTTCCCACCGACCCGTTCGAACACTCCGGGATCCAGGGCGCGCAAAAGCTTTACTTGCACGTTCCCATCGATCTCACCAATCTCGTCCAGGAACAGCGTACCGCCGGCAGCTTGCTCGATCCGTCCAATTCGCCGTTCACTGGCTCCAGTAAACGCACCTTTTTCGTGACCGAACAATTCGCTCTCCACCAGTTGAGGCGAGAATGCGGAACAATTGAAGGCGATAAACCGGGTTTTATTGCGATTGCTCAGATTGTGAATGGCTCGAGCAATCAATTCTTTGCCCGTGCCGCTTTCGCCCAGGACCAATACGGTGGCACGGGTAGGAGCGACTTGGCGAATCGTGTCCAAAATACGATGCATGGCCGGGGATTCACCGATCAAATTTTCTAGCCCGAACCTCTGGTCAACCTGTTGTTTTAGTTGCTGATTCTCTTGCTCGAGTCGCTGTCCGTTAATTGCCCGTCGGATCTTCATCCCAAGCTCGTCAAGATTGATTGGCTTAGTTACAAAATCGTAAGCTCCTTTGCGCATCGCTTCGACCGCGGTAGCAATAGAGCCATAAGCCGTCATGAGAATACAGATTGGCGGGCGCGCGCGCTGCAATACCTTTTCAATCAGCGCCATACCGTCTTCACCGCCGAGGCGCAGATCGGTGAGAACGAGGTCGACGCGATCCGCATCAAGCACATTAAGAGCCTCATCGATATTGCCAGCCGTATAAACGTCGAACTCTTCTTCTAACGACTGGCGCAGGCCTTCCCGCGTGTGCTTTTCATCGTCAACGATAAGAATCGTGCCCAACATCGGAGATAGTAATCAGTAAACAGTAACCACTAATCAGTGAAAGGAAAGGAGGGGTGGATGAGGCGAACAGAAGTGATTGGTGATTCGTGATTGGTGATTGGTGAAAGAAATGGAGCCACAAAGTGGCGAAGAGATTCTAACCCACTAATCACTAATCATCTTTCACCAATCACCTCTTCATGCTCCCCGCGGTCCGCTAACAGCCGTGTTCGCTTATCTCCATGCGGCAGGTGGATGCTGACCCGGACTCCTTTGCCTTCGTTACTTTCAATTTCGATTTCCCCTCCGTGTTCGCGAACGATTCGTCTGACGATGAGAAGACCTAGACCTGATCCGGCTGACTTCGTGGTGAAGTAGGGCTTGAAAACCTTACTCATGTCCTGAGGCGAGATTCCTCCACCGGTATCACTAAAAGAAACCGAGACATAGCTTTCGTCCTGCCACGATCTGATATATAGAATGCCGCCGGTCTTCATCGCCTGAAACGCATTCTTGATGATGTTATAAAAGGCCTGCTTGATTTGATCGCGATCGACTTCGACGCTGGGCAGACTGGGATCCAAATCCATCTCGACCAGAATATCGCGATCTTCAATCTCGGGCCGTAGAAACGTTACCGACTCTTCGACCAAATCGTTCAACTGATACGGCTCAAAAGCTGGAGTGGTGGGCCGAATTGCGCGCAGAAATTGATGGATTATCGAATCGAGGCGCTGGATCTCCGTTCGAGCGACCGTCAGCGATTCCTCAATGGCTTCTCGCGTAGTGGATGGCAACCTGCCTAATTTACGTTCTATCAGCTGCAGATGGATATTGAGTGAGTTCAGTGGGTTACCGATCTCGTGAGCCACCCCCGCAGCTAACATGGTTAACGCAGAAAGCTTCTCACTTTCGATTGTACGCTCGGCGCTGCGCCGGTCTTCAGTGATATCACGCAGGATCACCGCAAACGCGATCAGATCCTGAATTACGGCAGTCGAACCCGGCACCGGTTTATCTAAATAAAGCGGCGCCACATAGAAGTTGAGAAAACGGTGTTGAGGATAAAAGACTTCGATATCTCGGCTCACGGTATTTTCCGCGGAACGGAGCGAGTTCCAGCTTAATCCACGCAAGATGTCGTCGATCGGTTTGCCGGCCGCGTTATCCGGATCGGGTACGCCAAAAAGTTGCCCGGCGGCGGCATTCAAGAATTCGATCTTACCTTGAGTGTCGGTTACAATGACGCCCTCTTGCAGCGCGTCAAAGATCCGCTCGAGAAACCCTTTTTCTCGAGCCAGCCGCGCAAGATAGTTCTGTACTTCCTCCGGTTGAATCCGGCGGATGCGCTCAATTAGTTTATCGAGAAAACCGGCCTTCATTTAAGAAAAAAATCCAAACCGCAGATGGACCCGCCGTCGTCCCGCGGCCGCGGGACTATGGCTGGTTCATTGCGGTTCGTTTTTACTGCAGATTGAGGTTCGATATTTTTTTCAGGGCTGAGCTCAATAAGCCAGGGGGTAACTCCACGACCTCTGCACCCAAATCGGCGGTTGGTTCCCAGGTTTCCTGCGGCAACTGCCCACTGAATCGGACGGAATTGACTTCCATCTCCCCGGACCAAACCCCACTCCGCATTTTTACATGTTCAGCACTGAAGTCGCTCTGGCGGACCCTTGCTGCGATAATTACGGGCGGTGCTTTTAGCTCCTTTTCGAGCGTAGGATCTGTCCGGAATTCAAGATCCCAAGCCGGTGAACCCCACGAATCGGTCACGCTATTGCAGTGCATGATCCTGAACATCGCCGGCAGTAACACGATCTCTTGATCATTCAGCGGCAGCCGGAAATCCATGGCTCGACCGTTTTTCTCCGCGTTCGATGCCGTTGCCACTACCTCCGCGGCTAGATCTCTAGGATAAACCCATACTCGCTGCCCGCTCCGGCAAACGATTTTTCGGTGATCCGGATTGGCTATCTCGACTCGAAGTTTGTCCGGACCCTGAAAACTGAGTTTAACCGGTTGATTGACAATCGCCGCGTAGGCCGCAGGGTTTCCTCCTTCGATCGAGCGCACTACCACTTCCATTTCGACCGCTTTGCCGCCCGACTTAGAGAAGAACAACGTCAGGTAGGGTTGCAGGACACGGGCGAGGATGTCGTACCGGTTCGGTGCAGCGAAGGTCGCGGCAGGAAACAGCAAGTATATCGCTAGGATCAGCCGACGTGAACCGAAAAGCATATGGAGAAATTAGTACCCTGCATCGCTCAGCACGTTTTATGATATGAGGCGAATGGCGCGTGGCAAGCAACTCGGTAGGGACGAGCTTCTGCTCGTTCGGATATTTCCGTCCTTTTACCCTTTAACCCCAACCGGCGGGGAGGAGCTCGTCCCTACCACGCGACAGCCGCTACCGGACTTGTCGGTCCCGCACGCCCTAACGCCAAACGGCGAACGCCGCGCGCCAAACGCCGGACGTTTAAAGGCGAACCCTTCTTGCGGCTCCGGGATTTTCTCGCTAGACTGCCAACCAACGATGCACCAGGAGCTGTGTTAGCACCCAACTTGCTACTAGCTGCCCAATCCGGCGGGATCCTTTACGCGTTTACCGAGGCCACCCTTGAAGGGAAATTAGTTCTCGCGGTGCTTTTTATCGCCTCGATTTTCAGCTG
>DASUWQ010000488.1:0-4089 GCA_036378375.1 Chthoniobacterales bacterium
CACGTTCTGCCAGCAGCTTGGCTGCGGCATAGCCTATACCGGTCGAAGTACCGGTGATAACAAGCGAGCGCTTCAATTGCTCAGACATGATGAAACAGGCAGAAATACTCACGCAAAGGCGCAAAGACGCAAAGGTTAAAACCAGACAGGGCTGAGCGTTTTAGATTTCCGCAGCGATGGTTGGGATTGGCGAGCGAAGTTAGAAGGAACCACCAAGAAGCGCACTCATTAAAAATTGTTACCTCTCCTCGTACTTTGGGCGACATCTGCATGTGCTTAACCTTTGCGCCTTTGCGTCTTTGCGTGAGAATTTTCTCTTTGGCGGCGTTTTCGAAACCTATCGTGCTTTGTCATCGGATCTTGACCGCCGTAAACCTTGTGGGCGGATTGGCGATTTGATCCTGCGCGCCGATGAGTTGGATCTCTCTCGCGTTTTTCTCTGCAGTCAGCGCGAGCACCGCGAAAAGCGAGTTCACTGTTTTCTCTAGTGCGACTGCGAGCGGGATGCCCATTAGCCAGTGTGCAAAGAAAATCGCGGCGGTGGCGTCCCCAGCTCCATTGATCGAAAGAGGAAGCCGGGGCGTAGCGATCAGATAAGCGGATTGTTCGTCCGCAGCGAATACCTCAATCAGGTTAGGATCGCTGTCGGCCCGAGATAAACTGGTCACTAAAACGACCCTCGGACCGTGATCGCGAAGATGATTAACCGCGGCCATGGTGGACTCAAGATCGACCACTGGATGACTCGCCAAAAATTCCAGCTCGAATTGGTTTGGGGTGATAATGGTTGCTAAAGGAAGCGCCTCGTCTCTCATCAATTCGCTAATCCCTGGGCGCACATAGAAACCGCGATCGGTATCGCCCATGACTGGATCTAGACAGTAGGCGGCTGACGGGTGCAGGGCTCGAACCCGTTGCACCACGTCGAGGATGACTCGCCCAAGTGAAACGTCTCCCATATACCCGCTCAGCAAGCCGTCGCATTGCGCTAAAACTCCGCGCTCACTCAATCCGCGAACAATGTCCTCGACTACCGGTGTCGGTAGTACCGCCCCACCCCAACTGCCGTATCCGGTATGGTTGGAAAAGTGAACCGTGTTAATGGGCCAAACTTCGACCCCTAGGCGTTGCAACGGGAATACCGCTGCACTGTTTCCGACATGCCCGTAAACGACGCTGGATTGGATAGAGAGGATGTTCAAGGAAAGAGGTTTGAATCGTCCTCGTGGTCGTGCTCGTCCTCGTGCTCGAAGTCAAGCGCGAAACGTTCCAGAATCGGACCAGTTGGAGCTCATCCCTACCGCACTTTCCCTACTCGCAAGGATAGCGGCCAGCGAATGGTCCGCTTCGCATCCGGCGGACCCCAGGCTTCGCCTAGATCGTGACCGAATCGTTCACGCGGTTCTGGGCCGATCCCTCGTTCCATGGCGGCCACGGCTGACCACGTATTCACGTACCCGATAAAATCAGGAAGCGTCCAAGAGGCGCTCATTGCCATATCCGGCGCTTGGATTTCGGCGAAAGGAAAATCGAGTGAGCGATAACCATCCTCGACATGCTTGCGTTCAGGCGGCCAATAGGCGCCGATAACGTCCCAATAAAACCGTCCAATGATGGAATCCAATTGTTCTTCGATCTTAACAATCCCGTAAGACACCAATGCAATGACCGATCCGGAACCTCCCACGCGGCGCACCTCTCGATAAAAAGCGGGTAGATCAAACCAGTGCGCTGCCTGTGCGGCGACGATCAGATCGGCAACCCCATCGTCGAGTCCGCTGGTTTCAGCCGGCGCGCAAGCATAACGGACTTGCGGATGATGGATCGCATTTTCGATCTGTTTAGCGCTCGCATCCGTTGCGTATACCTGGGCAAATTCTTCCGCAAGCAAGGTCGCCAGTTGCCCGGAACCACAGCCGCAATCCCATGCGATTTCCTTTTGGGTAGCAGTATTGGCGAGAAATCTCACCAATTCGATCGGATACGTCGGACGATAAGCAGCGTAGCCAGCTGCAGACTGTGAGAAATGATCTTTAAACATCGGTCGAAAACGGGGGGTGGAGTAGCGGAGTGTTGGAGTAGTGGCTGATTGTTGGTTGCGTCGCGCGGGGGTTACACGTCAGCCTTTCATCAAGTCACTTTACTAGCGCAGATAGCCGGTTTTTCCAGCCCTCCAGCCCTCCATAACTCCGTTCCGTTCGTCCCTTCCAGCACCTTGTACATAATAGTCGTACCAACAAAGCGGTCCTCGTTCGGCTCGCGCGCATAACCCGGGATGTGGCCGGCGCATTCGTATCCAAGTGAAATATAGAGTTTTTCAGCGATATCCGTAGCTGTATCGAGAGTCAAAAGCCGCCGGCCCGCATTGATACCGTAAGATTCGATCTGCTCCATAAGAGCACGGCCGATGCCTAGCATCCGATATTTGGGATGGACCAGAAGCTTGGAGACGTCTGCCCGGTGCGGTTGGTTCGGCGGCGTATCGAGATTCAATTGAACTGTGCCCGCCACTTGGTCGTCAACCTTTGCTGCCAACACAACGCGTGTGTTGGCAACTAAGCCGGGAGCGATCTTTTGTTCCCAAAAGGCGCTAGCTTGATTGAGATCGAACGGAAGAACAAAACCGACATTGGCGCCATGGTGAACGCAAGCGTGAAGGATTTCGGCAACAGCTTCTAAATGCTCTGCCAGCCCATCTCCGTCCAACTTGAAGATCTCGACGCCCGGGAGCGCGCCTCGCTTGCGAGGCCGGTGTGGACTCCTAGATGACGCGCTCATCGGATGACTAGGAAATACTGGGCCGGACGCCGCTTAAGCACTCTGAATGAGCTTGCCCCGCGCAGCCGGTAACGGAGACAATCGCCCTCAGCTAATCGATGAGTCGATCCGTCGACGCGCAATTCCAAGGCACCTGACTCTAGATACAAGTGGTGTTCCAAGCCCTGCCGCGGCGGAAGTGGATAATCAATTCGAGCGCCGGCCGGCAATTCACATTGAAGAAGCTCACACTCAAAATCTGGCGAAGGAGGTGAAACGGATCGTCTGCGAAAACCGGTCTCGGGATCGATCCAGATGGGCTGTGCGTTTCGTGGAACTAGCGCAGGCAGATCGGATTCCACATAGGCCAGTAGCCGGGACATGGTCAGCTCAAATGCTGCGCAGAGTTTACCGAGCACAGAAGCAGTGGGGCTGACTTCGTTGTTTTCGATCCGGGAAAGCGTGGCGCGACTGACTCCACTTTTTGTCGCCAACTCTTCTAGCGACCAGGAGCGTTGTATTCGGAGTTGGTGCAGGCGCTGCGCCAAGCGGGTATCGGTATCGGAATGGTCCACAGTCGTCTGTTCCATATACGGGACAGATTCTCATATATGAGAATAAACGGCAACAAAAACCGGTAGGGATGAGTTCCTGCTCGTCCGCGAATTATCCCCGAAGGGATGTAGTGCACTGAGCCGGAATGGAGGCGGGCTGAGTCCCTACATCCCTTCGGGATACCGAAACTACTGCGATTGCGATATGGCGGAAATCCTTTGAGCGCAGGAGGCAACGAAAGTATTGAATTTGTCGGTCTCGTTAGGCTTGAGTTTCCCGGTGACCTGTGCGGCTTCTGTCTCCAACTCGCTCGACTTCGATTGAAGCTCCTGGATTTTAGAACTGTCACCGGCCTTCATCGTTTTGCAGGCAGCCACATACTCGTCAGCGAAGGCGGAATAGGATCTTACAAAAGTATTTACTTCCGGTGCGCTGAAGGTCGGGATTTCCTCGGCCAATACCTTGCCGGCCGCCGTCAAGACAAACAAAGCGGATAAACCTGCGCCGATGATTTTAATGAGAGACGACCATTTCCTCATGGGAACCGCCTATCATGGAGGTACTATAAGGTCAATGACCCAAACCTGTTCACGCTTTGGACCGCGTTATTTGTCAGGTTAAGATTTGGATTCTATGCGCGCGCGACAGCATCTGTTTCCGGTGTTGCCCCGGTTGGGGGTGGGGATACTACTTCTAAGTTTTATGGCCAACACTTCGTCGGCGGATTCGACTTTAATTCCGGAACGAGTCTCTAAGACTGCGCAGGCGCGGGTCGAT
>DASUWQ010000489.1:0-5405 GCA_036378375.1 Chthoniobacterales bacterium
ATGGGAATAATGATTTCTAGGGAGGCAAAAAGATCAAGCCCGGATATAGCAGCTCTCGTGCCGGGTCGGAGCTCGCCCTGGGCTCGCTCCGAACAGCCGATAGCCAATACCGGATAGCCAAGTGCCAACGGGCGAGTGGCTTCCGGGCCTCTTGGCTATTGGTTATTGGCTATCGGCTATTCCGCACCGAGCCCAAGGCAAGGGGCGGCTCGGTTGCCGTTTCTGTTCCGCTGCGTATGTTTAAGGTGATTTCTTTTTGGTAAAAATGAATGCTTTTGCCCTATGGGCTTTTTTCGGGACACTGGCGCTGTCTCTCTGGGCTGTTTGGCGCGTTAAATCGGTATATAGCAAGTATAGCCAAGTGCCCAACTCTTCCGGACTGAGTGGAGCCGAAGTAGCAGCACACATTCTCCAACGAGCCGGTATCGGAGATGTCCAGATTTTAGAATCGAGCAATTTGCTGACGGACCATTATGATCCGATCAATCGGCGTCTGGTTTTGTCGCCTGAGAATTTTGAGGGCAGGTCTGCCGCGGCCATGGGAGTTGCTGCCCACGAATGCGGTCACGCGCTCCAACATCAGCAGGCGTACGCTCCCTTGACCTGGAGAATGGCCTCTACGGGCCTGGTTGGCTTTGCCAGTCAGGCGGTTTATATCTTACCAATCATCGGTTGGGTTACTCATCTTTTGGCGCCGATGTTAATCCTGCTGTGCTTCGGTTGGGCGATTATCATGTTGTTCAATCTGGTTACTTTGCCGGTAGAGTTCGACGCCTCAGCGCGGGCAAAACGAGTCCTGGCTGAGATGGGCTTGATGCGGACCCAAGAAGAAACGCGAGCGGTTAGCGGCGTCTTAGACGCAGCGGCATTCACCTACGTGGCCGCTTTCATTACTTCGCTAAGCTATCTCCTGTTCTACTTGTTGATGATGTCCGGCCGTCGGAACTAAGCGCGTACCGGCGTTTGGGCTTTGATGGGACGAGGCTCCCGAAAGGCCCAGCGCTTAACCGAAGCGATTTGTAGGTAACCGTCCTGGCCGCGTTGCTACACCGGAACGATCGCCGAGCCACTACGTAGCGCTGGAGCTCAGACTACGCCGATCAGACAATATTGTTACGATTCCGGGTCAAGCTAGGTCGGACAAGTCGTCGGCGTTGACTCGCCTACTGCATCGCACCATTCGGATCGGTGGATCGCCTTGAGTAAACGCTGAATCCTTCTGGAGCCCCTCTGCGCAGCCTACAACGCGGCAGGCTCTCGCCCTACCAACCTTTTCAGCAACTCTTCACTTGAAGCACCTCAACCGAGAGCTGAAATAGGAGACTACGCTGGGTCCTGGCTGTTTATGACGAATTCGTCACAGATCGACAGTCGCGCCGGCGTTTTCCAGTCACTAAAGGATGCAAAACAAACGCAAGGCTCGCTCACGACCACAAAAGACAATTATGGAAGCGCCCAAAGCTCCAGCGTTTAACGATCACGCGCTTTATACGAATCGGGAACTGAGCTGGCTAGAATTCAATCAGCGTGTGTTGGAAGAAGTGGCAGACGCCACGAACCCACTGCTCGAGCGAGTTAAATTCCTTTGTATTGTCAGTTCGAACCTGGATGAGTTTTTTGAGATCCGCGTCGCCGGATTGAGACAGCAAAGAGACAGCAAAGTGAGCGCGACTGGTCCCGACGGCATGAGTCCCACTGAACAGCTGGTCGCCGTCTCGCATCGAGTCAGAAAGATGGTCGACGATCAATATCGACTTTGGAACGACGTATTGGTGCCGGGATTGGAGGAGCAGCACATTTTCTTCCTCCCGTATGAGGACCTGAGCGACGAAGAGAAAAAGTATTATACGGATTATTTTGAGAAATCCGTTTATCCTGTCCTGACTCCGTTAGCGGTGGACCCGGTGCACCCGTTTCCCCAGTTGTTGAACAAGAGTTTGAATGTTGCCGTCGAGCTGGAAGGCAGCGATCTGAGCACGAATTTGGCGGTGGTACAGGTGCCACGCATCCTGCCACGGTTGCTACCCTATAAGGCGGGAGAACGCGGCATTTATCGCTACATCTTCATTGGTAATCTGATCCAGGCGCATGTGGGATCTCTGTTCCATGGCATGAAGGTCAAAGGAGCCTACCAATTCCGAGTCACCAGAAATAGCGATCTCTATCTGGATGAGGAAGAGGCGGAGAACATGCTGAAGACGATCGAGATCGAGCTTCGCAAGCGGAATCGAGGAGCGGCGGTGCGATTGGAAGTGCAGAAGGAGTGTCCTGTTCACGTGTCGGATCAACTTCTGCAAACGTTCGGCCTGGATAGAGACGACCTTTACGCGGTAGACGGCCCAATCAATTTCTCACGCTTGATGCCGGTAGTCGGTGGAGTTGACCGGCCTGATCTCAAGTTTAAGCCTTTTGTTCCGGTAGTGGTAACGGGCACCGACGGAGAAGATATCTTTACCCAAGTCCGGCGTAAGCCAATCCTGTTACACCACCCATATGACAGTTTTCAGACTGTCTTGGATTTTATTGAACAGGCGGCGGAGGACCCGAACGTTTTAGCCATAAAACAGACCCTGTACCGGACTAGCGGCGATTCGCCCATTATCGCTTCTCTGGCCGAAGCTGCGGAGAGCGGGAAACAGGTAACCGTAGTGATCGAGCTGAAAGCGCGGTTCGACGAAGCAGCGAACATCAAATGGGCGCATACGCTTCAAGAGGCGGGTGCCCATGTGGTTTACGGAATCGTCGGTCTGAAGACACATGCGAAGTTGGCGCTAGTGGTCAGAAAGGAAGAGGATGGTATCCGGCGTTACCTGCATCTCGGGACTGGAAATTATCATCCGTCTACCGCTCGCCTCTACACGGATTTGGGCTTGCTGACTTGCGACCCGGTCATAACTAACGATGGAGCTGAGCTTTTCAACTGGTTAACCGGTGTCTCGGTATTTCCGGAATTAGCTAAGATCAAGGCAGCGCCTAAGAAGCTGCATGAGTTTGTGCTCGATATGATCGAACGAGAGACAGATAACGCCAAGGCAGGCAAACCGGCTGCTATCTTCGCTAAGTTAAATTCGCTGGTCGATACCGAGGTAATCGAAGCGCTCTATGAGGCTTCTCAGGCCGGTGTTAAGATCCGACTAATGGTGCGGGGTATCTGTTGCTTGAGAGCACATGCTCCCGGGGTCAGCGACAACATCACGCTGCGGAGTATCGTCGGCCGGTTCCTTGAGCATAGCCGGATCTACCGATTCGAAAACGGCGGGCAATCAGAAGTCTATTTGGCGAGTGCAGATTGGATGCCGCGCAACTTTTTCCGACGAGTGGAGACCTGTTTCCCGATTGAGGATCCGGATCACCGTGCTTACCTCGACGAGGTCATCAGTACCTGTTGGGCTGACAATGTTAAAGCTCGTGAACAAAACTCGGAGCTGACTTACGCGAAGCGACACCCCGATGGGCAGCCGGTCAATTCTCAGGCTCTGTTTTTGGAGCGCCTCACCAAACGCAAACGGCCCGAGATCGAGGTCAAGCCAGTGATAGTGAAACAACCGGGCAAAAAAGAAGTTTCCGGTGGCGTAGACCAACCAGCCTAAGCCGAAATATCAGGGAAAATGATCGAGCATTTTCCCTTAAATTTCGGCTATCACAGCGAAGGTCCGGCGTTAGCCGGATCTTCGCTGTCGTAGCGTGCGGCAGTTTCAGATGCCGTTATGCATCTGGAACTGCTGCACGCTTGCGTCTCGGACGTGCCTCGCGCTTGGCAAACTCCCAACCGATCTTGCCATCGATCAGCGTCAGCGAGGCATCAAACGGTCTTCCCTTCTTCGAAATGAAACGTCGGAGCAGATCGCTTTTGCCCTCGGTAAGCATCTTTTTGAGTTGGTCAGGTGGAACCTCTCTTTGGAGAATGGTCTTGCTCATTTTGAATGTGCAAGAGCCTTTCGGAACGTTTTCACAGACGTAGACCGGGCCTACGTCATAGACCTGACCAGACTTACACACTTGGCATTGACCCAAGGCAGTGTGTGTTTCCGGATCAATTTGGATATTGTTAGAAGATAGTCCGTTCTCAAAGGCGAATTCCGGTTTGTTCTCGTCGTTGAGAATCACCAAGGCGGCAAACGGCCGGCCGGTCTTGCTGCGAAATCCTTCGAGAGGTCCTACCTTTCTCTCTCTGATCAGGGTGGTCACCTCAGCTGGGCTGAGCTCCCGGCTGGCCAGAACTTTGAAAAGACGGTACTCGCAATTTTCGCAGTGATAGGTCCGGTAATCCTCTTTCAACTGAGCGGCCCCGCAATTGGGACATTGAACGTTGAGCGTAACGTAGTTTCCTTCGATGACATCGCTTTCGAAGTGTTTCGCTTTATCGACGATCTCGCTGGTCAGTTGCTTGATCTGAGTCATGAACGTCGACCGGTCGAGGTCGCCGTGTTCCATCTGCTTCAGCTTATGCTCCCATTCACCAGTCAGCTCGGGCGAGGATAACAACTCGATGCCAATGCCCCGCAAGAGAGTAATGAGTGAGATCCCCTTAGCCGTTGCGATCAGGTCGCGGTTCTCACGATTGATGTAGCTGTCTTGGATTAGTCCCTCAATGATAGCCGCGCGTGTCGCCGGCGTCCCTAATCCTTTGGCCGACATTGCTTCCCGCAGATCTTCGTCGTCGACCAGCTTGCCAGCGCTTTCCATAGCCGAAAGCAAGGTGGCCTCCGTGTAGCGGGCTGGCGGTTTGGTTTGATTCTCTTTGACTTCAACCTGGGCAGCGAGGGCCGGCTCTCCGGGCACCACCGCGACCAGCGCGTCGCCCTGCTCATCGGTAGCAGCGTGACGGCCATAGACCTCGAGCCAACCCGGTTCCTTGATGATTCTGCCTTCGGTTTTGAACGTTTCACCTTCGACTCGCGTGATTCTCGTAGTCACTTCAAACTCGGCCGGCGGATAAAAAACCGCCACGAAGCGGCGAGCGATCATATCGAAAAGCTTCTGCTGAGCTTCATCCAGATTTCTCGGGTTTTCCCCCGTCGGGATGATCGCGTTATGGTCGGTGATTTTCGCGTTGTTGAAGATGCGTTTGCTGGGTCGGACCCAGTTGTTGGCCAACGCCTTTCTGGCGGCTGGCGCCAAAGTCGGATCTGTCAGGCGACCCAGAATATTATTGGCTGTGCCGAGGTAGTCTTCAGGTAGATACCGAGAATCGGTTCTCGGATAGGTGATCACCTTGTAACGCTCATAGAGCTGTTGGGCGATCTGGAGAGTCCGGCGGGCGGAAAAACTGAAGCGGGCGTTAGCCTCGCGCTGCAGAGAAGTCAGGTCGTAGAGAAGCGGAGGCGCCTGGGTAGTCGGCTTTTTCTCCTCGGTGATGGTGCCGGATTTGCCCAGCACTTTGTCATGGATCGCGTTGGCCTGTT
>DASUWQ010000490.1:0-8121 GCA_036378375.1 Chthoniobacterales bacterium
GCCGCAAGTTCGGCGCGCTCAAGTTCGGCTAGGAATTCCCCGGCCGATCGGAAACGGGTCGCCTCGAGTATCCCCGGACGTAAAACGGCGTTCCCAGCCTCGGAAAGAGCCGGAACCGGCGCAAATCTGGCTGGAGCGCCGGCCGCGGGCTCAGCGTAGTGAGAAACCCCGCCCAACAATTCATAAATTAATTGAGCCAACGGTCCCACTGGGTTTTTCACCAAATCCGAGGCGCCCGACGGTCGAACCAAAGTCTCGGTCGGCTCCGGCACCTTCGAGCCCTGAATACCAGCAGTCGCTAAGGAGTCCACCTTAACCACGAATGGAGGCCAGGTCTCCACGGGCGCCTTTCGGAGTGCGTCGAGATCTTCGTCCGCATGAGCCGGTTCTATCTTGATATCCCCGACAGCAACCGAGCCGAGTAACAGTTCTCGATCGGCTAAAAAATCGAGTAACTTGGCCAACGACTGCACCAAACGAAAGGTCTCGGGCCAGCGTAATTCTCCGCGAGAACGCAACAGCTCCAGAAACGTGAATCCGCGAGTCCATTCGCTGACCAGCAAAAGCCCGCAATCGGTCGGTTCCAGCCCGTAGACCGCAGTTAAGTTTGGATGATGAACATTGCGCAGTTTAGCAACTTCGGCACGAAGAGTCTCCGATTGCTGCCCATCGTACACACCTGCCGTAAATGGCTTAAGACCTACCAGCCGGTTCGTCTGCAGGTCTTTTGCCTTGAACAGACCCGACGGCAATCGCTCTAGAATTTCGTAGCGGTTCGAGATGATTTGGCCAGTTGTGTAACCACGCGAGTTCCCGCCCGCCAAAGTCGCAGCCGGATCCGTCGCAGTTATGACCCCGGAGAGATCCCTGCTCTCCGAATCTGTCAGCATTTCATCGAGAGCCTGCTTGAGCTCAACGGCAGCCTGGAACCGATCTTCTGCTCTCTTAGCCAACATTCGCCGAAGTAGCTCCCCTACCCTGGGGTTAAACGAACGCAGAGTATCCTCTGACAATTCTGTTCCCAGATGCTGATGAATCACACTGGCCACCGACCCCTCAAAAGGCGGTCGTCCCAATAGCATGTACCAAAGGGTTGCTCCCAGTGAGTAGATGTCGGAACGCCCATCGATTTCACGTTCTTCGAGTTGTTCAGGACTGGCGAAATGGGGGGTACCAACGAAACCACCTAAAGTTACTGTGACCGATTTGTCCGAAGACGATCCCACTGATTTGGCCAATCCGAAGTCGATGACTTTGACTAGGAGATGTTCCTCCTCTGGTTCATTAACCAGCATGATGTTCGACGGCTTGATATCGCGGTGGACAAGCTTCTGACGCTCAGCAGCAACCAGAGCACGTGCCACCTGGCGGGCGACACGTAATGCTTGCTCCGCTGAAAATGGCCCTTCGCGGCGTATCCGGCTCTCGACGGTTTCGCCGTCCACGTATTCCATGACGTAGAAGAAACCGTCTCCCGAGTTGCCCAGGTGAAATACGGTAGCAACATTTGGATGCCGAAGCTGAGCCGCCGCGCGAGCTTCCCGAACAAAACGTTGGCGAGCGGTATCAGAGGAAAGAAATTGTGGATTGATGACCTTAAGCGCGACATCGCACCTGAGGTTGGTATCGAATGCCTTGTAAGTCACCCCCATGGCCCCGCGGCCCAGTTCCCAAGGGCTCCCGTCAGGATGATTCAGCACCTGGAAGTGCTCGAACTTCTCAGCTTCAGGCATGGCCAGTGAACGATATTCCTAGAGACCATCTTCGCAAATGGCGGCAGCAGGCTCGTCGCACGTTTCACAAACAGCTACAAACCCATAGACTTAGAGCCACAGCGAAAGACCGCATTACTCCAACCCTCCGATACTCCAACGCCCCACTCGCCAGGATTCGAGGACAGCTTGCCCGACGTAGCCTCCCCTCTTGTCCGACCTAGCTTCCCAAGTTTCCGACGAAGGGGCGAAGTCGGGAGAACGACGACGAGTACGAGAACGAAGGGCTTCATTCAGGCTTATCGATGTACAAACGATTGGGATCGGTGGCATTCGGGTCTCGAAAAATTTGGGGTGGATTACCGGAGATGACCTGATACCCGGTCAAAACAAACTCGGGATAAAAGCGATTTGAAGCCGGTTCGTACACCGTTTGCCCGGAGAAATAACCTTTCAACCGATACTCAGTATTGTTGTCGGAGCCGATGGCATTCGCCGCGCGGTCAGGTGCTAAGGTCTTCTGTTCGTTCAGCATGACTAACTGCGCCTGGCTCCAAGGCTGCTGAGGTTTCCGTATGTAACCCCAGAAGAAATAGTTTCGCCGATACAAACGTCGGCCAATAAAGTAATCGCCCGGCTGTTCCGCCGCGATACTTTGCGCTAACACCGCCTGTCGAGCAGCAAACTGGTCTTCAGCACATCCGGCTAGAAAAAGAGTGGCAAGAAAGGTTATCGCTAGGGAAACACGGCTCATGTTGGTCCTGTTGCATCGAGTCATAAGTAGGAGGCGTAACGTCTAGCGCCCGCGGGATCAGTTGGCTGATTTTCAAGGCGCGAACGACGAGCATATCTAAAACTGATAGGTAAGGAGTGAGCAACGCCGAAAATCAGCCAACTGGCCACGGGCCGAATGGTTGGCTTGAAAAGGGTCCGTCTGCTTCCGCAGCCGCGGGATTCGTCATGTATCGACGCCGGATATGCTCCTCACTAGTGTCAGTCCGCTCGGATCGCCTCGCGTCCAGACCCGTTTAAGGCCAAGCGGCCGCGGCGGACCTCCTACTTATGACTCGGCGCACTGCACTTATTCACCAAATCGCTAACGGGCAAATCAATTGCCGTGCGCTTGATGTTTTATCTGAGCCAAAAGATCCGGTTTTTCTTGTAGAGCCGAGACCAAGGCCTCGATTGCCCGTAGCGTCTGTGGACTGATATGGTGTTCCATCCCTTCCACGTCGTGATAAATGACTTCCTCGTCGATCCCGAGCATCCTTAGAAAATCGGTCAGCAATTGATGCCGCTGCATGATGTTCCGAGCCAAGGTCTCCCCGGCGGTCGTTAAAACGAGCCCGCGATATTTCTCGTACTTGAGGAGGCCTTCCGAATCGAGGCGCTGTACCATGTTCGTCACGCTAGCCTGAGAAATCTTAAGCCCCAGGGCGATATCGGCGACGCGGGCATATCCCTTCGTATTGATCAAGTCGAGGATTTGCTCAAGGTAGTCCTCGACGGTCGAAGACCTCGCCACCGGAGCCGAATTTTCGGGCATATTAGTCGATTATGCTCTCGGGCAACATGGGTTGCAAGACTGCGAAATGGCGAATGGGGCGAAGCGGCGGTCGGTCGAATGGGCGAAACAGCGATTGGGCGAATAGGCGATCCGGCGAATGGGCGATTGGGCGATTGGACGAATAAGCGCGAAGCGCTTTGTCCCGAAGGGACGAAAGGACTTTTGCCGCGAAGCGGCTACACAGAACAGCCCAGAGTTTTAACCCTGGGTTACGCATAGAGCAGATCCGACCTGAAAGTGTCGGCCGAGGTGCGTCTTTAGGTTCTTCAGCGTGTTGTTCCACCCGCGTGCCCAAAATCGGGTGCCACTTTTACTCCTTCGTCCCGCATTCCCGAACTACGGTGGACAGGCAGGGATCTTTCACCAACCACCTAACCCACGGTTAAAGCCCCGGGGCTGTTCTGTGTAGCCGCTTCGCGACGCACTCCGACGGGCCCCTGCGGGACAAGAGCTTGCGCACCCTTTCGCCGGCTCGCCGTTTCGCCCCTACCGTCCCACCAGCGCTGCGTTCACTTGCTGATTGAATCCGACGCTGGTGATCAAGACTTCATCCCCGCGGATCTCGGTGACCGATCGCGACACCGTCTGCAGCCGTTGTCCAGCATGCAAAGTTGGCGGCAATTTCTGTTGTTCGAGCGCGAACTTCGCCAAAACCAGCTGCAGCACTGCGCTCGCGCCCAATGAATCTCCAATGGCAGGCTTGTGAGCATAAACCGGCACCGAATCAAAACCGGACGCGAACACGGCTTCTTCCACTCGATCCGCAAAGGTCCCATTTGCACTGGAAAGAATACCGGCCGGTGTACACCCATTGCATACTTGAGCCGTCAGCTTCGCCAGCGCAGCAGGAGCTTCTTTCTGGGAAAAAAAAGGCAAGCCAGCAGAGGTTCCCAGGAGACGCAGCGAACCCGAACGGCTTAACACTACGGCTGCGGCGCTCTCGGCTAAGATTGTGCCTTTGCTGAGTCCAAACACTGGGAATGAGGATTGTTTGCTGGCCATACGCCAAGTGGCAAATCCGTCTGCCAAGACCCAATCCGCCTCTTCTGCCCCAACCACGACACAAAACGGAAGAGTCGGATCGATGGCCAGAAGTTGGGATGCGAAATTGAGCGCCGACAACCCAACCGAAGAATCTCCCACCAAGGTATAATCGCGGCCGTCGATCTTCAGCAGCGCTGCGAGATGGCTAGCCGGAGCATTGTAGACGGTCTCCGGGAAAAGGAGTGGGCTGGCGACATTTGCGCCTTCCGTGAGCACTTCGTGATAGAAACGGCGGGTATAAGCAACTCCGCCACAGGCAATGGCGAAGACGATCGCTCCCCGGCTTGCTTCTTCTGCGGGGATTCCCGCATCGGATAACGCGGCTAGCCCCGCACTAACCCCGAGCAGGGAGATTTCACCGGAGCGCCGCAGCCGAGGCTGGCGTCCGGCGGCAGTAGTAAACTTTGCCGGTACCGCACTATAATAATAGGAACGTCCGCCGAGTCCCTTCGGCAACAGCTGGCGAACTGCTTCAGTGCCTCGGATCAGTTCATCCCAAGTCTGCTTGGCATCTGCGCCAATCGGCGTAACCGCACCAACTCCTTGAATACAGAATTTAAGATCCGCAGATTTCACAAATTACGCAGATTTCGTTTTAGGTCTGATACGTCGAAACGCAAAAACAGATCTTTCCGGAGGATGCGGTTTCCTTTGCCACGGGCTGGAGTCTCGAGAAATCATAATCTGCCCAATCTGAGTAATCTGCAGATCTTAAATTTGGGGCTCGGGTAGAACGGGGAAATCAGGCTGCCTGAAGCACGAGGGTCGCATTAGCGCCACCGAAGCCGAAAGAGTTTGAGACTACCCGCCGGATCTTGGCCGGCTCTTCCGCGTTGCCGATCACCCGAAACGTCCAATCCGGTTCCGGTTGGCGGAAGTTGATATTCGGCGGGATAAACTGATGGAGTATCGCCAGCACACTGAAAACGGCCTCAATGGCCCCGGCGCCCCCCAAAGCGTGGCCCATCATCGATTTTGTCGAACTGATGGCAACACCAGGCATCAGTTCCGAGATTGCTTTTCCTTCCGTGGCATCGTTGAAGACGGTGGCGGTTCCATGTGCGTTCACATAATCGACCGAGGCCGGATCGAGCTGGGCGTCGGTTAACGCTCTTTCCATCGCCAGTTTTGGGCCGACGCCGGAAGGATCGGGTTGCGTCAGATGATAGTTATCGGTGGAGACACCATAACCGACGATCTCACCTAACACGGTGGCGCGGCGCGCAGCGGCAGCTTTCTCCGATTCGAGCGTTAGCAGCGCCGCTCCTTCACCCAGCACCAAGCCATTCCGGTCCCGATCAAACGGCCGGATCCTGTCCGGAGTGGCCGCCTGAAGCGAATCGAACCCGGTAAACACAAGTTCGGATATTGGGTCGTAACCACCACACATAACCGAGTCATAGAGGCCGGCCCGGATCAATTGGAAGGCATGACCAATCGCATTGGTGCCGGAGGCGCAAGCGTTGGAAATAATCTGCGCCGGAATCCGCCAGCCGAATTTCGCCTGAACATCCAAAACCGGCTTTTGGGCCATATAGTTCGCCACCGCCTGGGCAGCGCCGCCCCGGCTGGCTGGTTCGAACAACGAACGGTAGAAGCGTTCTCCGTTGGACATCCCACCGCTGGAGGTGGCAATCACCACGATTTCCGGAGAGAATTCGCCCGCGGTGCGGACCGCCTCCCGCGTTGCTTGCAGCATCATCAAAGAGCTACGATCCAGACGCCGGTCCTTTCGGGTCATCGACTCTTTCAACCATTCATCGGCTACCTGACCCGCAGTGCGGCATCGCGTCTTAGAGACATCGAATGCCGTAACCGGAGAAACACAATCCCTGCCCTTCAGCAGGCTCTCCAGATTCTCCGCGTTATCGCCACCTAAAGGCGACACGATCCCGTACCCGGTGATGAAAACCCGCTGCATTTTGGCGTTATAAGACATCGGTCATACTAAACTAAACTCGTACATCACCGCGGGAACTCAAACAACGCCGGAACGGGAACGGTAGGGACGAGCTCCCGCTCGTCCGTCTTGACTGCCGGTCCCTGAAATCCGGGGGAGCGAGAGCTGGTCCCTAACGGAGTCAGAGATCGAGTGATAGGACCTGAGCGGACGCTGGCGCAACGAGGGATGCGACTCGCCTCCTCCGGCGGCCGCGCATGCGCGTCAACCTAAGAGGTAGGAGCCAGCCAAGGTCCGGCGTCCCGAGGGCGGTTAAAGGACAACGGACGGAGGGGCGTTGCATTCGGTGTTAGAGCTCGCACGGGTGTCGACGCCGACGAATCTTTTTTAGGTAAGATGCTTCGATAGACGCGACGCCCTGGGATGGGACGGATATTCAGAACGTTGGGAACAAGGAACGATAAACCCTGCCACACCTGAAGGGAGCCGCGGCCGGACACGTCTTTTCAAGCGATGGGCGATAGACCGGCTCCGAATCTGCAGCGGCACATCTCTAATGCGGCTCCCCTCCGTCGGAGATGGTGGGCAACGCTGTGCCGCAACCAGATTATGCTAGTCCGGCAGCTGCCTCGCGGCCGCGGGACTACGACGCGACAGGCCCTATGAGATTTATATGATAGAGAGCCAACGGTGCGGTGACCAACCAGCACTGGGGCCCGCTCATTCTTTCCCGCCGACTACGGCGTTGACCGGGTTAACCTCTATTCCATTCTGTTCTTTTTGGATCCAGTTGCTGATCTGGTTAACATTCATGCTGCCGGTTGCGCCCAAGCCAATTTTTTCTGTCCCTATTTACCAGTGACTATCAAAGCCCAGAAGCCGGCTAACGCCACGCAAATCGACACTGACTATATTTTCTTCGAATTTCCATAAATTAGAGTTGACGCTCACATACATATTTCATATACGCCGATGTTAATCGCGTGGATCACAGACCCTGACGGACGGGTCTGCTTTGGCGCGGGGTAGATGTAAGGATATCAACTCAGCAATTCAGTCTATGACTTCGGCACCCGCAGAGCAGGATGCGCTTCTGGTCTGAAGAAGTATGACTACACGTTGGCTTATGGATGGAGTCTACGCAGTATATGGCCTGGGTCTAAAGGCCCTTCCCGCCCTAGTCCTTCCGGATCCTATCCCTAGTTGTAACTAGGAAATCCAAGGATCCAGATCGGATCAATTAGTGTCGACTGTCAGCTCGGGTCGAAGTTAGTTCGATCAAAAGCAGCGCAATTTTTTTGTCTCGAAAGAGATTGCGCCGAGGGACAGCTTTGTCTCCGGACGTCCGACTAAAGGCCGGGCAACAGAGACCCAGAAGTAGTGTCGTCTTTAGATCAGACTGTTAACTATTTAACTCCAAAATTACGTCTAACCATTCAGCATCCCCGTTGTTAGTTAGACTAACTACTTTAAGCTACGCACCACTCCAATTAACCAATTTCGTCTAACTAAATCAGCACATGGCCGGTCGTAGGAACTATCTAGCCCGAGCTATTCAATTTTGTTAGACGACTAATCCTCCGGCTATCTGACGAAGCTAGAAATGTTGTTCCAAGGTTTCACCCTCACACTTCGTAGTAACCGGATTTCTTACTAACCATTATGCAAGGTCTACTTAAAACCTTGGGCCGTAGTTATTCGGCCCGTTATGTAGAAGGCGCCGGTTATCGGCGCCGATTTGGAAGTATGGCGCTGGGCGGATTTGTTTCCGCCGCCCTCCTCTTCACATCTAGCGCGATGTTTGGCGCGATGACAACCCTCCAGGTGTGTCCATTGGTTGCGAAATCCACCCTGGTTTCGCAGATGGAAACAAGCAAGACTATCAGTGTAGTATTGGC
>DASUWQ010000491.1:0-12866 GCA_036378375.1 Chthoniobacterales bacterium
AATCGTAATAAACATACGATCGTATATATTATGATTAACTACCCGTACCGTTCGAAACTAAACCGCACCAACATTTTACCGAGCTGATTTGGCTGCACGAAAATGACTAAGACGAATGGACGCCGCCTACGTGGCGAGAGAGCGAGAGCGGAGATTTTGACACGTTCAGCCAGGATCGCATCGATCGATGGCCTGGAGGGCCTATCCATTGGGCGGGTAGCGGCTGAGGCCGGGGTCGGTAAAGGCAATATCCAGGTCCTATTTGGGGACAAGGAGTCACTGCAACTCGCTACGCTCGAGAAGGCCGTGGAGCTATTCCAGGCAACCGTGATCTTCCCGGCGATGAATAAGAAGAGCCCGTTGGCCAAGCTCCTGGCGCTGATCGAAGGCTGGTTCGATTTCGTTGAAAAGCGCACCCTGCCGGGAGGCTGCTTCATTAACGCCGTCAGTAGCGAATACCGAGCGCGCCCGGGACGCATTCACGATCGAGTCGTTGAGCATCGCGTCGCTACCCGAGATCGTTACCGCAGACTAATTACCGATGCGAAAGCCGCCGGTGAATTACGCGCAGATCTCGATGTTGAACAGCTCGTCTTCGATCTCGTTGCGAGCGAAGCCGTAGCCAATGTCGCCGCTCTGATGGAGGACAATGACGAATTCAAGCGTGCGCGGTCCACCTCGCTCGAACGCATCCGGGAAAGCATGCCTCCGACGCTCCCTAAGGGGAAGCGACCCCGGATTCCAAGACGCTCGCCTAAAGGTCGAGCAAAAGACGTTTGATCCCCAACTAACAGAACCAGCGAAATGAAAGCTTGGGAATTACGCGGTTTCGGTAGGGAGAATCTGGCGTTAACGGACAAGCCTATCCCTGAACCTAGCCCGGCCGAGGTACTCGTCCGTGTTGGCGCGGTCTCTCTGAATTATCGGGACAAGCTTCTGGTGGAAGGATTTTATAATCCCAATATGCGGTTCCCTGTGACTCAGGCCGCAGACGCCGTGGGCCAGGTTGTCGAAATTGGCAGCGATGTCACCCGGTTTCGCGTGGGCGACCGCGTAATCGTCCAGTACTGCACTCGCTGGGTGGACGGGCCGCCGCACGACAACGAAGGCCTGCACTCGTTGGGCAATACGATTCAGGGTGCGTTGGCCGAGTATCTCGTCTTGGATCAGCACGCTCTGGTCGAAGCCCCAGGCTACTTGAGCGACGAAGAGGCCGCGTCGCTGGCGTGTGCCGGTTTGACTGCTTGGTACTCCCTGGTTGAGAAAGGACAGCTCAAGGCCGATCAAACAGTGCTGGTTCAGGGCACTGGCGGCGTTTCGCTATTTGGTCTACTCATCGCTTCCGCGCTCGGAGCGCGCGTTCTGGTGACTTCAAGCAGCGATGCGAAGCTGGAACGTGTCAAGGCGTTGGGCGCCGGCCAGGGTATTAACTACGCGCGCACTGCAGAGTGGGAAAAAGAAGTCCTTAAGCTGACTGCGCAAGAGGGAGTGGATCACATCCTTGAAGTGGCTGGTGGCAAGAGTTTAGCCCAGTCGATCGAAGCAGTTAAACCAGGAGGTCAAATTGCCGTGATCGGAATTCTCGAGAACTTCTCGTCTGATTTCCCTATTTTTTCGTTGTTGTTGAAACAGGTCGTTCTGAGAGGAATCTCCGTTGGTCCGAGACGTGCGCTCGAAGATATGATGCGAAAGTTTGCGCAACTCCAACTGCATCCCGTCATAGATACCGTATATCCCTTTGCGGATGCGCTAGCGGCTTACGATCATCTCTATCGTGGCGCCTTTGGCAAGATCGTAATTCGTGTCACGGGATGACGCGGCCAGCCTCATTATTGTCTCGTCAGCCCGCGCCAACGAATCAAGAGTCGCCGCTTGACCCTGAAGCAATATCTCCCTCATCGCGAGCTATGAAAATCAGCGCGTGTTGTTAATCGGCTTTACGCAGTTCCATGGGCCAAGTCGTCGATTTGAGTGTACCCAAAGTCGGTATATACCCATACCAATCATCAGATAATTAATATCCACGAAAATAACCATAATTAACTCCCAGCTAGGCGAGGGATCCAATTCCCAGCTGCCCCCCGAAATGTATCGAGCCGCCTAATGGCCTATTAAATTTTTTTGCGCTTTCCCAGATAGACGCACGAAATTTTTAGTTGGCCGGCACGATACAGATGGATCGGCTCATGGATTTTTCTGAAATGGCTGCACAGCCGCCGAACCACAAAGATTCGATCAGCTAATAAAAACTAGAAATAACTGTACTAATGGAAGCCTCAACGCCTCATTCGATTAACCCGCGCCCTTCCGGACTTACTCCAAAACAATCCAACCTTAAGCAGAGTTTTAAGAACTCTAGCTTTTTTATTTCAAGGCAGGGGGTTATGGCAATTCGAATCGTTTTTGTGGCTCATTGATTCAATATCTTTCACACTTGGCCGCATTGATTTGCACGAGAAAGGAATCGGTATCGGGTTTTCCGGACTCTTTCTCGGAGATTATAGAAAAAAAGATCACGAACCAATTAACATGAAAGCGCCGAAAGTAGATCCGGAGTTCCAGCATGCCCAAACGGTGCTCGTCGTGGACGACGATCCTTTTATTCTGCGGTACGTCGAAAGAGCGCTCTCGATGGCCAATTACAATGTGAGAACCGCGAATAGTGGAGATAAGGCTTTAGCTGTTTTGAACGAGCAACAAATTGATATCGTGCTTACAGATATCGTGATGGGAGATAGTGACGGCTTTCACTTAGCTGCGCGAATCGAAGAGCGGAATAGCGGACTTCCAGTCGTGTTCATGACGGGGGCTGTTCACGAGACCGATCAATATGACCAAGAACTTTGCCAAGCCGGTTTGCTCTTGCGTAAACCTTTCGGACCCCAGCAACTGTGGGATTTCCTAGCGGGCGCTTTATTGAAGGGGTTCTGCAGTGTTCGTAGCCCTGCCTGCAGTCGCGCTGCTTAAACGCTGACTACTCGCTAAATCACCCTCGCGAGCGCTATCCCTGCAGGTCAGCAAAATAGCAGAAGATTGCAGGCGTAGCCTAGTGTTCTGCAGTGGCCCTTAATTCGGAAGGTAAAATCTCCGCGAGCAGGGCTCTTACGGTGTTCTTTCTGACGGTTTCTCAAGAGCGCGAAAACCGAACACATCAGTCGGAACTGAGATTTTGTGCTGGCCAAGTCTGAAATCGGAGCCCTTACTGCGCTTCAGGAGGAAACGTGAGTCGAAAGGAAGTTACGACGAGTTCTACTACAGCGGGTCCAGCATTCGCTCGGGAAGCTGTTTCCATTGCTACAGATCAATTTTCTGGTTGTACCCCTGGCGCCATATCGGAATCGGTCATTATGGAAGCGCGCTTTCCGCAAAAATTTCTTTGGGGCGCCGCCACGGCTTCGTACCAAGTGGAGGGCGCATGGAATGAAGACGGCAAAGGTGAATCGATCTGGGACAGGTTCACGCATACATCTGGCAAAGTAAGAGGCGGCGTGACCGGCGATGTTGCCTGCGATCAATACCATCTTTACCCGCAGGACATTGCACTGGCCAAGCAGCTCAACCTGAAGAGCTACCGCTTCTCGATCTCCTGGACACGGATTCAACCTACGGGTGTTGGCACACCCAATATGAAGGGGATAGATCACTACAGCCGATTGGCCGACACACTTCTCGATGCGGGAATCCGCCCCTGGTGCACCATGTACCACTGGGATCTTCCCCAAGCGTTGGAAGATCGAGGAGGCTGGCCGAATCGCGACTTGGCCGGCTATTTTGCCGAATATGCCGGCATTCTGGCGAAGCATCTTGGCGACCGGATCACCGTGTGGGCGCCATTCAATATGCCGTGGGCCATCGCTTATATGGGTTACGCCGTGGGTGCATTTCCGCCCGGCCGCACCTGTTTCTCCGACTTTCTAAAAGCAGCCCACACGCTAGCTCTGGCGCAGGGACAAGCGCATCGTTCGGTTAAGGCGGCGTCTTCTCAGGCGACTGTCGGCAGCGCTTATGAGATGGCCCCGGCGTACCCGAAGACGGACTCAGAGGAAGATCACGCAGCCGCTGCACGGTATCACGCCATGAACAACGTTTTCTTTCTCGAAGCGGCGATGAAGGGGCGTTATCCAAATGCGTTTGTTGGTGAGCCACCGTACGAAGTCATGGGTTTTAAGGCCGGCGACGAAAAGATCCTATATGCCCCACTAGACTGGGTCGGTTTTCATTACTATACCCGGCGCATCGTCTCGGATGCCAGCAATGCCCAACACTTTGGCGGAGGTAGCTTCAGTGGAACTGAAATTGAGTCCGAAAGTACTGGCGGACGCGATCCCTACACTCGGATTCGCGCGACCATGCCAACCGAGGGTCCACTGACGGAGTCTGGTTTAGAGGTATGGCCGCGTGGCATCTACGACCTGGTTACCCGAATTTCGAAAGAGTATAACCATCCGATCATCGAGATAACGGAGAGCGGATGCGGCTATCTCGACGCGCCATACGACCAAGAGAATGGCCGCATACCGGACACACGACGCATCCATTGGTATCGTCAGGTACTGGCGGAGCTTGCCCGGGCGATAGCCGATGGCGCCCGGGTTCGGGCATACCATGCGTGGTCTCTGCTCGACAATTTCCAGTGGGCAGAGGGCTACACCGAACGCTACGGCCTAATCTATACGGATTTCCGAAGCCAAAAACGCACCATCAAAGATTCAGGACTCTGGTACAGCCGCGTTGCTGCCTCTAACAGACTTGACATCTGACCCACACAAAAAGCCGAAGATCAAAAATTTCACAGCAAGGCCGCGAAGGCCACGAAGACAGATTTCAATATTACTCTTTGCGGCCTTTGTGTCCTTGTTGTGAAATTCATTCTGTAGCCTTCTGTCAGATCCTTTGAGTTTCATTTCTCGCCGGCCGGATGAGTTCACTGCATCTCTCTAAAAATCTCCAAAAGCCTTTCCTCCGTAAACCGCCCCTCCGAGAAAGCGCAGACCTTGTAAACGGGCATGTCTTCTAAAAAGGCGCGAGTGGGTATATCGACTTCGTCGGGATCTCCCATACCGAACCCTGCCACCAACTCGGGATAGAAGGCCTTGCCTTGCGGATGGTTCTTGAATTCTTTGAGCAGAGAATCTCGAGTCAATGGCAGAGGATTCGCTTCGCTTGCATGGACTTTAATTGTTTGTTGTAACCGCAGATCTTGCGAGGAGGCACCCACTAGGATCGCAAAGTCACCCGGCTTTATCAGCCAGTCGCGCCGCAGCGCGTCGTAATAGGCGAAGTCGCGCGCTGGCAGCTGGAAGTTAACTCTCTTTTCTTCACCAGGCTCCAAAGCGACTTTCGCGAACGCCTTCAATTCTTTCTGAGGGCGCACGACTCTTGGTTGCTCTTCTCTCACGTAGAGTTGAACGACCTCTTTACCCCACACTTTGCCGGTGTTCCTAACGTTTACTTCAACCGATACGTTTTCTTTATCGCCGGCTGTGGCCGGCGTTACGCGTAGATTTGAGTAGGAAAACGTGGTGTAACTGAGACCGAATCCGAACGGGTATAACGGCTTCAAGTTTCGCGCGTCGTAGTACCGATAACCGATAAAGATGCCTTCGCCATAATTCGCTTCCTGGTTCTTTGCTGGAAACTCCGGATAGGACGGGGTGTCTTCCAGACGGACTGGGAAGCTCTCAGAAAGTTTACCAGATGGGTTGATTCGCCCGGTCAATACGTCAGCAATGGCTCCGCCACTAGCCTGACCGCCCAACCACGCCTCAACAATAGCCGGAACTCTATCGGCCCATGGTAGTGCCACTGCTGACCCGTTAATCAAAACCACCACCAGATTTGGTTGGGCCGAAAGTACCGATTCGATCAACCGATTATGACCGATAGGTAGCTCCAGAGACGAACGGTCTATCCCTTCGGATTCGTAACTGGCCGGCAGACCAGCGAATAGAACGGCAACATCGGCGGCCTTAGCTTCTTGAACCGCAGCGTCGATCAGCTCATCCGTAGTACTGCCGTCTTCAGAGAAGCCGACCGCATAGCGGAGAGCGACGTTCTTACCGGCTAATTTTATGAGTTCGTCGTAGGCGGTTGAAATCCTGGTCGGATTCACCTGTGAGCTACCTGATCCCTGATATCTGGGGGTTTGAGCAAACGCGCCAATGACGGCGACTGTTTTTGCTTCGTCAAAATTGAGCGGTAAAAGGTTACCAGCATTTTTCAATAGGACGATGCTGTCGGCCGCTGCACGTCTGGCCAGCAGGTCGTGGCCCGCAGTGTCGAAAGTGGCGTTAACCTGACGAGAAGCTTGGGCCTTCAAGATCACCGCCAGCAGCGGGACAATCACATCGTCTAGTCTGCTCACTGGGATTTTCCCGGCATGGACTGCCTGCAGAACTTTATTTTGGTGGTAACTGCCACTCCCCGGCATCTCTAGACTCAGGCCGGCACTGACACCAGCTACCCCATCATGAACCGCGCCCCAATCGGACACCACAAACCCTGCAAAGCCCCATTCTGTCCGCAGGATATCCTGAAGCAACCAGGCATTCTCGGTTGCGAAGACATGATTCACGGGGTTGTAGGCTGCCATGACCGACCACGGTTGGGCTTCTTTAACGGCGATTTCAAATGCCGGCAGATAAACCTCGCGCAGAGTGCGCTCATCCAGGTTAGAGCTCGTCGCCATGCGCTCAAACTCCTGGTTATTGGCTGCATAGTGCTTTAAGGAAGTGCCCACGCCCTGGCTCTGGACGCCTAGGATGTAGGCAGCTGCCATTTTTCCGGCCAGCACGGGATCTTCAGAGAAGTACTCAAAATTCCTGCCGCCTAACGGCGAGCGTTTCATATTGACGCCGGGACCCAGGAGAATTTGAACGTCACTCGCTTGGCATTCTTTCGCCAAGGCTACCCCGATTTCGCGAATCAGTTCTATATCCCAGGAGGACGCAATCGCTGACGCGGTTGGAAAACAAGTTGCCGGAACGCTAGTCTGAACGCCGCCGCCCTCTACCTTTCTCAGGCCATGGGGACCATCGGAAACCGACATGGAAGGAATCCCAAGGCGCTCAACCGCGTGGGTGCGCCACCAGCCGTTTCCCGATAGCAGCTTGGTTTTCTCTTCGAGCGTCATCTCGGCCACGAGAGACTTGGCTTTGGACATGTAGTCCACGGATCCTTGAGCAGATGATTCTTTAGAGGAGATCATGATCTAGGGGGCATGCACGGACATTGAGGCACAATCGGATAACGAAACGCTAGAAGAAAGCTCCCATCGTTTTTGCCGCACGCCGCCACTTACGTCTGCTTTCTCCTAGCCGCCAGTGCAAAACTTCGAATGACTTATTAATTACGATCGTCACTATTGACATTAATTACGATCGCCATCAATATTCGTTGCCGGACGCGCTTAACCGAGTATCCAGAAATCCTGATGAAAGTTTCCAACCAGCAAGCAGCTACCAATCGGGAACGGATCCTAAATGAAGCCACCCGACTCTTTCGTGAGCACGGATTCGACAAAGTGGGCGTAGACACCTTGACCCGAGCCGCTGGACTAACTCACGGCGGTCTTTACAGCCACTTCGGATCTAAGGAGATGTTAATGGCGCAGGCCTTAAGTCACGGACGTGCCCTAACCGCACAGACACCGCCCCAGATCAAAACGATCGCAGACGCGGTCTCCGTTTATTTGTCCAGCACCCACCGCGACAATCCCGGCACTGGCTGTTACATGGCCGCTCTGGGATGTGACATACATCGTCAGAGCAAAGAGGTGCGTAAAGCCTTCACTGAAATCGTCCGGACGCGGGTAAAACAGATAGCGGCTTTATTGCCAAAACGTCCACGCCGCGACCGGGAAGGCGAAGCGCTGGCGACCATCGCGACCATGGTTGGAGCAATCACTCTCGCTCGAGCAGTAGACGACCTAGAGCTTTCCGAACGCATCTTGGCCGAAAGCCGCACGCAAATTCTTCGCAAGACGTAGAAAACCAAGAAAAACAATCCATGCAAGTGGTCCAATTCATCAGCATCGCCCTCTATTCACTGATCGCCCTTTGGTATGCGGCTCCACTCTTACAAAAACTGAGCCGCGCCGACGCGCTCGCCACTTTGCTATGGGTGCACGTTTTCCGCTACGTCGTCTTCTATATCTTCGCCGCGCGCAGAGAAGGCTATTTGATCTCGGATCCGGCCACCCTGGAGTTAGTCGTAGGCGACTTAGCCGGCGCCGTTATCGCCTTGGCTGCAGTCGCTTTGTTGCGTTGGCGCCCTCGGCTTGGACTGGTTTTCTCTTGGCTCGTCGTCCTGGAAACGGCGGGTGACCTCTTCGGGGCTATCTACTACCGACGGATCGAACCGCCTAGACCAGAAGCCATCGGGCCGTGGTGGTTCGTCTATGCCTTTTTCGGCCCACTGATTCTTGTCAGCACGGCGCTGCTGGTCTGGCAATTAATTGCCCGACGTCATGAATCTTTAGCTGGCAGACAAGAGCACGTGCTTCGTCCGACAGATTTAAACCCACCGGTCTAGAAACGCCGATCAAAAGCAATTTTCCATCTGAAACCGCGCTATGACAAAGGTAACTCGATATCACCCGTTGTTAGTAGCCTTGCATTGGGCTCTGGCTTTGGGCATCACGGTGTCGTTGGCTCGAAGTTTTATCGGACTTGCTCACCTATCCAACGCAGACCCAGCCAAGCTCGTGGCACTTCGCTTACATATGACGGCTGGGATGGTTATCTCGATCATTATGCTGATCCGTTTAGTCGTTCGACTCAACACGGCAAAGCCGCCCGTCTCCACCACCGAGTTTTCGGCCTTGGATCCTTTGGCCGCAATCACTCATTATAGCTTCTACGCACTCGTCTTTGGGATGGCAGTATCCGGGCTGGCCACCGCTTTGTTAGCGGGTCTCTTTCCTATTGTCTACGGGCACTCGGGGACGCCGCTTCCTCACTCTTTTCTCGTCTATCCAACGCGCATCGCCCACGGGATCATCGGATGGGCTTTAGCGGCTCTGATTGCCTTGCACATCGTTGCCGTCATTTTTCATCAGTTTGTTAGAAGGAAAAGCGTGCTGCGCCGAATGTGGTTCGGCCGAAGAGCAGCCTAGAACCCGCGCTAATAGGTGAAACGATTGGCAAAGCGCGGGAGTAAACGTCTGCGCGTTTTGGCCAGCCAACCATTTGCTGTAGCCGGCCCGATGGACGAATCTGCCCACCTTGGGAGCGAGAGGTTTCTGGATCGCCTTGTCAGTCCTAAATAGAAGATTCACAACTGGCGCGTAAAGTTGCTTCCCAAAAGCCTCGAATGATCGAGAATGAGTAGTCCTTCTTGCAACCCAACGATATGGAGACCGCGTGAACGAAATTTCTTGCTGGCGGGACGAGGTTTTGCGTTCGCAAGGCGACCATCCGGAACCTCGGATTCCGGAATCAATTCTGAAAGAGTGGCAAAAAATCGTGAATCTCATGGCGGAGATGCTCGATGTGCCCGCGGGCCTGATTATGCGGATCCTTGGGGAGAACATATACGTTTTTGTCTCGAGCAGCACGGAGGGCAATCCTTACCACCCCGGGGAGTCAGAGCACTTTTTGGGCTCCGGCCTCTACTGTGAAACCGTTGTTACCAACAATCGCGAACTGTTGGTCCCCAATGCGCTCTTTGATGAGGCGTGGAGAAACAATCCGGATGTAAGGCTCAACATGATATCCTATTTGGGATACCCAATTCGTTGGCCCGATGGAAAGCCCTTCGGGACTATTTGCGTTCTCGATTGCAAAACGAATTCGTATTCTGAGAAGTACAAACGCTTAATGACCCAGTTCCGGGACGTCGTCGAAATTCATTTGGAGATTATTTATACGGAGTCGAAGCGTCGAGAGGAGCTTGAACGCCTGGTTGAGGAGCGGACGGCCTCTTTACAGGTGGCGGTTGCGCAACAAGTCGAAGCCAAAAATCGCGTACTCTCGGAAATCAACCAGCGTAAAAGAACGGAAGAATCTCTTCGGAGAGCCCAGGACGATCTCGCGCGGATTAGCAGAATTACAACGATGGGTGAGCTGGCGGCGACGATCGCGCACGAGGTAAACCAGCCACTTTCCGGCGTTTTGACTAACGGAAATGCCTGTCTCCGGTGGATGGCAGGCGTCGAATCTAATTCCCCAAATCTTGAGGAGGCGCGTCAGGCCGTCCAACGAATGATCAGGGACGGTAAACGAGCCGGCGACGTGATTGTGCGGCTACGCAATTTCTTCAAGGCAAACGGAGGGGAGAAGACGTCGCTCGATATAAATGAAGTGGTTGAAGGGATCCTGACGTTAGTGGAGCACGAGCTAGAAAGGAATCATGTGCTGCTGAGAATAGACTTGTGCGATCGACTTCCCACTGTACAAGGCGATTCTATTCAGCTCCAGCAGGTCCTCCTCAACCTCATCCTAAACGCGGCCGATGCGTTGGCCGAAGTGGTCGATCGACCAAGAGAGTTAACCATAGTGAGCCGAGCCGAATCCGGAGGCGTCCGGGTCGAGGTAAAAGATAACGGGGTTGGCATTGAGAACGAGAAGCTGGAGTCGATCTTTCAACCGTTTTACACGACGAAAGCCAGTGGCATGGGCTTAGGCCTTTCGATCAGCCGGTCGATTATCAAGAACCACGGAGGTCAGCTCACGGTACAGCCCAACAACGGCCCAGGAACTACTTTTTCTTTCACTCTCTGTTAAGAAAAATCTCGCGCCAAAACGCAAAGGTTTAAGACAAAGGCGGAATGAAACACAAGGAGACGAGACAATCTCTGTTGCCTCCCATCGTCACTTGATAATCCCGATCTTCTTCCGGTCGATCGTTAGAAAAACTGCGGCAATCAGCACAGTTCCCTTTACGATGTTTTGTAAATAAGGATCTACGCCGATCATGTTCATCCCGTTTGACAGCAAAGTAATGATCAGAACGCCTAACATGGTACCGGAGATACTACCGATACCACCGGTCAATGGGGTGCCGCCGACTACCACGGCAGCGATGACATCCAATTCTAATCCTTCTCCAAGCTGAGCGGTAGCCGCCATGGCCCGAGCAGCCTGGAGCAACCCCGCGATTCCGCAAAGTGCACCCAAGAAGGCGAACATCCAGACTTTAACTCGGACCACCCTAATCCCAGTAAGAGTTGCTACCCTTTCACCTCCGCCAACGGCTCGCACCTCACGCCCGAACACCGTTCGATTAAGAATGATGTAGGCCAGCAGTCCTAGGATGAGTCCGATGATGACGGAATGCGGAACGCCGAACGTCCGATCGGCAAATGCCGAAAGAAATCCTTCACCATCGATCGAAACGGGAGCACCCTTGGTGAATAAGAGAACGATCCCGCGATAGATCACCATCGTTCCCATGGTTGCGATGAATGACGGGACTTTGCCTTTCGCGACGATAATCCCGTTGATCAGACCTGCCAGAACGCCGACAACCGCGGCAGGAATAATCGCGGCGGCGCCCAAGCTATCTGCGGTGAGCGCAGCGGTCAGCGCCGATAAAGCCACGATTGAGCCTACCGAGAGATCGATCGAACCGGCCATGATCACAAAGGTCATCCCCAGAGCCGCGACCAACAAAACCGTCCCCTGCTCCAGCACAATCAACAGATTGCTCCAAGTCAGAAACCGAGATGACAACAAAGAAAACGCGATGCACAGAATCACTAGCAGGGCGATGGGAAAGAAGCGGCGTACCGCTGCGAAATCAGGTAGCAGCGGACTCGCCTGGCTTCCTTTGGTGAAGCTTTTGCTCACGCCGGTCACGGCATCCGGTTTGCTATCACTCATGTCATATACCTCACGATTTCATGCTCGGTAGTTGCCGCGGCATCCAGAAATTCGTGAACGATCCGGCCGCCACGGAACACCAGAAGACGGTCGGCCATACCCAGTAGTTCCGGCATGTCTTCCGATGACAGGACAACCGCTAGCCCTCGATTCACCAGGTCCCTGATGAGTTGATAAATCTCCAAACGCGCACCGACATCCACACCGCGCGTCGGATTATTGAGCAACAGGAGTTTTGGGCTAGTGGCCAGACATTTCCCAACCACCACTTTTTGCAGATTACCGCCGGAAAGGGAACGGCAAGACGCATCGACCCCCGCGGCTTTAATCCCGATCCGGGAAATCAGTTCGCGTCCTTGGGTGACCGCCTTCTGCCGGTCAAAGAATGGTCCCCATCTAGGGAACCCACCCATTAGCAGGTTTTCTAATACGCTAAAATCGACAATCAGACCTTCGCCGGTCCGGTCCCCTGGCAAATGGGCTACTCCCGCCCGCCAGGCATCAGCAGGCGTTGCCGGCTGAAACGATTCGCCCAGCAGCCTCATGTTTCCTGCGGTTTTCGTTCGATCCCCGCCAACTACACAAAAAAGCGCGTCGGCCCCGGATCCCTTTAAACCGGCCAACCCAAGAATCTCTCCAGCCCGAACCTGAAAACTGGCTTCAACTAATTCCTGACCCAAACAAATATTTCGGGCCTCGAAAATAATCGCTGCTTCAGGTTCCTGATCGCTAACCGGTGGGCGGGCCGGATAAATTCCTTTCGACAAGTCCCGGCCGACCATCCGCCGATGGATATCATCCGGAGCAATTTCCTTGGTCGCAAAGCTGCCCGCCCAGTGTCCATCTTTCAAAATCGTGAGGTGATCGGCGACGGAGCGAACCTCGTCCAAATGATGGGATACGAAAGCGATGGTGATTCCTTGATTCTTCAATTGCCGAATCGCCTCGAGCACAGACTCAACCTCGCGATGATCAAGATACGCGGTGGATTCATCGAGCAGCAGTACCTTGGGATCTGTGGATAGTGCCCGCGCGATCTCAATG
>DASUWQ010000492.1:0-4173 GCA_036378375.1 Chthoniobacterales bacterium
GTTCTTTGGGCCAGTGCTTCCAAATACCAGCCAAACAGAACAACGCAATCGCTCCGCCGCTCAGCATCTGAAAAGCGCTATACACAAACCCTGGAATGGGAAGATGCCCAAATCGCACCAAGAGAAACCAAAGGTCCAAAGGCACATCCTTTATCGGGTAAAGGCGGCGGTCATCGGTTGAACGCGTTGAAATCCATTCGTGGTATTGCTGGGAGACGTAAGACCAGTGCTGAAAAAGAAATGGCAGGATCCCAAGTACGACTAACGCTAGAAACAGCCGCCAGCCTAATCTCCGAGGCGCCATTAGGAAGAGAATGAGGCCAACTGCGAGCGGATAAATCTTGAGATAGGTGGCGGCTGCAACGCAAAGAGCGGCCACACCCCAGCGTTTGGCCGGCATCGCCGCAACCGCTAAAAGCACGAGACCGATTACGGTCGGGTTGGCCTGCCCGGTATCCAGATTGCCGAGTACCAGCGGCACCAGCAAGAGATAGACGACGCCGTGATATTGCGGCTTTATACCGGGATAGATGCCGCTACTCAAGAGGGCGCGGGCGCCGAGCAGGAATATCGCGGCATTCAACCAGGTCCAACAGAGATTGCCCCAGCTCGGCGGCAGCAGTCCGAAAGGAGTAAAGAACACGGCTGCCAGCGGGCTGTAAACGAACCCTCTCCAATCGCCATACAAATGCTGAGCGTTTAGCCAATGGATCCCCGCAAGGCGATACACGGTGAATGCGGTGGCACGATTTGGATTGGCGAGTGTCCGCACGGCTAACCCTAGGAAAATGATTATCCAAACCGCCAATGCACCGATGTTCCACGCGCCTAAGCTCTTAAGCCGACCTGGCAGCCCGGCCGAATGACCTTCTGAGACTGCGATCATTGGCGGCAATTCGCGGGCTGGTTTCTATCTGCCTGGCTGACAGACGGCAAAACCCATGCTATTTCCGGGACACGACACGAGTAGGCTACCGATAAGGCGTGCGAATTAAGAAAAGCGTGAAACATTTTATCTTCGGGAAACCGATGCCGACGGGAGCTGGCATCGGAGAAAACCCTGCATAAATGGCTCTTAAACTCGATACTCGCAAGCTCCAGATTATTGACCGCCTCGTCGGTGTTCCGCTCTGCGCCAGTCTAACCCTGGTGCGGCGATTGACAGGCAGTCGGTTTGTATCGGAGAGAGCCGAGGTTCCGCGGAAGGTGCTGTTCATCAAACTGGCTGAGCAAGGTTCAACCGTGCTCGCGTATCCCGCCATTTCGCGGGCCATACAACTTGTGGGTCGCGAAAACGTGTTCTTTTTGGTTTTTGAAGAAAACCGATTCATCCTCGACGCGATGCGGCTCATTCCGCCCGAAAACGTGATCACGATTCGGCATAAGCATCCGTTCGAGCTCGCCTGGCAAGCCTTACGCGCCCTGTTGCGTGTCCGGCGAGAACGGCTGGACACAGCAGTGGATCTGGAATTTTTTTCTCGCGGATCAGCCATCCTGACGTTCTTATCCGGCGCCCGGCAACGAGTTGGCTTTCACACTTTCTTTGGCGACGGTCCCTATCGCGGCGACCTGATGACGCACCGGCTATCGTACAATCCCTATCTGCATACGAGCCAAATCTTCTTGTTGATGGTAACGGCGCTTGAACAACCGGTGCCGCGATCTGGTAAGTTATCCGTCCCGGTACCTCAAATTGAGAAATGGGTCCCCGATTTTGAGCCCGCTCCCGGCGAACAGGATCAGATCCGCAGTCTGCTTCAGCGCGAGACTGGTAATAATGGTGAACCGCAAATTGTGTTGCTGAATCCGAACGCCAGCGACCTATTGCCTCTGCGTAAATGGCCTGCGGACCGGTACGTGTCGCTCGCGCGCCGCCTGTTGGACGCGTTCCCGGAGATCAATATAGGACTTACCGGAGCACCCGATGAGGCAGGGCCGATTGAAGCGATGGTGCGGGAGATCGGATCGTCTCGCTGCTTCTCACTCGCAGGAAAAACCACCTTGCGACAGCTGCTGGTGCTCTACACGCTCTCTGAATTGCTGATCACCAATGACAGTGGGCCTGCTCATTTCGCGGCCATGACTCAAGTTCATACGTTAACGCTGTTTGGTCCAGAAACGCCGGCGCTCTTTGGCGCCCGGACCCCCCGAGCGATCACGATTTGGCAGGAGCTGGCGTGCAGCCCCTGCGTCAACGCTTACAATAATCGCCAGAGCTCGTGTACCAACAATGTGTGTATGCAGAAGATCACGGTTGATCGCGTCTTCGATGAGGCCAGCAAAGTATATCTGGCACGATCCGCTAAGCGCGAGGTCCTGAGATAGGCCTGCCTTGAGCTTCTCGACAAGCTCGAGACAGGCAAGCATCAGCGCGTCGAAGGGGCTCAGCGAACGTGGTATTCGATACCTTTAATGACGCCTTCCTCGAATCCTCCACGATCGAGATGACCGGGTTCACCTGTGAAGACCAGGGTGTACCCGTACAGCGCTTTTTTTTGTCCGGAAAAGATCAACTCACCGGTAATCCTAATCCGTCGCGAATCGATCCAATCTCCTAGCCGGCAAGATTGAGAGACTAGTCTGCCCGATACTCCAGCTTGTCGGGACAACTCATCGGTCGGTAGGTCTGTGTCCGGCTGCAGCGCCTTATGCCAGCCGCTTCCATCCATATAGGCTGCTTCCACTCCTGACCCTCGGGTGTAGCTAATGACAACAACTACTCGGCGCGAATCAGGCGACCATTTCGCATCAACGCGCTGAACGCCTTCTAAATTGCTCGCAAGCGTTAGTGATAGTGAGCCTCCCGAGTTTACCACTCGGACGGCAGCGCCAATTTCCAAGACGTACGCGCCGTCGGGCGCTGGTATCTCCTTATGTTCAAGTGTGCTTTCGGCCCAGCTGAAGTTCGCTATGAGTGCAGTTGCTAGTACGCTGATTAGGCTAGTTCTCATTTGTTCGGTTCTCTGTTATTAGTTGCTTCCACCTGAGATGGATTTGGTACCGGAATAAACTTGGACGGTTACGTTCGGGTTCCCGACGGTGTTAGAGTTCTTTTGGAACTGGATGCCAACACCAGTGGCGCATGCTTCAGAAATTTCCCCGGTCCCGCCCGCAGGACCCACATCTTCGACGCGGGCCCACATGCTTTGCCCGGTTTCGTTGTTAGTAACGAGCGCCCAATCGCCGATTTGAGCCCCGCTCGCTGCCATCTGTCCCTGTGACATGACAACGTAAGCGTAGTCTGCGGAGTTTACTGGCTGCCCATCGATCTGTCCGGATGTCTGAGCGTTCCAAGTCTGGTCATACCCTTGCTCGGAAGGATCCCCGTCTGTATCGATCTTGGCTAAACTATCGGAAGTGAATGACGCTGCACCGAATTGACTGGCGTCTTGAGGGGAACCAAAACCAGAGCCACCGCTCGCATGGTCAAACGACTGGTTTCCGGAGACTGCATTTCCAATCTGCTGGCCCTGCGTCAAATCGTTTTGGGTCGGGGTACCGGAAGCCCCGCCACTCGGCGAGCTGATGCTATCATCGCACCCCGAAATACTCGCGATGAGCAGCATAGTGAAGCTCCAGGTGAGGACCGATCGCACCGTTTCCCTTCCAACATTAGGTCGTTGTTTGCTGTGGGCGCGCCCGAAGCAGGAATCCGAACAGTTGGTTCTGGGCATCGTATTTTTCGATCCAACTCTCGAGTGTGCCGAAACAAGTCCACCCACCGCCTTTTCTGAAGTCAGGGCCGTATATCTGGTGGTCGGACCCAAGAATGCCAACTGAGCCTAAGGATACGGGGCCGCTTGGAGAGCAAGTCGTTGGACATACCAGGATCGAGCCGACCGGTGCCGCGCTCGGTCTAACGGGAATCGCATCCGATCGCTCCAGCTCTTGCAGGATTCCTAATGTGCTATTGGACTTGAACGTGAAGCCGGCGAGCGGACCTAACACGGTGTTAAGCGCGGCGCCCACAGGATAAATATCCTCGGCAGGTGCGGTGTCCGTTGCCTCAGTTGACGCCGATCGGGTTATTCCCAGCAGCGCATAGAATTGGGAGAGTACTTCTGGAGGGATCAGGCTTTGAGCAAGGGCGAAGTCGAAAGAAGTATCGGCAAACAAGACCTGGGGCGGTTTGCCGGACGGATCGGCAGGGCCCCCGGCTATCACCAGAACGCC
>DASUWQ010000493.1:0-4421 GCA_036378375.1 Chthoniobacterales bacterium
CTTTGAGCCGATTCGGATCGACCCCGGGTTTGAAACCGATCGGCAAAGCAAATTGGTCGGAGAACTTGAACGCTTAAGTCGTAACGCCGCCGTTGCCGTAGCGTTCGGCACGGAGGCACCCTATTTGAAAAAGCTAGGCGCCGAGACCGTTGTTTTCGGTCCCGGCGATATGAAGACCGCCCATTCCGTGGAGGAGAATGTCCCGGTCGAGGAATTGGAGCGGTGTGTGGAGATCCTGAAGCGCCTGGCTTACAGCCTGGCGAGAAATGACAAATGACAGATGACAAATGACAAATTTCTGTGCCTCAAAGTGGTGTGGGGCCGCAGCTAATCTGTCATGTGTCATCTGTCAATTTGTCATGAGCTGAGCATCTGGCGAAGCTCTAGGGTCGTCCGCCGAAGCTGGCGTAGTCGTCCAGGTCGAGCACATCAAACCAGGTGATGATGTCCTCTCGATCCGGGGCGACTTTCTTGACCATTTCACTCAGGTATTCTCGGCTTTCGTTATCGGCCGGGCTTCTCTGATTTTGGTACTCGGACCATTGATAGATTTCGAAGTCGGTTCGCTTGGTATTTTCGTGTACCCAGGCCAGCACTTCGGTATCCGTTTTTCCATCCTTCAATAGTTTCAGAATATCATCGGCGCTGACGGCGAGGAACGCGGTTAAGCGCTGATCGAGAGGACAGTTGAAGTGGTATTCTCCGACGGTACCGGCCAAGTGGGCGCGGCCCTTATCGAGCATCCTGGGTAGAAGGACTAATCCGCCCAGTTTGACTCTGGGACTGCGAGGAGGGCGTTGGGTGAGATCGGTAGCATTCATCTATAAGAAACTGGTTACGACCGACAGGTTCGTCAACAGCGTGCAAGGATTAGATTTCGGGCAGGCGCGACGTCGTGCTAGCCGAAATCTCATCCTGGCAGCTAATAGCATTTGTGGTCGCTGATAGCATTTCTAGTCTCCAGAGGCGTGGGCCTCTGGGAGACCAGAAATGCTCTTGCGTGGCGGATGGGCCAACCGCTATTAACTTGGGCTGTGTGTCCCCGCTTTCGCCCGCTCATCGTTGTAGCGTCGATTCTGTTCAGCCAATCTGTCTTGGCCGATTCTTTTGTTTTCGATCCGACAACCAATGGACGGGTTCCGCTTCCCTCTTGGTTGCCTGATCGACCAGTGGCAATGGCTAGCAATCACGCTGAACTAGCCTTTCAGGTTATTCCAGTAGCCGATGACGACGACTTGGCTTTAACCGTCGTTTTTGTCGAAGAGATGGGCGGGTATCTCAGCGTTTATTGGCAGCCTCAAGGCGGTTCAAGGCAGCTAATTTGCGCTAACCTATTTGAGAATATCTCGCTACCGAATCAGCGAACGATTCTGATCAACCGGCCAACTTTAGGTGGTCCCGGAAAATTGATTCTGTCGTCCAGTTCTGCCGTATTAAACATCAAGCGAGTCCGCCTCGATTGGGCGCGTCCGGGTGTGGCCCGTTTGTACGATTCGATGCCAAATGGCGCTTTGATCACGTCCGCAGGTAAGATTTACGCACCGGAAGAAGTCGATGGGAGCCCGCTTACGTCGGTCGCAGATCGATGGGATGGATCCGTCTATACCACTTCGGTTACGGAGAACGCGGAACGGATCGAACAGGGCGTGCAATACCCGGTCTCGATTCCCAAGGCGGTTCGTCGCGTTCGGCTGGAGGTCTTAGTCAATGGGTTGCCATTAAGCAGTTCAGTTAAACTTTGGCTCAACGGCACGCAGATCGGCACGCTCGCGATGGAGATCCCGGAGCTCACTGACCCCGGCTATTTTCATAGCCGATCGCAAGGAGATCATTATACCGGGTGGCGTAAGGGTGCTTTCCTCCTTTCTGCCCACCAAGTGAGGAAAGGGGATAACGTGTTTCAGTTTCAAGGTCCACCGAACACGCCGCTAGCCATCCGAGACTTTTTACTGCAGATTCAATATGCCTCGGATTGACTTGAATAGTGGATGTACTAGCTTCGGGACCGGCCTTATGAAATGTAAAGTTGTCTCAAGTCGCAGGGCTAATTTCGCTGGGAATAATCGCGGGCGCGCAGGGTATACACTAATGGAGATAATGCTGGTGGTGGCGATCATCGCCGTGCTTGCAGGCGGTGTCATCATCAAGATGACCGGCATTTTGGACGTAACGAAAATTCAGCGCGCGGAGCAGGATATCGCGAACATTTACAGTGCACTCAAACTTTACGAAGCGCGTAACAATCAACTGCCAGAGCAAAGCCAAGGTTTGGAAGCGCTGGTAAGTCCTCCCAGTACCGGCACGGCTCCGTCGAACTGGGTCAAGTTAATGGACAGCTTACCTGTTGATCCCTGGAACACTCCTTATCAATACCGGAACCCCGGCAAGAAAGATCCATCCGGGGTGGACGTCTACTCGCTCGGTCCACAACGCAAGGAAGGTGATGGTAACGTTTACCGGCGCGTGAATTAGCGCTGTTACCGCCGTGAATTCAGCAAACGCCGTGAACGCAAAACCGTCCAGCGGCGTTTCTGTAGGGTTTCTCCAAGGGCGACTTACCGTTCGCCGGACAGCCGGTTTCACCTTACTAGAGATTTGCTTTGTACTGTTTATCGTGGCCGTTCTATTCGCGGTATCCGCGCCGCCCGTTGCCAAACAGTTCCAGGAGGAACAAATCCGAAAGCCGGTACGCGAGCTACAAAGCTTCGCCAAAACGGCTCGGCGCCTCGCTATGGAACAAGACCGAGCTTATGTGGTCCTTTTATTAAACAGGGGGTACCTGTTAGAACCCTTAGAAAAGAAGGACACAGACTCTCAATCGCTTCGATACGATTTGCCAGGCAATGTTAAGTACGAGATTCAGCGGCCGTCGGATCGGGACCTAAAGACCGTAGCGGATGCACGCTGGGTATTCACGCCGAATGGCCTGTGTGAGCCGATCGCTTTCTATTTCCAACGCAACGAGGATTGGGTCCGGTTCAGGATAGACGCGCTAACGGCACGGATCGAGAACGAGGAATCGTTTATCCGATGAGCCTAAAGACCAGAGGTTTGCGGTTTGCGGTTAACCGTTTGCGGTTAGCAATTGGTTGCTTATCAGCGACTGCCGGGGCTAACCGCCGACTAACAGAAAACGGAAAACGGCAGACGGCAAACCGCCAACCGCTAACTGCAAACCGAGCCGGCTTCGTGCTTTGGGAAATGTTGCTTGGGCTCGCCATCTTTTGCATGGGAGCGATTGCTCTCACCACGGCGCTGCAGCAAGCTGTCGATACCGTGGTCTTGATCCATGACGAATCGGAAGTTCGCCAGGATTTGGAAAGCATCTTGGCGGAGGCGAGTGTCAACAAGCTGCAGCCCGGGAAAACGGCGATTTTCATGGGTGATCACCGGATTCAATATGAGCGAGAGGTAGTCTCCCTTCCTGCGAAGAACAGCAAGAACCAGCCGGTGGCAAACCTTTGGCAGGTAACTGTGCGAGCCTCCTGGCTGGCAAGGAATCGGGTTCGGACGAGTGAGGCCCAGGAGGTTTTGTTCCAGCCATGAATAGCATTTCGCCTAGCCGCCCTGCGTCCTGCTCCTGCTCGTGCTCGTGCTCCTGCTCGTGCTCGTGCTCGTGCTCGTGCTCGTGCTCGTGCTCGTGCTCGTGCTCGAGAATATGGGCCTGGTCAGGGAAGAGTCGCCGTGGTCACGCTTTGGGGCAAACGAGTACTCTGTCATCTCCACGCGCGGGGCAAGGCCTTCGAGCACGAGGGCGAGCACGAGCACGAGGACGATTCTATTGGAGAAATGCTAGAGGTTATCTTCTCCTCGAAGTCTTGCTAGCCCTCGTGGTCCTGTCGATCATCGTCGGTCTTGTTTTCCGAATCATCCAAACAACGTCAACGGTGACGTCGAACGTGCAGTTTCTTCAGGGGCAGCAAGAACATAGCGATGGGATCTATGAGCTCTTGCGGAAAGACATCGAGTCGCTGCCGAGCACGGCTGAGTTTCAGACCAAGCGGACGAAGGATGAATTTCAGCTGATTTTTGATGAGACTCCCTTCAATTTTTCGTGGAAAGGCGCCGAATCCGGGTTCGGGACTGTAATCCTGGCCGTGAGAAGCCAGCCTGACGGCCGTTTCAGTCTGGTAGCAACCGAGTTACCTGAACCTCCGGTGACTGATTCGCAACCTCCTCCACCGACCGTTACAACTCTGATAACGGGTCTTGTCCGCTGCAATTGGCGGTTTTTCGACCGGAATACCGGGAATTGGGTTGCGGCTTGGACGAACGGTGGCGACAAACCCAGTCTGTTGGAGTGCACATTCCAAGTAAGCGGACAACCGAAGTCGGTACGAGCAGTATTTCCATGGAGGGTGGCGCAAAGCGTGCAAGGCGGAGCTTAAAGTATAAATAAAATGTTAACGCCGAGAACGAGC
>DASUWQ010000494.1:0-3865 GCA_036378375.1 Chthoniobacterales bacterium
CGCTCGGCTACCGTGGTAGCAATCAGAGATACAAACCTCGCTCGACTCAGCGAATCCGGGCTCAATCAACTCGCCGCAAATTGCGCTCAACCCATCTATTCGGCGATCATTCGTCAACTCGCTTCCCGACTTAAAAACGAAACTGCTGGTATTCGAACGCGGAAACCGACGGCGCGTTGTCTAGCAGTTGTCGGATTGTCGGAAGATGTTCCGATAGGAGCTTTCACAGACTTCTTGACCAATGAGCTCGCCAAGACGGGGGCCGTCCTGAGGTTGAATAGCGAGCGAGTCGACAGCCTGTTCGGCGTACCGGGCGCAGCCCAATCGATGGGTGGAGACGATGTTCAAGCGCGCTTCGTCGACTGGCTCAACGGAAAGGAGACCCGTTATTCCAAGCTAGTATACGAGGCAGACTCGTCGAATTCCGCCTGGACGGCACGCTGCCTTCGGCAAGCCGACCTGATTTTGGTCGTCGCGCGTGCGCGCGCGGATTATCTGGAGGCCGGTTCGCAAGCGGTGGATCCTTGGGGAATTGGAGAGGCGTCAAAGAAAACCAGGATTCTGGTAATCGTCCACGACGACGGCAATAACCCGCCAAAGGGAACTCGTGAGTGGACCCTGCGAATCCCTGCGGCGCATCACTTCCATATCAGAATGAATAACGAACGGGATTTTGCGCGTTTGACCCGCTTCCTGAATGATCGCTCAGTCGGCTTAGCCCTAGGCGGCGGGTTTGCGCGCGGCATCGGACACATCGGCGTGATACGCGCAATGCGCGAACTCGATATTCCGATCGACATGGTCGGCGGTACCAGCATGGGTGCCGTTATCGCGGCAGAGTGCGCGTTTGAATGGGACTACCAAAAAATGCTGGAACTCACTTGTAAGTACTCTGCTGAGTCGATGCAGCGCGACTACACGCTGCCCGTAGTCTCTTTCTTGACCGGGCGAAAAGTCTCTCAGGCCCTCATGGATTTCGGAGCAAACAAGGACATCGAAGACATGTGGCTGCCATACTTTTGTGTCTCAGCCAATCTCACCCGCGCAGAAGGCAAAGTGCATTTGTCAGGAAATGTCTCGCGTAGCGTAATTGCCAGCAGTCGGGCACCCGGCGTTTTCCCTCCGGTAACCTGGGACAATGAACTTTTGTTCGATGGAGGCCTGGTAGATGTAGTTCCCTCGGACGTGACTCGGGATTTAGTAGGCCAGGGTACGGTAATTTCCGTCGCAGCCTCGCCGATTATTGTGCATGGCAATGTCGATTATGGATTATCGTTTTCCGGGTGGGAGGGCCTTCGCCGGAGGCTGTTTTCTAAAAAGGACCGGCTTCCAGGCCTGCTGGAATTGCTCATGAGAACACTCGACTTCGGGCGCACACCCGCAGCTCGTCTGCGGCATTTAGCCGACGCCTATCTTACTCTCCCACTGGGCAATTTTACATACGGCGATTTTGGTCGAGGAGCTGAAATCGCCGAGATCGGATATCGGTTTGCCCTCGACTATTTCGGGACATGGATCGAATCCTACGGCCGACCATGGCTACGATCCGATTGAAAACAAGAACCTATAACTCCCGGACCAACGCTTCTAACCGATCTGCCAGTTTCCCGGTGAGCTGCAACATTCGAGCAGCAAAACCCACGGCGCCGTGGACATCGCTTAACCGCGAAACTTTTTTCTGAGTAAATACTGCAGGAATGGCCTCGTCGATGGCGTCGGAGATCATCCGAGCCGTGATCAAAGAAATCCCTTTCTGGCGGCACAAGCTGGCAATCATTTCTGACTCCATGTCGACAGCGCAGGCGCCGCGCAAACGGTTCAATGACCATTTATCGGAGGCCGAAGCAACCCTCTGAACTTGGATAAAGGGACCGGCCGCATCGAAAATTTTCTGATGCTGCCTGAGGGTTTTTACGATATCGGCATCCGTGCAGTTCGTGGATAAAACAAAATCGCCCGCCTCCAATAAGGAGCGAGTCCCTCCGGCGAAACCAGAACTGATGATCATCCGCGGTTTGACTTGATCGATCAACCGCTCAAGCTCTCGGATGCGGACGGCGCTAATCCCAACGAAAGCGAGAGAAACTTCCTGCCCAGCAAAGATGCCTTGAGGAACGTCAATTGACGATTTGTCCCAGCGAATCCGTCGCCGCACAACCCGGGCTTCTTCGGGCAAGGCAAAAACCAAGATCACCATGCGGTTAACTCTGGACCTTGATCTGCACGGTGATCACGCACATCGTCGGCGAAGCCGCGGGGCTGGCCTTGGGCAGGTCCTGGAATCCGTCCGTTACCGCGTCGATAAAGCTTTTTCGGTACTCCACCGGGATCTCGGCGATTAAGTCCATGGTAGATCCAGTGCTGGATTCTTTACTTACGGCGCTGCCTCCTAACTTAGCGGCAAGATATTTTACTCGGGCCACCTCAGCCTCCAATTGGGACTTCATGACGGATAATTCAACCGTTTGTTCTGTAAAGCCCGCGTCTCCGAGGATACCGTCCATTCGCTGTTTTAGTGCATCCGCCAATGGCTGCAGGTTAGGGTCATGCGGATGCTGCGCCTGCCGCGAGGTAAAGAACAGTACTCCTGCCACCAGACAAATCGCTACCACAAGAGTAGCTGCCACTACTAACATCCAACGCATAAAGATTTCGTCGTCTTGCCAACGCGGGCAAATCAGTTGAATGAGAGATTCTAAACAGTGATCGATTTGACGAAAGGCAAAATCCTCGTAACTGGCGGTGCCGGTTTCATCGGCAGTGCGCTGGTCTGGGCCCTAAATTTGAAAGGAATCGACGACATCCTTGTCTCGGATTTCCTAGGCACGGATGAAAAGTGGCGGAATCTAGTTCCCCTGCGATTCGATGATTTCATCCCCCCCGATCAATTGCTCGATCGGATTCAGCAAAATCCAACCTCTCTAGACAATATTCAGGCCGTCTTCCATCTCGGCGCCTGTTCCGCCACCACCGAGCGCGATCTGGGTTATCTGATGCGAAACAATTTTGAGTTCACCAAGATCTTAGGGGAATGGTCGGCCCAACGGAACATCCGTTTCACCTATGCGTCTTCCGCAGCTACCTACGGGAACGGATCCGCTGGAATGAAGGACGACGAGAGCATCCTGGATAAACTTCGACCTCTCAACGGCTATGCTTTTTCCAAGCAGCGCTTTGATCTCTATGCCGCCCGGCGCGGTCTGCTGAGCCAGTTTGTTGGCCTGAAATATTTCAACGTTTTTGGACCCAATGAAGGCCACAAGGGCGATATGCGGAGCGTTGTTCACAAGGCCTTTCAGCAGGTGCAGACCACCGGTAAGATCCAACTTTTTAAGAGTTATCATCCAGATTACGGCGACGGCGAACAAAAGAGGGATTTCCTGTACGTGAAGGACGCGGTCGAGATGACGATCTTCCTGGCCTCAAATCCGTCGGCGGCCGGAATTTTTAACCTCGGCTTCGGTCGCGCTAGGAGATGGATTGACCTGGCGAACGCGGTCTTTTCCGCCCTGGGAAAGCCACCCATGATTGAATTTATCGAGATGCCAGAAGCATTGAGGCCGAATTACCAGAACTTTACCGAAGCCAATATCGATAAATTGCTTGGTTTAGGGTTCAAAGGACCAAAATTCTCGCTCGAAGAGGCTGTACGCGACTACGTCCAGAACTATTTAGCGCTTGGGAAGCCGCTAGAGCCTTAGCGGCCTGTCGGTTGAACGGTTATCGGTCAGGAGGCCTAGGTAGAGCCGCGCAGCGGTGCCCCTCCAGGCGGAACCGCCTACCACTAACCCAGCAAATCCTCGGATAACACGCTGGTCTGTTCCCTCGACCCCAGGATTTCTGCTTGTTTTACTACCGCGGCAGG
>DASUWQ010000495.1:0-24735 GCA_036378375.1 Chthoniobacterales bacterium
CTGGCGGTCGTCGATCCACCACCAACGTCGAAGATCAGCTCGGACGCCCGCAACGCGACTTCCGCGGCAAGAAATTGAGCCTGGGCCACCTCCACCGCCGCTCTGGTTAAAGCTTCCGCCTGCAGATCGCTGTCCCAAGCCGCATCGATTGAGTCCGCCGCGCGCAGGATCACGGCCTCAGCCGCATAAGCCCGAGCGGAAATCTCTCCTACAGAATATTGCACGTACGGGTCATCAACGGACTTCTGCGCGCTGCTATGTTTTATCGGGCGCGCGTGATCTCGGGTAAACGTGACTGCATCCGCTAACGCATTCTTGGCAATGCCTGCCTCAACCGCTCCCAGGAAGAGCTGCAGAAAAGCGGTAACCGGGGACCGCTGATTCCGACCCGGCCGGGAACGAATCTCTTCCGGATAGACGGTTACATCGCGGAGCCTGGTGGTGCCGCTAGCGGTCAGGCGCTGCCCCATACCGTCGAAATCGTCCACTAAATCTACCCCCTCCCGATTTCGCGGCACCGTGAACGAGACCGGTTCGTCTGCCTCATTCAAGGCCACCGTACTGATCCAGTCAGCATATAAAGAGCCCGTACTGTAGTATTTGTTTCCGTTCGCTTTGTAGTGGTCGCCCTGTTTGGCAATCCGAGCAGTAACCGCTCCGTTAGGTCCGCCAATTTCCCAGCCCGCGTTGCCAAAGAAATCGCCTGACAAAATCCTGCGGAACCATCTTTCCCGCTCCGCTTCGGAATCAGAAAGTCGCAGGCTTTCCACTAAAGCGAACCCGGGGCGCAATGCTTGGGCGATGTTAGAGTCGGCCGCGGCAACTTCGATAACGAAGCGGATAACATCCGTTATTAAAGACCCCGCACCGCCATACTTTTTCGGAATCCGAAAGGCAAAAAGCTGGGCTGCGGCGATCGAATCCACGTGCTCATACGGCAATTCGCGGGCACGTTCGCGTTCGGCTGCTCCCGCAGCAAGCTTCGGCAAAATCTTCGCCGTCCGTTCATTCAGGAGCGCAACGGTCACGTGCGAACCCGAAGGAAAATCCGATGCGCCGCCGTCCTGTGCGCTCTTAGAGCTCATTGTCACCATCGACCAATCACCATGGTTCTGCGCGCCCTCGCGCGGTTTTAAGCGGGATAGCCTACTAAATCAGTATGATTTTGCAACCTTTTCCTAGACTGGTTTCAGCCCACGCTTACCGGCTCTGCCGGCTTCGCTTCGCTCGCTTCAGTTTCGTTAGCCAGACCCACCAGACGCAGCGGCTCAGACCCAGATGCGAGTGTCACCGGATCACGGTACCGCGCTCCGTAATGATCCGCAGGCAAACGAGAATAACCAAAAAGCCGTTCACGCAGCGTCTCGCCGTCCTTGTAGGATTCACGGAACCGCCCTCGCCGGCGTAACTCCGGTACCGCCAGCTCGATGAAGTCCCGGGCAGTCTCAAACGAGAGATATTGAAGCAGATTGATCCCGTCGATCCCGTCTTCATCTAGCCAACGTTCGATGGCATCGGCTACTACTTCGGGTGTTCCAGCAACAAAGTGACGCCCCCAGGGATTGATACTCCCGATCCGGTTTAATACTTCTCCAACGGTTTGTTGCGGTTGGAAGAAGGGCGGAATCTTATCCCATCCGGGGTCTTTGCGATCGATAATGTCTGCAATCCGCTGTTCGCGAGGATACTTGAGAAAATCGATGCCCGACTGCGAATGTGCCAACCGCCCTTCAACGCTCAAGAATCGCCGATAGTTTTCCAGTTTCGCAGCAACCTGCTCTTCGGTCTTAGCCACGATCACTCCGGCGCCAGCGATGAACTTGATTCCCTGCGGATCTCTGCCGCGCGCGCGGGCGCGAGCTCGAATATCCTCTATATTCTTTCGAACCGCCTCCGGGCTATGACCACCGATAAACACCACCTCGGCATGGCGAGCGGCAAACTCTTTACCGGCAGGCGAGCCCGTCGCTTGATAAAGAACCGGAGTTCGCTGCCGTGATGGTTGGCAAAGATGCGGTCCTGCCACCTTAAAATGTTTACCCGCGTGATTGATATATCGAACCCTGCTCGGATCCGTGTAACTCCGGTTTTCCCGATCTTGAATTACCGCGTCGTCGTCCCAGGAGCCTTCCCACAGTTTGTAAAGGACTTCGAGATATTCGTCTGCGATCTCGTACCGGTAATCGTGCGGCACCTCATCTTCGAGCCCGAAGTTGCGTGCAGCATTGGGTAAGTAGGACGTCACAATATTCCAGGCAAACCGTCCTTTAGTCAGGTGATCGATTGTGCTCGCCCGCCGCGCAAAAGCAAAAGGCGGTTCGTAAGTCGTCGAAAAAGTGGCTCCGAAACCAAGATTCCGAGTCACTTGAGCCATCGCAGGGATAATCAGCAACGGATCGTTACTCGGAATTTGGACAGCCTCGCGCAAGGCCGTTTCCGGACCATTGCGAAATCGATCGTAGGCGCCGATAACATCCGCCAGGAAAACGGCATCGAAGGTCCCCCACTCCAACAGTTGGGCGAGTTCGGTCCAGAATTCGAGATCGTTGAACCGGTGCCGGTTATTCTCCGGATGAACCCACATCCCGTGTACGATGTGGCTCACACAGTTCATCTCGAACAGGTTAACGTGAAGTTGTTTGCGTGACACAGTTGCCTAGATTCGTTTGTCTAATTTTCGAACGATAAAGTTCCCGATGAACTGAAACGCCTGCACCACCAGGACAATTAAAAAGATGGTAAAAAACATTACATCGGTTTCGTATCGGTAATAACCGTAACGAATCGCGAAGTCTCCGATGCCTCCTCCTCCAACTAATCCGGCTACAGTCGAATAGGAAATAAAACTGACTGTCATGATGGTGATCGAGTTAGCAATCCCGGACCGAGCTTCGGAATAAAGTACCTTCCAAACGATCTGTAACCGGCTCGCTCCCATTGACTCTGCCGCTTCTAGCACTCCGCGGTTTACATCCAGCAAGGTCTGCTCAATGAACCGGCCGAAATAAGGAATCGCGCTAACGGCCAACGGTACAGTGGCAGCCGTTGTCCCGAGTGCTGTCCCTACGATGAACCGGGTCACCGGAATCATCGCGATCATTAAGATCAAGAACGGGAACGACCGAACCAAGTTCACCAATCCATTTAGGATAACGTAAAGCCGCGGAGCGCGCACAAACGATCCCGGTCGGGTTATATAGAGTAAGGTCCCGAGCGGAGTTCCCAGTAGCACGGCAAGGGATATCGTGATCGTCAGCATGTAGAGGGTCTGGCCGAGCGCCTCCACAATCTCCGGCCACGCCTGTATGATGTTGTCAAACATCGCCCATGATCCTTTTCTTCATTTGTTCAGCTCATCCAGGTAGATTATCGAATTCCCGTATTTGCCTCGAAAGAAAGACTTCAGCGCGTCACTACCATAAGCAATCTGCAACGCTTTGATCTTAGGCGAACCGACTAGCTCGCGCCGGATTGCAACGATTCCCTTGTAAGGACTTTCCCCGGGAGTTTCGTAGGCCAAGGCGTCCGTTTTGGGATTGAACCCAACTTTGAGCGCGGTCGCGGAAAACAGAAATCCGACATCCACGTCATCCAAGGTTCGTTGCAGCATGAGCTGATCGACCTCTTTGAACCGGTATTTGTGCGGGTTATCGGTGATGTCCTTTAGGCTGGCGTGTGTCACGGCAACGCCTTCTTTCACCTTCAGCAGCCCCTTATCCCGCAACATAAACAGGGCTCGACCATTGTTAGCGGGGTCTACCGGAATTCCGAATAGGGCCCCATCCGGGACCTGATCTAGTGACTTATACTTTTTGGAGTACAACCCGGATGGTGTAAAAAGCGTATAAAACCCCCGTACCACATTTTTTAAATTATGATCAGCGACGAACTGGTCAAAATAAGGCTCGTGCTGAAATGAGTTAGCATCTGCTAATCCCTGATCCACCATTTGGTTGGGTTGAATGATGTCATTTACCACCACCCAATCGAGCTTGAAGCCTTGTTTGGCGACTTCCTCTTTCAAGATAGGAACGACCTCGCTGTTGAAACCGGCATCGCTCATGATCAATTTTACGGTTTTATCCTGACTAGCGCTCCTATTTCGATCGCCGCAGCCCGACAACAGGATGACTCCGGCCAGGCAAGCCGTAAGTATCTTCCAAGCTCCGGATCTGATTAATTCATGCATAAACAAAATCGCTTCTTTTCTCGATTCGCGGGACGGCATCTAAAAGCCTGCGCGTGTATTCATGCTGAGGACACTCGAAGACGGCACCAACATCTCCAGACTCAACCACCAAGCCATCCTTCATAATGAGGACCTGATCGCTCATTCGCCGGATTACTCCGAGGTCATGAGAAATAAAAATGCCGGCAACTCGAAATCGTGTCTTGAGATCACTTAGTAGATCGAGAATCTGCGCTTGCACGGAGACATCCAGGGACGAGATCGGCTCGTCGCAGACGATGACCTCCGGTTCGGGCGCCAGTGCTCGAGCAATGGCGATTCGCTGGCGTTGTCCACCCGATAACTCGATGGGACGTCGCCCAAGAAAGGTTCGATCGAGCCTGACTAATTCGAGAAGTTCAATCGCGCGATTGCGTCGCCGCACGCCGCTCGGATAACCACTAACACCCAAAGCTTCTCCCAACACTTTCTCGACGGTGAAACGTGGATCGAACGAGCTTAATGGGTCTTGAAACACCGGCTGGATTCGGCGCCGTTCCTGACGCCGTCCATTGGCCGAGAGCGAATCCCACGCCCTACCTTCTACCTTTAATAAACCGCTGTCCGGGCGCTCCAAACCGAGAACCATCCGGGCTAGGGTTGTCTTTCCCGAACCCGACTCCCCAGCAATACCAAGCGTGCTACCTTGGCTCAGACTAAATGATACATCTGACACTACCGTCCGCTTTTTTGCGTCGACCCCGGTAAATGACTTGGTGAGATTATTGGCCTCGATCAAATAATTGCCATCTCTATTCGTGAATGGCGTTGTCTTTCTGTCCGAACCCAGTTTGACAGAAGACTGGCCGGCACGTGTCCGTTGCGAGGGAGGCGTTTCGAACGCGAATATTGAAGTCCCGCTAGAAGCCTCGATACCCAGCCGATGCACGGATGAAGCCGCCGCCAACAACGAACGAGTGTAAGGATGCTGCGGATCTTGGAACACCGTTTCGGCAGCGCCTTGCTCGACGATCAGCCCTTCCTGCATCACGGCCACTCGATCCGCTAACCGCGCCACGACGCCAAAGTCATGACTCACAATCAGCATACTGGTCTTCCCGTTTCTCAACGATTCAAGTAAGTGCAGTACTTGGGCTTGGACGATTGTGTCCAACGCGGTAGTTGGCTCATCCAGAATGACTAACTCCGGCGCACAGGCAATCGCTGATGCGAGCAATGCTCGCTGGCGCAGCCCCCCGGATAACTGGTGCGGATATTGCCGTGCCCGTACAGCCGGTTCTGGAACACCGACGGATTCCAGCAATTCGATGATTCGCGTGGCCCGCTGGTTCTTGGTAAGACTGAGATGCAAACGCAGCGGTTCGTCGATCTCCCGGCCAACGGTGCGTAAGGGGTCGAGAGAACCTAAGGCGTCCTGCAATACAAACCCAATGCGCGCACCACGAATCTCTCGCCACTTGTTCTCCGTAAAACGGTTAAGGTCGTTCCCATCAAACCGCAGACGATCGGCTTCGACCTTCGAACCATAACCGGTCAAGCCAATCAGCGTGCGCAATGTCACGCTCTTGCCTGACCCTGATTCACCAATCAATGCTAAACACTCGCCACGGTTGAGGGCGACAGAGATCCCTTTCACAACCAACGGCCCAGTATGACCAAATCTAACCCGGAGATTCTGTACCTCCACTACTGGCTGTTCTGTTCCGGCGAGGATAGCACTCATAACCCTCTTCCCTCACTGCGCCGCACCAGCTCACGCCCTACTGTGGTGACCGACAATACCGTCAAGATAATCGCCACTGCCGGAAACGCAGTCAGCCACCACGCGTTAGCCAGAAAATCTCTGCCGACTGACAGCATAAGTCCCCATTCCGGTGACGGCGGTGGTGCGCCGAAACCGAGAAAACTGAGTGACGCGCCGGCGCCGATCTTGAGGCCAACATCGATTGTAGCCAGCACTAACACGGGGCGAATGGCATTAGCTAGGACGTGCCTGATAATGACCGTCGAACCCCGTAGCCCTAACGCGGTGGCGGCTTCTACGTATGGCGCCCTTCGAATAATCTGCGTCTGTGCTCGAACCATTCGAGCAAATCGGGGCACACTGGCAGTCGCCAAAGCCGCGATTTCATTGAGTGTGCCGTGCCCGCAATAGGTGATCACTACCAAAGCAACCAGGTACTCGGGAAAAGCCATCAACACATCGGCAACTCGCATCACAAAATTGTCAACCAATGGATGGCTTAGTCCGGAAAATAGGCCGATTGCAGCGCCGAGAACGACAGCAAAGACAGTGGCCGCGAACCCCAGAACCAAAGACGGCCTTGCTCCATAAACTAAGCGGGTCCACACATCGCGCCCATTTTCATCAGTACCAAGCGGATGCGCGAAGCTCGGTGCTCGGAACGCCTGTCTGGCGTTCCCTTCCAACGGGTCACCGTCCGCTAACCGATTCGGAGCGATAGCAGCTGCCATAAGAACCGCAAGAATTAAGCTAGCGATCACTAATCCGGGACGCATATCCCGTCTCTGGAGCCGAGTCTCGCCTTCGTTGTCGCTTCGCTTCGGCGGAACAGATGCGAGGCCGATCTTTCCGATATCGGACCAGGTGTCGGAATTCGCAGCGGAAACGCTCGAAACTCCACCGTTGGGAATAGGAGTCACCCCGGCCTCTGCTTTGGTAGGGTCCGACGCGGCCCGTCCGGACAACGCCCATTCACTCATCAACAATTCTTCGTCCGGTCTCATGACGCTCTCACCCTCGGGTCAATTATAAGGTAGAGCAGGTCTACAACCAGACTCACACTGACGTAGATGGCCGCGCACAATAAGGTTATACCCAAAACCAGCGGCACATCTTTATTGGTGGTCGCGTCAACTAACAGGCGGCCAACTCCCTGCCTAGCAAATAGCGTCTCTACTACAACTGCCAAACCAACAAAGCTGGCAAACAGGAAGCCCGACATCGTGACCAAAGGGATCATCGCGTGACCCAGCGCTCGACCCAAACGGACACCGGCATCCGACATGCCGCGGGCTCTAGCCATCACAATGAACGGTTGTTCTAAAATATCGTCCAACTCACGCCGCAATACTTGACCGAGCAGGGCGCTAACCGGTAACCCCAGGGTTAACGCCGGTAACACTAAAGACTGCCACTCTTCTGTTCCCGTCGCGGGCAGAATATGAAGCTGAAATGAAAATACTAGGAGAAGGAGAGTTCCGAGTACAAACGAGGGTGTCGAAGATAGAACCAACTCTAAACCCGAAGCTAGAGAAACGATCCAGGCCTTTCGCTTTGCAGTTAGAACAGCACAGGGAATCGAGACTGCCAGCGCCAAGGCTGTCCCGCAAAGAGACAGCTGTGTCGTGGCTGCAAGTTGCTGGCCGATGGCTTTTATTACAGTAATTCGCAGCGTGTAAGACTCTCCTAAATCGCCTTGTACCAGTTGCCACAGGTATCTTGCGTATTGCTCCACTAACGGTTTATCTAATCCGTACTCACTTCGGACTCGATGAAGCACTTGTTCGGTCGGCAACGCATCCGGACCTCCTAGAATGGCTAAGGCGGTGTCGCCACCGGTAAGATTAATCGCGATGAAAGTTAGCGTAGCCGCTCCCCAGAGCGCTCCGATCCCAGCGCCAATCCGCAAAAAAATCCGCCTCCACAACATCATAGTCGCTTCCCCTGGCTCAACCACGCTGTCGTAAAGATCGGGGTATTGTGGGAGGTATCGAAGATGATCCCTTTTACATAACTTTTGTAGCCGACGATGCTGTAGTTATCATACAGCGGCACAGCCGGCACCACTTCCGTAAGCCGTTTCTGTACTTTGCTGTACAGATCCGCCAGATCCTTGGGGTCATTTGATTGTCTCGCTCTTTGCAGGAGATCATCCAGCACCGAATCTTGTAACCGAGAGATATTCTGACCAATACGCCGATTGGAAGTAATCTCGTTGCTATCATAAACGATGTACAGCCCATCTGGCGTGTTTGTGTGCCAAACACCACCTCCGATCGCCTGGTAGTTGTTTGCAGCCCGACGATCCGCGTACTGAGCCAAAGGAATTTGTACGAGCTTCAATTCAAAACCGATCTTTTTCAGATCAGACTGAATCGCCGCCGGCACGGCGCTCGTACTAACCGTCTGCAGAACCAGCATTTCTGCCGACAGGCGTTCTCCCCCTTTGCTGCGAAAGCCAGCTCCGTCCTTTTGGGTCCAACCGGCCTGATCCAGTAGACGGTTCGCTTCGGCCACATCATACCTCAAGACATTTTGAAAAGCCGGATCGTAAAACCGTGTGTTGGCTGCTAAAAAATCCGCTTTAGGTTCCAACTCGCCAAAGCCGGCCAACTGGGCAATCCCTTCTCGATCAATAGCGGCTGCAACCGCTCGCCGAACTGTAACCTCGTCGAATGGTGGCTTTGAAGTGTTAAAAATGATACCCCGAAACGGGTTACCCTGACGGATCCGGCGATCGACCACCAAAGTTTGGTCAGAGCGCATCGCTGCGATGCTTTGCGGCGGTGCATCGATCGTGAAGTCGAATTGGCCACTCGTTAGAGACGCGTAGCGGACGGTCGCCTCGGGTACAAACTGTATTTCGATGCGGTTCAGATAGGCCGGGCCGCTGTGTTTGATTATCGCAGGAGACCAGTTGTAATCTTTGCGTCTGACAAACTTAATCCCCTGCTGTCTCGTGTAACTCTCGACCACGAAAGGACCAGAACCTACCGGCGCTTCTCCCAGTTCCTTCGGTTTTTCGCGAATCGCTTTCGGCGACTCCATCGCTAGCCAGGATTGCGCCAGCACATTGAGAAACGGCGTGTACGCTTCGCGCAGATTTAATTGCACCGTGTATTCGTCGACAACTTTGCCGTCAACGTACGGATCTATGTATGCAGCCGCCAGAGGCGACTTTGTCGCCGGGTCACGCATATGCTCAAGATTAACCAGTACCGCTTTTGCGTTGAATTTTGACCCGTCACTGAAGGTCACGTCATCCAGCAGATGGAATGTGTACGTCTTACCGTCCGGCGAAACGGTCCATGACTTAGCTAGCCAGGGCGAGATCTCACCCTGTTCATCTAGATACACTAAATTATCGTATAGGATACGTCCGAGCCATTCCGCATTTGTGTGGGAGATGCTATGTAAGTCGAGGTTGCCGGTGTCGGACGCGACAGATACCTTCAGCGTGCCACCCGGCGTCCCTCCCGATTGCTCGGAATAGTCCCTCGCCGGGTAACGGAAGCGATCACCCGAAGCTCGATAATTCGAGTTCTCGCTCTCCCCGCCGGAGTTTCCCGCCTCCAACACGCTTGCCAGTCCCCCACCCAACAGCGGAAGCATGATCAGGGATAAGGCAAGTCTTCGAAAGTCCATCTCAGATCGAAACTATTTTTTACTAACAACCTCTGTAATTGATTAAATTTGATTGCCTTCAGAATTTATATTGAACTCCTGAGAAGACCCCGAAACCGTCACCAGGATCAGACCGAGCAACGTCTTTGCCGTGGTCGTTGTATCCAGGACTAACATCCGCGGCGTAATGCTTGTTGGTTAGATTGCTAAAATCCAAATACACTTCAAAGCCCTTCTTGGGTTGAGCGTAACCCACGGTAGCACCCAAGATTACGTACGAATCCGTGTAGAACGAATCTGCATAATCGACCGGATAACTCGACGCCGCCTGCACGTCAAAAGACACATAAAAACCCGAGGCATGGTCGTACCTAAGCTCGGCCTGGTAATAATGGGGCGGAATCCCCGGTAAGTGATTGTGCCCGAATACCGGATCGTTGTTAAAGTAGAAATCGCTGTAGGTGTAAGCCTGAATCAACGACAGCTTGTGCTCCGGTCCACCTACATCTCCCCATTTGCCACTCTGCCAGAGAGTCGTATTCAGACCAATTTCCACCCCTTGATGGGTGGTGGGGCTTGCATTTGCCTCGGTGACATTGTTGAACTGCGGTTCGGTGATCTGCAACAGTTCGTCTTTAACCGCCGAATAAAAATAGTCGATATTACCTTGGAAGATCCACCATTTGAATCGTACACCCACTTCTGTGGTCCACGCTGTCTGTTCTTTCAGATCGAGCACCTTCCAGAGCCCAGGAGCGAAAGTAGGCGTTAGTACTCCAGCCCAGTCGTTACGCGGTTCAATCGAGCGGCCGATATTCGTGTAGAGTTGAACGTCCGGCGTAATGTCATAGCGCAATCCAAAGCGAGCTAAGTAACTGAATCGATCTTTATCATATAGATATCTGACCGGATAAGTAATATCGATGTTTCGCCGGATGAACGTTCCTGCTACACCAGTGGTCAGCCACAAGTGTGGGAGGAGCTCGGTGTTGTTACTTAACAGCAATACGTTATCTGACGAACCCGTAAAATTGTTAACTGTGAAGAGTTGGTCTTTCCGGTAAGATAAGCCTCCAATGATCTGCGCCCCTTCCACGAATCGATGGACGTCACCATAGATATCCGTTGACGTATAAAGCGCGAGGCTCGTATCCGTTTCCCTATTAAAAATTTGATCCGTGCGCGCGTACTTAACCTGAGCGCTGACATTGCCGTAGGTCCACAGACTGGAGATCCGGTTCACTGCGCTCGTGGCGCCTCCGATAATAATCGGAAAATTCATGTATGTGGCCCCGACTTCCAGCTTCGAGTTAGGGTCCAGCATGAAAGTGGTCTTGCTACCGAGCCAGATTGAACCTGGCTGGACCCGGTCAGCATTGTATTTGGCGGCGTTCGGATTAGCTTGGGTTGGATCCTCCCGAATCTGCTCGCGGGTCAATTGGCCCGGTTGTTGCAGCTCTTCCCAAGCATATCGAACATAGAATCTGGTTTCGATGTTTGGGTTAATCTTGTAACCCAGGTTAACCACGTATCGAGTTGTGTCGATATTTGAATGATCCTGGAAGCCGGCCCGGCTAGAGCCGTCAACGCTGACATAGTAGTCAAAGGGCCCAGCCACATACCCAGAACTCACTTGCCCTTTATAGTAGCCAAAACTCCCAGCCTCGAATCGAGCCTCAACCGGAGACGAGGTGTAGCCGGTATTAGTGACGTAGTTGATTGTCCCCCCCAGAGCGAGTGCTCCGGTGTCGAACGCATTCGTCCCTCGAAGAATCTCCGTATACTGTAAACCGAGGGGATCGAAAAGTTCGAACGGCGTACCGCTTGGGCCGGTTATCGGCAACCCATCAAAAGTGAAAAGTATGCCGGTGCGGAAGAACCCTGTCCCTCGATCAACTCCGGAGCCGCGGATAGAGATTCTAAGCCCATCATTCCCTCCCGCGACCTGTGCGAAAACTCCCGGCTGAAGCTTTAGAATATCGGCCTGGGTTGCCACCCGGCTTTCTTCTACCTGTTGCGAAGGAACCAAGCTGGTACCGCCGGGAATCGTGTTTAATTGTGCCTGCTCGACGTCCGCTGGCGTGTCGTCTACGCCGGTCACCTGAACCGTCGCTAGAGAGCTGGCTGCGGTTGGTGGGTCCGAAACCGCTGGGGCGCTCTGGTTTGGAGACGGCGATGGAGACGGATCGTGATCATGAGCTTCCTGACCTGGCGCCGTCATGGTGATCGCAAGCAAGACCGCGCCCAACGAGAAGAGATGGAGGCAAAGTGATCGATAATGTCGATCATGTCCATTGGCTTGATAGGATAAATGTCCCTCGAGAAATGTGCGTGTCATCCCATTTGTATAGTAACTCGATCGATTTAGTAGACATTTGGCGGCCTGACAAGTGATTTTTCTTCTCGTGGATGAACTTCGACCGTACTCCGCCTCGGAATCGCCTCGCTCTCAGCAGGTTGATCTCCGCGTTACTCTACGTAATCTATGGGAATGCTTTCTCGACGAGCGAAGTACGCGCTCAGAGCCCTCATTTTCCTAGCGCAGAACCGAGGACAGGGCCCTATCCAAATACGCGATATCTCTGAGCAATTGAAGATCTCTCGAAAATTTCTCGAGGCCATCCTTCTCGAACTTCGCAATGGCGGTATTCTACAAAGCCGCAAAGGAAAAGAAGGCGGTTATTTGCTGGAACGTTCGCCCGACACCATCACCTTCGGGAAAATCATCCGCTTTATCGATGGATCTTTTGCCGGCGTTCCTTGTATCCGGCGAGACGGTTATGCGCGCTGCGATGACTGTCCCGATGAACGAGCCTGCGTGATTCGTTTTGTCATGAAGGAAGTTCGAGACGCCACCGCCAAAATCGTTGACCAAACCACGCTCGACCAACTTGTCTCTAAAGCCGACCAGCTGGCCAACAGCGTTGATATCGAATATCAGATTTAGGTCTTACAACCTCAGTTTGTTGATCCGAAGAGCGTTGCCGATCACCGAGACTGAACTAAACGACATCGCCGCGCCCGCAATCATGGGACTGAGTAACACCCCGAAAAATGGATAGAGAATCCCGGCTGCAATCGGGACCCCAAGCAGGTTATAGATAAACGCGAAGAACAGGTTCTGCCGGATATTGCGCATCACCAACTTACTGAGGATTAATGCCTTCGCGATCCCGCTCAGATCTCCCTTCACTAAAGTTATGCCGGCACTTTCGATAGCAACGTCGGTACCGGTGCCCATCGCAATACCGACATCCGCTGCGGCCAGAGCCGGCGCGTCATTAATGCCATCTCCGGCCACTGCAACCTTCCCGCCGTTTGCCTTCAATTCCTCCACCAGCCGCTGTTTATCTTCTGGTTTCAGGCCAGCTCGGACTTCGTCGATTCGTAACCGCTCAGCAACCGCCTGAGCCGTCCGGGGATTGTCTCCCGTGGCCATGACAATGCGGATTCCCATGCCATGCAGGTCCTGAATTGCTCTTGAGGTCGTCTCCTTTACCGGATCGGCGATGCCAATTATTCCGACCGCGCGACCATCGTTCGCTACCCAAACAATACTCCGCGCCTGGTTACTGAGTTCATCCGCTTTCGCTGTTAACTCCTTGGAAATGACAACTCCGTTGCTCTGCAGGAAGTCCTGATTCCCCGCCAGCACGTCGCCACCATTGACGACTCCCTTAGTACCGGCCCCAGTGATCGATTGGAATTCCGTTGCTTCTTCCAGGACAATTCCCCTGTGATTCGCTTCGGCGACGACTGCTCTGCCCAAAGGATGCTCGCTGTGCGCCTCAACTGCCGCAGCCAACAAAAGCAAAGCGTCTTCCTCAACGGGGTCGACAGCGACCACCTCCGTGACCTGCGGCTTCCCGGCCGTCAAGGTACCAGTTTTGTCTACGATCAAGTGAGTAATTTTTTCTGCAGTCTCGAGCGCCTCAGCGTCTTTTATCAGGACACCAGCTTGCGCGCCGCGACCGACGCCGACCATAATCGACATAGGTGTAGCAAGACCAAGCGCACAAGGACATGCGATGATCAGCACCGCCACCGCATTTACCACCGCAAATGCTAACGAAGGGTGAGGCCCCCAAATCGCCCAGGTCAATGCCGTAAGAACCGAGACGACAATAACGGCCGGCACAAAGTATCCAGCGACTTGATCCGCGACTTTCTGAATTGGCGCCCGGCTGCGTTGCGCCTCTGCCACCATGTGTACGATCTGAGCGAGAACCGTCTCAGATCCGGTTTTCTCAACCCGTGCTACGAAGCTGCCGGTCTGATTGACGGTCGCGCCGATTACTTTGTCGCCGGCAGCTTTTTCAACCGGGATCGACTCTCCAGTTAACATGGATTCGTCGACTGAACTCGCCCCATCGGTGATCGTTCCGTCTACTGGAATCTTCTCCCCAGGCCGCACCCGAACGTTGTCACCTGGTTGTAGCTCATCGATCGCCACCTCCTCTTCCTCACCTCGCGCAGTCAAACGATGGGCCGTCCTAGCAGCCAAGCCGAGCAGCCCCTCGATGGCCTTGCCGGTACGTCGTCGAGCTCCGGCCTCGAGCCATTGACCTAACAGCACCAATACCGTAATCACGGCTGCGGCTTCAAAATAGAGGTCCAATTCTCCGTCGTGCTTGAACGAGCCAGGGAAAATTCCGGGCCATAGGGTGGCTATGCCACTATAAAGATAGGCGGCGCCCACCCCCAACCCAATCAACGTGAACATATTCGGGCTTCGATTGACCACCGAACGCCATGCCCGGACGAAAAAGACGCCGCCGGACCAAAATACGACGACGGTCGTGAGGATCAGCTGAAGCCAGTTGTTAACCAGTGCCGGAACCAGGTGATCAATACCTAGACCCGGCACCATCTTTCCGAGCGAAAGAAACAGGATCGGCACCGTCAAGAGAACGCCGATCCAAAACTTCCTCACCAGCGATTCCGCCTCCGAGTCTTCAGGCGTACCGGCGGTACCCGCCTTAGGTTCCAGGGCCATCCCACAGATGGGGCAATCGCCCGGATGATCCTGCTCGACCTGCGGATGCATCGGACAGGTATAGGTCGTCTTGCCCACAGGCTTTTTATAGGTGCGGTTGAGTTCCAACGACATACCGCACTTCGGACAATCACCCGGCTTTTCCGACTCAACTCCCGGGCACATCGGACAATAATAGGGCTTGGTCCGCATATCCAATGCCGGGTCTAAAGGAGCGGCGTGAGAGCAATGATGATGCTCATGATCATGCCCCCCTTGCCCATGCCCTTCCACCGGCACATGAGCCTCCGAGCCGTTACCCCGTATCTTTTCCACAAGCTAACTTACCCGTGATTTCTGGGATTCTTCTATGATCGCCATCATAAAGAACCTATTTTTCCTCAGGCTCAGTGAAACCTTCGTCTGCAAATTCGTACAAGCGTTGGGGCGACAGAATCTCGATGCGCCCGCGCTCCGTGGCAATGATTTTCGCCTCGACCAGTTGCCGCGATAGCCGGATGGCAGACTCAACGGTCGTGCCGGCCAGTTTAGCCAGGGTCACTCGGCTTTCCGGGATCTCCGGACCGAATTTCTCGAAAAGATAAACCAAGGCACCCGCTATCCGCTTCGGAACATCTTCGATCGTCAAACCCCGCATGTGCTGCGCATGACACAGTCGCAAACAGGTGTCAGCCAGCACTTCTTTCATAAAACGCGGATTCCTAGCCAACAGGTCGTGCATCTCCCGGATTGGGAAATGCATAACTCGCGCCGATTGCATCGCTACCGCTGTCACTGGGTAACTGGGGCACTCGGCGTAGAACACTGCGCCGAACAAATCCTGGGGTATGGCCAGCTCGATCATGAATTCATGACCTTTGGTGGTCAACTTGATCAGTTCGATCTGACCGGTTACAACAATCCACACATCGGTTGCATCCTCACTCTCGTGATAGAGCACTTCGGCAGCCTCGTAATCTCGCAAGTTCGCAATTCCGGCGAGCTCCCCTTGCGAGGCTTCATCGAGTACTTTGAGAAGCCGATGTTGGCTGATGACGTTGAACGCTTGGGAAAACTGCTTCATTTAAATTCGTTGAGCAAATATCAGCGATGCCTAGGTTTCTTACGCTGAAATCCTCTCGACCTCATCAAGAGTGATTCCGTCCTAGGTTCTATCGAATCGTTTCGCCGTGCGTGGCAACGATCCAGATCAAGACCGAAAACACGCAGTGAGTAAACCCGTCGGGTGAAAGCCTAAGAATGTTTAGTTGGCTGATGTTCCAGACTTCGGGCGCTCCTGTCCTTTTTGTCCTCTAACCAGGCAACGTCTTCTGCTGAATCAGCGAAGCGCTTCAAGCCAGCTTCCAGGATGGCCGAATCAAGGACCTTATGTAGAGGCGTGTACCTAGGATGATGCGATTCCTTGTAGGGGTCGTTGCGAGCCGCATTGTAGCAGCAGATCATCGACCAGCGCGGCTTATCGGAGGTGTTTGCAGCCGAGGCATGGAGAAGATTGCTGTGGAAGAAGAGGATATCGCCGGGATCCATCTCGACGTAAACAATCGGAAAACGTTCGAGGATTGCGGCAACGCGCTCCTTGTCGGCGCCAGCCTGATCTCCCGTTAGCACATGGTCAATTCTTCCCAACAGATGAGTACCTTCGATCACTTGAAGGCAGCCATTTTCCCGAGTGGCTCGATCGACGGCAATAAATGCGCTGCAGAGGTCAGGCGAAAGGACACCATTCTGATACCAGTAACCGTAGTCCTGATGCCAGGCCCAGGCACCACCGGTCTTCGCATCTTTCATTATCATCTTCGAATGGTAGTGATAAACCTCGCCCTCGAGAATTCGCTCGGCGGAGTTGACGATCGATTCGCAGCGGGCAAACATACCGTAGATTGTGTCACCCGGCTGGTTCCAAAGGGAAAGGCGAACAATCTTGCCACTACCGTCATCCCGTCCGAAGGCATGGTCATCAAGGGTTTTATCTTGTTTCGCAGAACGCCCGAGCAAGTCGATTTCCTGCGAATTGAACATCCGGCGAACGAGTGTGTAACCCTTTTGCCGATATTCATCGAGTTCGTCTGCAGTGATGGGACCGCTGGCCATAATAGAAGCCTCCTTTCAAAGTCTCTCATCGAGAGCTGGCGCGCGCAAGGACGGCCGAACAGCGCACCAGGGGGACGGAGTTAATCGAAATGGTTATCTACGCCGGCCTGCCTCCTCGGATGTCAGAATGGCAGACCGAACGCGACAAAAAGGATAAGTTCCTGCATTGGCTTCGCTCCAGCGATGGCAAACATTAAAAAGCAGGTGTCACGCTAGCTTAAATAAGCCCACCCGTTCATCGCGATGCGTATCTTGAGCTTGTCTTATGGCGCAGTTTTAGCGGAATCGCCTTGCTCAAGCGTCTTCAACACCACGCAGGATTTACCTGGGCTGCATTCTTAGCGTAATATACGCGGTGGCAGTTTCGCTTGGTTGTATTGCGCCGTCTGTCGCTCAATGCAACCGGGTTCAAAGCCGGACCCATCACATCCAATAGCATTATGCAAATGTATGAACTAGAGAATGTTCCCGTCAGTTGTGGGCTGTTGCCCGACGAACTCAAGCAACGGGAAGCAACGATCCTCTCGGACTTAGCGAAAGCAACACGAGGCTACGTGGAAATGACAGATGGATTCGCGTTCAAGGTTGAACCTAGCGATGCGGTTCTTCGGCTGCTAAGCGAATTTATCATCGCGGAAAGCCAATGCTGTCCGTTTTTCCAGTTTCGGCTCGTCACACTTCAGAAGCGGCGCGAAGTTTGGCTCGAGATACGAGGTCCGAACGATGCTAAGAGCCTCCTTCGCGAGATTCTTCCGGCTCCAGCATTTGCCAATGCGATAAGGTGACGGGCAACTCTCAGGCTGGGCGGCACACTCGGCGACTCATTGCTCTCCGCGATGACTTAGCAAGCTCCATTTTGAGAGCAACGCTAACATGGTCGACACCATGATCTTACGGCGGCTAAAATTTTCGGTTGTCTCTCTCCTGCCTCTGGATGTTCCATAAAGGACGTCATGTTACAATCTCCGGAAAGCCTATAGTCAGGTCCTCGAGAGCTCTAGATATCAATTTACGACCACAACATCCTAAGCAAACCTTCCGGCAGATGCACTCGAATTAACGCCACCATCGCCAGGAACAAATTAACATTGGGCCGGAACCCCAGGTAACGTCCTTGCCACTCGGGATGATATTTCTTTTTAAACTCGTACAATGATTTGTAGCCGTAGAAACGATTGAATCGTTCAAATAAGAAGCGAACCGCTTTCTCTTCCCGGCCATAGAGCCTCTCATCCGCGTCCGCGTTTGCCAACGGTGCGTTTCCCAGGCTCACCTCTTCCACATTTAACCTTCTAAAAAGATCAATAGATTCAACGATCAAGAAATCCATCACTCCCTTTGCTTCGGGATAACTCCGCATCAGATCAAGGCAACGCCCTTTCCCTTGGCGAAACGGTAACCAGGTGGCAAACGCTTCTAGTCTTCCTTGACTAGTAAACACCGCGGCAACTCCTCCCTGCCGGATCTTCGGCAAATCAAAGGAGCCTAGATCAAAGGTCATTTGTCTGCCTTGCTTCCTCTTCAGCCATTCGTCTGATAGAAGTTTCAACTGCGCTTCTAAACCGTAGTCGATCGCCCCGTCTCCGGGCTGATACCAGCGAAAGGTTTTGCCTTCTTTGTGCGCTTTGTTCTTAGCCGTACGCAGATTTTGAAACCTATTCCCCCTGAGATTGAAATCGGCGACGCCCAGCCTGGCGTCTTCACCAATCTTAAAACTCTTCAGGCCGCATTGGTTAAAAACCGATCTGAGCTCGCCTCGAACCGGATAGAAAACCGGCTCCCAATCTTGAGCTGCGCAATAACGGAGGAACTCGCGCGTAGCAGCCGACCAGACTCCGGGCGGACCGACGGGGCCGACTAAACACACCGCAATATTTCTCCAAAGCGAGTAGGCAATAAACGACTGCTGATCGTCACTGACCCAATAACTTTTATCCGGCAGCAACGCGAATTCATCCAAAGGGTCGCATCCATATCGATCGATAATTTTTCGAATCAGGGAATCGTCGTGTTCCGGCTCGAACGCCCGCTGCAGCACAGGCCTCAACAGGAACATCACCATGATGAATCCGGACAACATCCCTCCGGCGCTAACCTGGATAAAAAAGTTTGCTGCCCTCGGTGTTTTCGCGATTTGAGAATCCGTCGACTGCAGGAAGATCAACTCGAGAGTGGTCTGCATGGCGGCCCGGAAATTATTCTTCCCCACTACCTCGCCCCTCAGCCGCAGAAGGCCGACCACACCATAGAGAACGACCGCGCAAAGAAATGGCAACCCAACGATCAATGCCCAACGCATGGAAGGCCGATCAGAAGAAGCGACATAGTCGCGGCGGCGCCAGATCAGAAGTCCGAGTATGGTAAAGGACAAAAAGATATGATGTACCAGCGTACCGCGGGCGAACTGCAGAATGGTGGTGACAGAAAGAAGGATGACCGCCAGCCACCACGCCGCCCGTTTACGGCGCCAGATACCTCGAGCAATCGCCAGCAGGAAGAAGCCGGTCAAGTACATGCCGAGACGGCTCGACTCCGAGACATCCATCGGCAGAAATTGTGCCATCCATGCGATCACCCGCGGCTCTCGCGGAATCAGGCCCTCTAAGACATCGATCAAACCTACCGCTGCCACGAACCAAGCCACCAGATCGACCCAACGCCGCGCATTCTTGAATTCCGCATTCCATTCGCCATCCGGTTTCCAATCCCGTCGCGGCTTCGGCATCTGTTTGACGATCGAATTCATTAAAACATTCTGCAGCTGGGATTCCGGATCCGCGCGATCCCATCGAGAAGGTCCATTTGAAAGGCCTCTTCGGTGTCATTGAGATCGTTGGATCCTAGGGTGTTCCCCAAAAAACTTCCAGATTAGTTCTGACGCGTCAAAATCCAGGCAAACTTTGCCCAGGAAAAAGCCGGATAAGAGACTAGTGGGGTTTCCCGGCCAGGTGTGGCCACCGCCAATGATTCGGTAAAGGACAACGTCCGTCCCATCTTTGCCATCAGACCACTCAAAAGATTGTGGATAACAGTCGTCTCGAGCGGTTTGGTCAGGAACAGGAATCTCGATATAATCGCGGCGGCACCGATCGGTTTTCGCCCAGAGTTCAGCAGTAGCTTCGACACCAAGTACTTCTCCACCGTCGTCTGTGATCTTGCCTCCCCGGTAAGGCACAACCGGGTCACTGGTACCGTGAATCTCGAGCAACGACACAGGAAGCGCGGGATGGAACCAAGCTGAAAAAGGGATTGCGATAGGACCGCTGACCGGAGCAATCGCCGCGAAAACGCCGGAGCGCTGAGCGGCCAGAAAGTGACAAAAGATCGCTCCGTTGGAAAAACCAGTGGCATCGATCCGGGCACGATCGACGTGGTAATCATGCTCTGTCTGCGCAAGTATCGCGTCGACAAAAGCGATATCGTCGACGCCATCAAGATACGATTTAGCTCGGTTATTCAGCCGCCCATCGTTCCAGTTTCCCTCATAGGCTTCCGGAAAAATGATCAGGGCATGGTGGCCTTGGCCGATCTCTTCGAAGCGAGTAATTCTGATGATCGAATCGATCCCGCGACCCGGAGTTTCGGTTCCATGGAAGACGAAAACGACCGGGACCGGATCCGGTAAATCTGAGGGTACAAACAGCCGGTAAATTCGGGTACGGTCCCCGACTCTTATCGACTCATCGTGGAGCCCACTGGCTGGCAGGCGGAACGAGAAAAGAGGCAGGGCAACGAGAAATCCGAGGTACAAAATAGAGAACCGCATAGGTGCAACCAAATACCAAACAATCAACCGCGAATGGGCACGGATTGACGCGAAGACGAAAAGAATAAATGCAAACAAATGCAACCCGCAGATGAGCCAACCGTCGGCCCGCAGACGCGCATGTGCGTCAACATAAGGGGGCGTTCAGACCTGCGCTTCGTGGGCGATTACACCGGCGCCTTGGGATAAAGCTCGGAGCGAGGTGGGACGTCTGGAGGGGAGCCGCTTTTACCCGAACTCCGTTTGCGCGCGAATCCGTGAAACTCCGCGTTTGCTTGCCTAGGCGTGTACTTTGCAGGCGGTTCCCGCGAACGGCCCCTGATGCCCTTATAACCCACCGCGATCCATTGTTTCCTACCGGCTTCACGCGACCAGGTGAAACCACGCCGTGAAAGGTTCGCGGGAGCCGCCTGTTAAAGAAACTGCTCGGCCGTACAACATCTATTTGCATGATCAGCTCAGGTTCCGGGCAACGGTCTGGAGCGGCTCCCCCGCCCGCATCGCTACGCGAAGCGTTGCGGGCGTGGCCTCCAGGCGATTCGGCGAAAGGAGCACCGGAGGATTTTGGGGCTGCGGCTTGCTTTTTCTTCGCGTCCATTCGCGGTTTAGAATCCCGGTTTAGCGAGAATCGGGTTGTCCCAAATTTAGAATCCAGGTGATGCCGCGAAGAAGGTCTGCTTGCAAGGCATCGTCGACTCCGTTGTAATCGTGGTTTGAATGTTCCAGCTCGTAAAGACGATGGGGACTTTTCAGCGTCTTAATCCAGTCTGTGTTGTTCATCCAATCGTCCACGGAAGACATTTGAACTACCCGCAGATTCGCTACTGCCGCCGTGAAATCCGCGACTCCAAAAGTACCTTCGCCTTCCGGCTCCAAACCAATCTGTTCCGGGAGCCGTAATCCATATCTGCCGCGTTGATCCATACTCAACAGGACTAGCCCAACTAGACGAGGAGAACGCCAATCAAGTTCCCCGGAAGCCGCGACCGCCTGCACCGCTCCCATTGACCAGCCCGCGTAGATAACCGGAAGTTCTGGATTTCCAGCTCTGGTGGCCGCAACGGCGGCAATCACCGTAAAATCGCTTACCAGAACATCGAGATCGTAGTCAGTCGCCGCGTATTTTCTAAAATCGATTCCTACGGTGTAAAATCCGTTCTGTTGCAAGAATGTGCAGACTCGGTTCTCGATCTGACTCCAGCCTCCGTCGCCCGAACCAAAAATGATGATGGCCTTGGGCGTGCCTTGCGGAACAAAATGGTACGTGGGGAATGCTCCGCGCCGCAGTGGAATTGTTATCGCTGGAGCCTGCGGCTCATCGGCATACACCGTGGCTACCCGGCACATGAAGGCCAAGGTAACAATCCACATCCTGTGATTCATGAACGCGCGCGAAGGTTAGCGGTGATGTCGATCGAGTTCAAAAAGAAATTCGTCGGACTCGAGAGCACCTACACCGGGGTCACGCTCGACGGTGTCGCGAGCCGAGAGTTTGTCGTTGCTCACGAAGAAGATATTATGGTTGGCGTTATCGGGCATATGTGGAAACGCGGTGCCATGATGGTCGTAGTCGTTCGTGGAAATGGTGAGGCGCTAGCCTGCGATGTCCTTGGTGTGATTACCAAGGAACACGTCGCTGACTCCCTCGCGCTGAGCGCGCAACCTTACGCGTCAGTTGATGGCAAGGCATAGCCTGCGCCACGTTACCGGGTTCTGGCGCCGGCATCGGGTGAGGCCGCGTAGTCAGGCAATTCAATCCGATCCATCAGGCTTGGGCCCATAGCCAGCTCGGCCACAAAAGGAAACTTAAAAGCTTTTGTAATCTTGTTCCGCAAAAAAATCCCCAAACGCGTCTTTGGCGCAAAAGAACCGGAAAATCTTACCGCTGCGTCTTGTTTGCCGACAATGAAGGGTCGGAATTGTTGTTCATAGCGCTGGAATGCGTTCTGCGGCTGGTCGGTCGACCTGCTGAGCTCACCCGCCAATATATAGGCCCCAAACATCGCTAACGCTGAGCCTTGTCCAGCCAGAAAAGAAGGGCAATAGGCAGCGTCGCCCACAAGGCTAACGCGACCCTGTGACCAGTTGCTCATGCGGATCTGACTTACTCGATCAAAATAGATCTCACCGCAAGATTCCATCGCCGTTAAGATCTGCGGACACTCCCATCCCGCGGCGCCGAACTCGGTACGCAAAATGTCTTTATGGTCAATTTCGGGCTCTTTATCGTAGCCGCTTTTTGCGTCCGCGAAAACGAATAGAAACATCGTTTGGTCGTTACGCATCGCGAAGCGGGCAACCTGCCTGCCCGGCAGACTGTAGCTGACATAAACATCTTCATCTCGCGGGTGGTAACCTTTTACTGTAAACGCTGCCACCCTGTACCTCATTTACTTCTCGAACCGATCCTGTTTTCCAAACACGAGCTTTCGAACGACAGAATGGAGGCCATCTGCTCCGATCACCATATCGAAGCGCCGTGGTTCTGCACGCTCGAAAGAAACGCGAACCTCGCTTTCGTCCTGTTCAATCTTTGTAACGCTGTCGCCGAAAACAGTCTCACACCGGTCTCCGACCGTTTCAAAAATGATCTTGGCTAGTTCACCGCGAGGGATGCTCACATATCGGCCATTGGTCGCGGAGCGAAAGACCTCCGCATTCAGTCCGCCGACTCGTTTCTCACGCGAGTTCACCAGGCGAAGCTCTTTTATATCGTATCCCTCCCGTTTGATCTCTGGGAGTATTCCCATCCTCTCAGCCACATCAAAGCCACGCCCCCAAAAATCGATAACGTACCCACCTGTGCGCAGGTGTGGTGCTACCTCGACCAATGTTGTCTCAAAACCGTGAACTGTGAGCCAGTACGCGAGAGTCGGACCGGCAATGCCCATCCCAGAAACGAGTACAGATCTGTTGGGAGGCATGGTGTAAACTATACTAGATCTATGTCCGAACTTCAGGAATTCGCTGAAGGTATTTCGGTCATTACAGCGTAAGCCTTTGCTCCTCCTTTGCCCGACAAATTTCCGATCTACGAGAGGAAATAAAAAAAGCGATCCAATAAACTTCGAGTGGCCGAGTCCTTTTGACCTTGTCGTAGAATCGCATCTAAGCCCAAGTTACGACCGGGTCGTTGAACCAAGAACATAATCTGGATAACGATCAGGAAGAAGTATGCCCAGGGCCATTCACCAGGAGAACGATAAAGGCCCAACCATAGGTTGCATGCCATCAGTGCGCCGAGCAAAGCTCCTAGCCGAGTAAACAGTCCAATCATCAAGCTTGCCGCAACCAAGACTTCGAAGGCGTAAACTTGCGGAGCAAAGAAGTGGTAATGCTGAAGCACTACGTCTTTTACGAACCATTGCTGCACACCAATGCTTGCCCACTTCACCATTTGCTCCATCCAATAGTGCAGACCGGTGAAATCAGGGGGTGCTTTCCAGACCGATTGTTGCCACCACATTGCGCCGATCACGAATCGGGCTAGCCAATTCCACAAATGGAAAAAAGAGCGCTGCTCTGAGTTCCGGAAAAGATTAACTGCAGCGATAACGATGCTGGCGACGATCAGCGCCCAAAAAGCATAGGTCGTCCATTCATCCTGGGTCAAGAAACCAAGTACGTCAGAAAATGGGTTTGTTCGCATAATATCAACCGCGAATGGACGCGAATAAACAGGAATAAGAAACAAAGACCAGGTAGGGACGAGCTCCTGCTCGTCCGGGATTCTTCGTGTGCGTTCGTAGCTTGTCCGACGAAGCACGATGCTCGCCGAGCCAGTTTGTTCTGCATTTGCGAAGTCGGATCCATTTGCGGATTATTAAGAAGGTTACGTTTGCCATCGCCTTGTCACCGTATAGGTAAGAGGCCCCTCTAGAATTTGTTATTCCATCCTATATCCTGGTCGCTGCGCCAATTCAGGCTAGACCGGTTCTCGCGCATCTTTCGGTTGAGAACTGGCATTTCCTGGAGCAGAAGTTGTTAGATGTCGTTGAAACCCGCGCGATTCTTTAGTTCAGCGGTTGCCATCCTGGCGGCTCTTGCGTGGTTTACGGCAACGCATCATTGTCTGCTCGGATTGGTGAGAGACGCTCAGAGCCCGGTTGCTTCAGCCTGCCATTGCCAGAATCACGGCCAGAGCTCTACCCCTCAAGAGAAGGGCCAAATGTTCGCTTGCTGCCAAGGCCTTCTCAGTGCCGCTCCCGAATTTGCTCAGAGTAAAGTTAAGTTTACTCCGATTGCATTAGGATTTCAGTTAACCGGCTCCGATCAGGTCGCTCATTTCGGGGCGCTGCAAACTGCTGATGTCATCGCCGAGTACG
>DASUWQ010000496.1:0-9301 GCA_036378375.1 Chthoniobacterales bacterium
CGCTCCGGAACTGAAGCAGTGGCTCCTTAAACCAGTTTTGGACGACCTCGAAAAAGATGGAAAGGTCGGCAACCTGATCGTTGATATCGGTAGTGGAGCGCATCCGGTCAGCCGATTATTAGCGGCACGGCCAGGAAGGAAACGGGTTTGCATCGATATTGCTGCCGATAACGGTGAATCGATTGACGAACTAAGGCTTCGGTTGGACGCGGAGAAGATCGGACAACCTAACCGGCTGAGTTTTTGCAAGGCCTTGCTCAGGGTCTGCGTATTTCTGAAGATCGATCTCAGAAAGGACGCAGAGATCCAGCGGGCGGATACGGTGCTGATCGCGGACACGTTAAACTACGTAGACTTTCGAAAGGTCCTAAGCGGATTAACAAGTTACCTGAAACCGCACGGCCGAATTATAATCCTCAATCTACCGTATCGCGGAAACCAATCCTTGTTCTCCGATCTGGGTCTCAAAGATAATCGCCAGCTCTATCCATTTTTTGAAGAACAGGGCTTCGCGATAGAACGTAAGGCATTCCCGAAACGGCCTCGGAACGAGACGGATGAATCCGAGGAACTCATTATACTGGTGGCGAGAAAAGATACTTAGGAGGGTTCACCACAAAGGCACAAAGGACACAAAGATTAGGAAACGGAACCTCAGATCTACGCGGATAAGAGCAGGTATATATCCGCAGATTACCCAGATTACGCAGATTTAAGAGGTTGCAGCTGCCGATAATTTTCTAACTTTTTGTTTTCTACAAAAGGCCGCTTCAGAGAACGCCGGCTTTGCCGGGCGCAATCAAAGGCTCTAGATCGTGCCAGAGACTCTCAGGGATAGGCCATTCGGCTAGTCGCAGGGTTTGATCAACTCGTTCCGGCTCCGTGATGCCGACGATGGTTGCAACGATCCTCTTCTCGCGAAGGGAGAATTGGAGGGCGGCTGCCGCCAAAGGCACATCCTGTGCTTGGCAGACTTGTTGCATCTTACGGACACGGTCTAAAGTCTCGTTGCTGGCCGGCTGATAGCAATATTTCGGAACTTGGGCAGGACCTTTTACCAGCATTCCACCGCCGTACGGTGCGGCGTTCACAAAGGCGACACCACGTTGAGCGGCATCATCCAATAAAGGTTCAGCGGATTGGTCGACCAACGTGTACCGGTTATGGCTGATAATTGTCTCGAATAAACCGGTGGCAAGATACCGATGCATCAGGTCGACCGGTCCGCCGGCTACGCCGAGATGCTTGATGACGCCTTCATCGCGCAATTCAACGAGTGTTTCCACCGCTCCGCCAGGCGCGGTGGCTTCGGCAAAGCTAATTTTCTCCGGATCATGGAGGTAAACCACTGACAACTGCTGCAGGCCAAGGCGCTCCAGACTCTCGGCTACGGAAGCTCGAACGCGCGCGCCGGAAAAATCCTGGGTTCCGGGTAGGGGATCGACCTCGGCTGTTAACTGTGTTGAAGACGCTTCGCGAACGTGGCGTCGCGATTATTTATGTTTCCCACCGGATGGAAGAGATTTATGAGCTTTGTCAAAGAGTCAGCGTATTGCGTGATGGCTCACTGGTGGGCACCTATAGCCTGCCTGAGACGAAGGCGCCGGAAATCATTCGGGCGATGATCGGTCGAGCCCTGCGGACTTCGCTGCTTGGGCAATCCCTGGACGACACTCATGAACGACCCCGTCTGGGCACGGGAAAAGCCATGGAACCTGTCTTATCGGTTCGCGGTCTAAAAGACAGATCGATTTTACAGAATATAAGTTTCGATTTGCGGCGTGGCGAAGTGCTCGGGGTAGCAGGTCTTGTCGGTAGCGGCCAGACCGAGTTAGCTAAATGTCTTTTCGGAGCTCGGGAACGCGTCGCGGGACAAATTTCCATGGAGGGACACTCCTTGCGATTCCTGAATCCCCGGGAGGCCATTCGCCGTGGTATCGGATTACTGCCTCAGGATCGCAAGGAACAGGGTTTCGTTCACGGAATGTCAGTAACTCAAAACATCACCCTGGCGAACCTACCTGCCTTTAGTCGGTACAGTTTTCTGTTCAAGAAAAACGAACGTCAAATGGCTCAGGAAATGATTGGCCGTCTCATGATGCGATCCGTAGTGCCCGAAAAGGAAGTCGGAGCACTTAGCGGTGGAACTCAGCAAAAAGTGGTTTTTGCTAAATGGCTGGCTAGCACTGCACGGATCTTGATCGTGGATGAACCGACGCGGGGAATCGATGTGGGCGCCAAAGAAGAGATCTATGAGCTGCTTAGTCAATTTGTGAGACAAGGCGGATCGGTTTTGATGTGCACGTCTGAACTACCTGAAGTGATGATGGCCGATCGCGTGTTGGTATTGGCTCGCGGAAAATTGGTGGGCGAATTGGCCCATGAAGAGATCGATCCTCATGGCGAAGCCGTGCTAAATTTGTTCCACTAGGGCGCTCATTAACTAGAGACAGACCTATGCCTCAATCAGTTTTGAAAACCGACGAAGTCGCTGCAGCCGGTCAACCTAAGCCGCAGCGAGCACTGCGAATTCTTTCCAAGTTGTACCTGTTCATGGTGTTCGCAGTGATCATTGTGCTAGGCGCTTTGGTGGTTTACGCGAGAATTACTCCTTTTATTGCAACGCTGGCCATGCTGAGCATTCTGGAAGGATTCAGCTACATCATCCAGACCGGTGAGTTGATCCAGATCTCAGACACTGGGTTCACTTCGATGTTTGCTGGAATGGCTGGCCCCATTCCAATTCCAGTGATCATTTTTCTCGCGATCACCGCTGCGGCGGCGTTCGTTATGAGTAATACGACCTTTGGCCGCGAGCTCTATGCCATAGGCGGAAATCGTGAAGCCTCGCGTTTGTCGGGCTTACCAATCAATCGCGATCTTCTGATTGCGTATACGGTCTCTGGTCTGTTAGCCGGTCTAGCGGGTCTAATGCTGGCTTCTCAATTGCTAGAGGGTAGTTCCTTGGTCGGACGTGGCTACGAGTTGGATTCGATCGCCGCGGTGGTGGTAGGCGGAGCCTCCCTTTTTGGAGGCAGCGGTGATCCCATCCGATCGGTAATCGGCGGATTGATCATTGCGACCATCCTCAACATCATGAATTTGATGGGGATTCAATCCCAACCCCAGTTAGTGATTAAAGGATTTGTAATTTTGATTGCGGTATTCTTCTCCAGTGGAGACGCTCCCAGGCGGCTCTGGCGTTCGTTCCGTGGGTCGTCTCAGAGGCGGGCATAGGAAGACTTCTGATCTAGTCAGGAGCCCGCCTCCTTGGCTGGCTACCGGTCATCCCCGAGAAAATCACGTCCAGCTCGATCAGCGAACTCTTATACAACTAGGGAATCAGCAGACTTTCGATTCGATAACTGCCCGGAATTCATCTCTTGTGATCGAATGTCGAACCGTTCCATTGGAACTCTTCAAGCAGTTTTCCGGTCTTCGCGTTCCTAACGACTATTCTTCGACCTGTCTTCGGCAGGATAAATTGCCAGTTATCGCCGTCATCGATTGGAAAGATTTTTCGGGAAGCTTTGTGCATCCGGTTGTCCTTTCCCAGTTCGTAAAGGGTAAGATACGTTGAATTTTTGCCCTCGAGTTCGCCGGTAGACATCGCAAGCAGGGGACGCCCATCGCTGAATCGGAACAGCGCGACCTCAAACTCCGGCTGCGCCCCGTCACCGGTGCAACTCATGTATCCGTTGGCTGTATCGATGACACCTGAACCCGGCTGTTTAAGGAACGTCAGCCACGAGGAGGGTGAGGCTCCTTCGAATGTGTCCGACGGCAAGAGCACAAAATAATCAACCACGGAGAGATGCTTGTGGTCAGCGCCGTGTAGCCCTTGAGACAAAAAGCTGTAAAGGAGGAGAACCAAGCTGGAGAGGCGGCGCATTACGCTCCGAGGCTATCGAAAAAAATAGTTAGGAGCAATTCTTTCCGGTTCTCCTGCTGCCCAAATTACTCTCTTAGTAAAAACGCAGATTCAGCTCGCCGAAAAGTTAGCGATCGTGCTAAAAAGTCCGGGTGAGAAAGCCTTTCTCGTTTGGGGCGAACTTGGGGCACCCGTCGGCCTTTGGGCGATTCTTGGCACTACTGATACTCTGCTCGGCTCTTTCTGTTTCGGCTTACGCGCAAACGCTGATCGTCGCTTTAGGCGCCAGCAATGTTGCAGGAAAAGGCGTGTCGCCCTCCGAGGCTTGGCCGGCACAGCTCGAAGGGATGCTGAAAGCCAAAGGGTACAATGTACAGATTAAGAACGCAGGTAAGTCCGGCGACACAACCTCCGGAATGTTGCACCGGCTCTTTTTCGCGGTTCCTTCCGGGACCAAGATCGTTATCCTGGACACGTGCGGCGGGTATTACAACAACCGTAAAACCACAATTGCTAGCCAAGCGAAGGGGCCTGAGGATATGAAAGCGATCGAGACGAAGCTCAAATCACGTGGGATTGCGGTAGTTCCTGAGTGTACAGGCGATCTGCCGCTAAGCTTAAAGCAGGCGGACAAGATCCATTTGACTGCCGAGGGGCACAAAATCCTCGCCGAGCGACTAATGCCTCGGGTAGTCGACGTCCTGAAAGGCTCAGGGGGTTAGACGCTCGCTTTTTCGAAACTCCCAGGTGCGCTTACCCCGCCACTGGAGAAGCACCTCGAAACCCTCGCCGCCAGGGTTGGCCGCTTACTATCAAGCGAGCGGCAAACCCATCCCTGACGGAGGGGAGCCGCATTAGAGATGTGCCGCTGCAGATTCGGAAGCGGTCTATCGCCAATCGCTTGAAAAGACGTGTCCGGCCGCGGCTCCCTTCAGGTGTGGCAGGGTTTATCGTTCCTTAGTTCTCAACGTTCTGAATATCCGTCCCATCCCAGGGCGTCGCGTCTATCCAAGCGCCATACTTAAAAAGATTCGTCGGCGTCGACACCCGTGCGAGCTCTAACACCGAATGCAACGCCCCTCCGTCCGTTGTCCTTTAACCGCCCTCGGGATGCCGTACCTTGGCTGGCTCCTACCTCTTAGGTTGACGCGCATGGGCCACCGCGCGGCACTTTCCGTACCGATACTCACTCTCCAGAAAGGAGTCTGCCCCCTTAGAACTCGTCAAATGCAATTTGGGTAGCCGGCACGTCTAGCTCGGCCAGCATTTTTTTGATCGACTTAATCATTGTGGGTGGCCCGCAAAGATAATACTCGACTGACGCGGGATCGGGATGATCACAAAGATAATTTTGTAAAACAACTTCGTGGATGACGCCGGTTAGTCCCATCCAGTTATCCTCAGGAAGTGGATTCGATAAAGCTACGTGGAATTGGAAATTCGGGTGTGCGGCCTCGATTTGCCGAAAGTAATCTTCATAGAAGATTTCCTGTCCCGAACGTGCGCCATACCAGAAACTGACTTTGCGATGGGTATGCTCGGTCTCAAACAGATGCGAAATGTGCGCTCTTAAAGGAGCCATCCCGGATCCCCGGCCGATGTAGACCATTTCTCGCAAAGTCGGTTTGATATGGAAATCGCCGAACGGCCCAATCGCACTAACGGAATCTCCCGGCTTCAGATTGAAGACGTAAGCCGACCCGACGCCCGGGGGACAATCTTGGCCTGGCGGAGGAGTGGCGATACGGACATTGAACCGCAACGTTCTCTCGGTCTGCCGGTTGCTCGCTAACGAATAGTTATTGCGCCGGCTGGTCTCGGAATTGCGAGCGACGAGGTCAAAGACATGCTGGCGTTCCCAAACCGCCGCATACGGCTCCGGAATATCGAACTCACGGAACCGGATATTTTCATAGCTCGGGATATCGAGCTGAATATAATCGCCAGGAGTAAATTCCACTAGCTCTGAGCCGTCGACCGGTTCAAGCAGAAGCTCTTTTATAAAGGTGGCAACGCTGCGATTACTGACCACACGGAGATCCAAAGTTTTCTGTGCCCGAGCACCGGCGCCACCGGGGCGAGTGATATTCAAAAACAGGCGGCCGTCGCGTTCTTGCACCGGGTAGGTGGCGATGCCACGACAGACCGGCGCTCGGGCTGGGGAACCGTCCTCAAGATTGAAGCGGCCGTTGTGTTTTGGGCATTCAATAATGTTCCCTTTTACCAGGCCGTCTGCCAGATGGGTGTTGCCGTGCGTGCAGATACCATCCATGGCGTAAAGTTTTCCCTGTTCATCCCGGACAATGGCGTAAGTCTTTTGCCGATTTTCGAATCGGATGACTTCCGCTGGCGCCAAATCAGCTGTGGGACAAACCTCTAGCCAACCGTCCTGGTCCGGCCTTGCTTCCGATAGGTAGGCGCCTTCGTTCAACCGTGGTCTTGGTTCAGGCAGCACCCTCTTTACATGGTAAGCCGCATCCTTGGCTTGGCGAAGGAGCGCAGGAATGATCTCCCGGTAGGTAGCTATCAAGCCGGGGTAAGGCTTTGGCATGTCTTCTTTCACCGCTTCGTGCAGCCGCGGGACCGCGTGATAAGGAACCAACGGGAACATGTGATGTTCCACATGATAGTTCATGTTCCAATAAAGGAACCGGTGGATAAAATTCATGTAGACCGTCCGGCAGTTAAGCCGGTGATCGAGAACGTTCTCCGCCAAACCGGCATGTTGGGTCAGTCCGTAAGTGACCATCAACCAGGAACCGAAAAAATTAGTGAACCCGACTAACAAGAGCGGAAGAATGCTCCGGGTGTAGATCGCCAGGTAGATCGTGGTTGCGTAAATCGCAACGTAAATCCGGGCGCGCGTGTAGATCTTCGGAAACTCGCTCTCCGGAATAAACATCTTTTCGTCCGGGGCCATCTTACCGAAGCTGTGCAGGATGATCCGTCGAAAATAGATGGGATAGGTTCCGAGGTTAAAAAAGTTGCCGATGACGCGCGGGATGTCGGCTGGTCGAGGTACGGCGATTTCGGGATCGCGGCCAACGATAATCGTGTCGCTATGATGCCGAGTATGGCTCCAACGCCAGACGGTTGATTCGCGCATCACCATAAAGGAGGCAATCTCGTATACGAAATTGTTCATCCAATCCGTTTTAAACGCCGTGCCGTGCCCGCACTCATGCCAGCGCGAATCGGAGGTTGATGCGTAAAGGACAGCATAGATCAGATAAGGAACAACGGCCCACCAAGATGGCCAGAGGCGATAGGTCAAGTAACCGAATCCGATAATCAATCCGAACCAGATGATGGTATCTCGGATGCCAGGGCCGTCACGTCGTTCCAATAGCTTCCGCATTAACGAGCGCGGAACCGGGGATTGATACCAGTCGGCCTCGGCGAGTCCGCGTTCGATCGCCTTGGTGGAGTTCTCACCGGTCAGACTGTAGTCCAGTTTGGTAGGTGGCATTAAAACCGCCGTGGCTTCGGAGCTCATAGATAAAGGAGTTCAGGAGTGCAGGAGTTCAAGGAGTTCAGAATTCTTTAAGAAGGGGGCCACAGTTTTGCAGATGGCCGTCCTGAACTCCTGCAACTCCTGAACTCCTTCTAGATGTTTTCACTGGTGTAGATGTTGAAAGGGACCACGACAGATTGTTTCCTCGCGGACGGTGTCTTTTTCAGGTCGGCCAGCATTTTGAGCGCGGAACGGGACAATTCGGGGAGATCGTGCGCCAGTACCAGATCGATGGCACCTCCGCTCAGACCAGCACGCGTGACGGGGGTTAACTCGTGACAAATATAAGCGAGTTTCCGTGAAGGCTTAATTTCTTCGATTGCCCGGAGCACGCCGCTGGCGCCGCCGCCGACGTTATAGATGCCAGTCAATTCGTCGCTCGTCCGCAAAAGTTCGAGTGTCTGTTGATAAGCGATCTCGGGATCATCCAAGCAGACCGCCGGCTCTAGCACTTTGAATTCGAGGCCTTTTTCTCGAAAATAACTCCGAAAGCCGATCTCGCGTTCTTCCTGGCCGATATAGTTGTGGCTACCAATCAAAACCCCGAGCTTGCCGGGCCGGTCGGCGCAACGCGTGATCGCCCAAGCAGCGGTCCGGCCAGCCATGCGATTATTTATCCCGGCGTAGCCGGCCAGGCTTGGCGATGAGAGATCCGAGAGCAAAGCCACCACTGGGATTTGTTGTTCGGCAAGAAATTCGATGGCATCGGAAACTGGGTTGCTTTCAGGCGCTACCACTGCCACTGCGTCTACCCTTCCGGCCACCGAGCGCAATGTGTCTGCTACCTTTGCCGGTTCCAAGTAATCGTCCATATGTTCGATGGTCAACTGGACGCCTTCATTGGGGTCACGTTGAGCGGTCTGTTCCAGTTCTTCAGCGAGCTGTTCGTAAAACGAAGAGGTCCTTCTTTGGAGCAGAAAAACGCACTTTATTGTCTCGGGAGAAGCCTCGTCTGTCCGGACTCTCATTGGCACCGTAAACTGATAGCCAAGTGCTTGGGCAGCCGATTGGACTCGCAAGGCGGTCCCTCGGCGAACGGTCGTGCGCCCGTTGATTACCCGATCGACAGTGGCCACGCTTAGTTGGGCCTTCTCAGCGATCTGGCGCACGGTGACACGTCGCTTCACTAAGCTGGGAGGATTTCCGAGGAGGTCGTCAAACATGGAGACTTTTACGTCAGATATATGCAGATCGTAATGATGTCAAGACATCAGAATCGAATATCAATTGAGAGAATATGCTCAGAAGCAAAAGCTAGCTTTGATTCGGTTAATAGCGTTCTCGCAAGGGGTCTCGGACTTTTTGCCGCGAAGCGGCTATACAGAACAGCCCAGGGCTTTAGCCCTGGGGCTGGTGCCCCGTAGAAGGTGCCCTGAAAGTGGCACCCGATGTTGGGCGTGCCGGTGGAAATAACACGCAAACAGGCTAAAGACGCGCCTGGGTCGCCACTCGTGGGGTACGTCGTTCTCGTCCTCGCCCTCGAGAGCTTCGTTGCAAGCTATTTTTGGGCTGGAATTGTTTCTACGCGCGTTGTCGGGATTGCACCCGGGGACACGCCTCGGCCGCCACTTTCAGGGCGGATTTCGACTACGCATAAACCCAGGGCTAAAGCCCTGGGCTGTTCTGTATAACCGCTTCGCGGCAAAGTGCGAGACGTGCTGCTGGGACGAAACGGAGTCGGCGTCGACTTTTTGACGTCAGAACTGATGGAGTTACATCAGAGACCTGCTAAGTTCGCTCCCGAAACGTCCACTAGGCGTAACCCGTTAGCTCGACTGCTTTCCTTTACGAGCCGCTCTTTTTTTGCCCGTGCCCTGCGTGCTCGCCATTTGAGCCTTATGGGCGTTGATGATAGCGGCGATGAGTCCAGGGAACCGGCTTTCGATTTCTGGGCATCGAGAAGTGTTGTGCATTTC
>DASUWQ010000497.1:0-7711 GCA_036378375.1 Chthoniobacterales bacterium
TCCATTTCCTATCTGCTATTCGCTGACGAGCCTAAGCGAGTCAGCGATTACCAACGCTGATGAACCAACGGTCGGATCTGGTTCTTATAAATGTCCGCCAGAACTGCGCTCTGACTTGAACCTAGAGGTGCTACTTCAACCGCTTTTATGTTCTCGAGCACTTGCGCACTATTGCGGGCGCCCGGGATGACACAACTCACCTCTTGGTGATCGAGAATCCATCGTAAAGCGAAAGTCGGCATGGTCACATTCGCCGGCACCTGCTCACGCACCTTGTCCACCGCGTCCAAGGCAACATCGAGATCGACGCCTGAAAACGTTTCCCCGCGATCAAACTGCTCACCGTGCCGGTTGTAACTTCGGTGGTCGTCCGCAGCGAATTGAGTCTGCTTCGTGATCTTACCTCCGAGTAGCCCGCTGGCCAAGGGTAACCGGACCAGAATGCCAACATCTCTTTTCTGCGCGAGAGGGAAGAATATTTCCTTGGGCCGTTGCCTGAAGATGTTGAAGATGATCTGCACGGTAGCGATTCCGGGAAACTCTGTTGCCTTGATGGCTTCCTCGATCTTTTCGACGCTAACTCCATAATGCAGGATCTTTCCTGCTCGCTTTAATTTATCGAGGGCTTCAAAGACTTCCGGGCGGTAATAGACGTCCGTGGGCGGGCAATGCAGCTGAACAATATCGAGCGTCTCGCGCTGCAAATTAGCCAGGCTCCTTTCAATGAAGGCCGTCAGATTCGTTTCATTGTACCCGTCAGCCACATGAGGTTGAAGCCGCCGGCCGGCTTTCGTCGCTATGTAAATTTTTTCGCTGCGATCGCGCAAGACTTGAGCGATCAGACGTTCGCTACGCCCGTCTCCGTAAACGTCCGCCGTATCAAAGAAGTTGATGCCGTTGTCAATGGCGGCGTGGAGCAATTGGATGGAGTCCTTTTCCGAGACCGAACCCCAGGAAGCACCGATCTGCCAAGTCCCAAGGCTGACCTCTGAAACATCAAAACCAGTCTTACCGAGTCTGCGGTATTTCATGAGAATGTAAACTGTAGCAACGTTACACAAATGGGCAATTGAGGATAAATCAGTGCTTCGGACGATCGCCAACACGTGGACAGGAGTGGACGTAGTGGACAGAGTGGAACCGAGTTAACACTCGCCGGGAAAGACCTCGTGGTCCACTGCGTCTACTCAGTCCACTCTCGTCCATTCATCTTACCCAGCGTCGCCATCCGCAAAAATTTTGCTTGCGCTGTACTAACCAGTCAACTAAGTTGGCGGAGTGAGACGAGAAGGTGATACCAAGCAGAAGCTGCTGAGCACCGCTATCGAGCTGATCTGGGAAAACAGCTACGGATCGATCAGTGTCGACGATATTTGCGAGCGGGCCGGCGTGAACAAGGGGAGCTTCTATTACGCCTTCAAGACGAAGTCCGATCTGGCAATCGCCGCTTATGATGAGTTCTCAAAGAATAAGCGGCCTATCATGGACCGAATCTTCTCGTCACAAGAGCCTCCTCTCGTGAGACTTGGGAACTATTGCGATAAAGTCGTGAACGACCAAATGGCGAAATACCAGAGCTTCGGCAGGGTGTTGGGTTGCCCTTTCGTCTCGGTCGGATGCGAGCTTAGTACTCAGGATGAAGGTATCCGCAGAAAAATGGAAGAAATCGCGGAGCAAGTGATTCGCTATCTGACCGGGGCGATACGGGACGCGGTCGCAGAGGGGTCAATAGGGACGGACGACCCCGCCCAGCTCGCGAAGGAGGCTTACTACTTTGTTGTTGGTGTTTTGATTCAGGCAAAGATCCAGAACGATCCGGAGACACTGAAGCGGCTTAAACCCGGTTTCGCAAGGATCCTAGGAATCCGGTTCGAGGAACCCATAACAGCCTAAGCTTTTTTTTTGCCCACTTACTAGACTAACTAGTCAATATAGAAAACTACACCATGGACTGCAGTCACTACAAAATCGCAGACCGAACTTCGCACGATCGGGCTCGCTTGGACAAAGTCGTGACTTTGTTAGAGGCGGCCAGATTGTCAGACCGGGTTGAGAGTGCCTCGGATGGCCTCCCAGCCCACCACCGACGATTCACCTTTACCCTTCCTGCCGTACAAAACGTCGTCTCGTTGATCATCGAGTGACGAACGAGGCTGGTTGGGGAAATAATTACGAAAGGAGCGGGTCGCTGGAATTGGGCGGTCCGCAACAAATGTACGCTCTGATTGTTCTATCTGGGGTTTCGCTCTTTCTCTTTTTTCTAGCGTTGAGCGGGGACCCGAATTTACCAAGACACCACTGAGTTCTTACCCGTCACCGCGGGTTTAGATCGTAGCCCAGGGTCGAAACTTTTCGCCCCTGGGCTTATTTTTTACCGCTTCGCGATATTAAAGCTGCCTACTGTCCCTCTCCCAGACCGAGGGCATTCAGTGTCTCGTCATCAATCTGACCGGACGATCTTAAACCGTGTTGGGCCTGAAAAGCTTTGAGGGCACTTTCTGTCCCTGGACCGACTTTGCCGTCGATCGGGCCGTGATAGAAACCGAGATTAGCCAGCCTTGATTGAATCGCTGAGGTTTCGTCTTGGGCGCCGGCAGAATCGCCGTAGCCGTAGCCACTGCCGTAGTTGCCGTAAGGATATTCACCCCAGGCCGAGTAGGGATACCAACCGCCCCAACCCCACCATCCCCAGCCATAGCCGGGCCACCAACCCCAACGATACCAATGGCCTCCATGCCACCAACCGCCGTGCCACCAACCACCGTGCCAGCCTCCATGCCAAGCGCCATGCCAACCGCCGTGCCAGCCTCCATGCCAACCACCGCCGCCGTGCCAGCCGCCGCCCCAACCGGCAAAAGTCGAGCTTGGTGAAATCAGGAGAGCCAGGGCGGCTGATATCGAAAATAACAACCGTTTGAACTTCATAAACATTATTTCAGGTGTCGCTGCTAAAGAACCGCTGCCGAACCGAGCGGGCTCTTGACCTTTCTTTTGACGTTGGAAGAGTCGCCAGGTTTCGCCGCATCGGCATGATTAGTTCCAAAAAAATTTATATCATATTCGCAGAGGCCAACAAAGAGAATCCGAGGCGTTCGGCGGACTTGGTCCCATCGGGACGTTTCGGACTTTTGCCGCGACTCGTCCGACATAGCTAAAGGGGGAGATGGGGCGAAGTCGGAAGCGGCTGAACAGAACAGCCAGGGCTTCAGCCCAAAAGGCGCTAAGATACGATAAAGACAGGGATAGCCGCGGAAGAACGCAAGGATCGCAAAATAAAAGGAATAGCCACAAAAGGCACAAAAAGCGCAAAAAGTTAAGCGTATCAAAATCCGAGGTATCGCGCTTATTCGCCCAAGGCTTGCGTTAGAGTTTCCGTTCGCTTTAGCAGATTATTACCTGTTTTTTTTTTGCGATCTTTGCGTTCTTTTGCGGCTATTACCGTGCCCCAGCGCCGACCTTTCTCGTCCACCCTTTTTGCGCCTTTTGTGCCTTTTTGCGGCTATTCCTGGCTTATCTTAGCGCCTAAGTTGGGCTTCAGCCCGGGGTAGGTTCCGGTAGGCAAAAAACTCGGCGCGGAAAAGGTGTGATTAGCTCTTTCGCGTGTCCGCGCCGAGTTTTTCGCCCTACCGATCTCGTCCAGGGCTGAAGCCCTGGTCTTTCTGTATAGCCGCTTCCGACTTCGCCCCATCTCCCCCTTTAGCTATGTCGGACGAGTCGCGGCAAAGTCCGACGTCCCAACCGGACGGCACTGATCAAAGCAATCTTCGCCGCATTCGCTAATCCAAACCCAAGGCCGTAGCATCCGATTCGGACGAGGCGTTCTCGAAGATAGGGCGGATCAGGCAACCGCGACTTAAATTCTGCCGCGATTCATGCTGCAAACGATTGCGCAATCGATTGGTAGTCTTTTTGCGCTGATACCGAGCGTCCAACGAAGGGGGTTGGTGATCGTGGCTTATTCTGGCCCCGGCGATGGCACAAAGGCTTTTCTTAAAGTCATTTCAATTGACCGATAGTTGCTCTGAACAGACGCAGCTTGGGCTAAGATCAGCAATTTTGTGTTGACGTTAACACGACTCGAATGGAACGATCGCCTTGGCTCTACGGGACCTTTCTGCTCTCGTAGGCACACCCCCCTAACCCTATTCTGACGAGAAGTCAGGCAATACTCTATGAGACACTCGAGCAAACTTGGGCTGGCGGCAGCTCTCGGGCTGGCGTTAGTCGCGTCGGGCCCCACTCAGGCAGCAGACAAACATCTGACTATCCTGATGGCGGTCCCTGATCTGGCGTTTCCGTTCTTCGTCCATATGATTGACGAAGGTAAAGACGAAGCAAATAAACTGGGCAATATCGAGCTTATCATCGGCGACGGCCAACGCAGTTCGCCTAAAGAAACAGCGGATGTTGAAGCTGCTATTACTAAGGGAGTGGACGGCATCGTAATCTCTCCGAACGATGCCGACGCCCTCGCACCCGGACTGCAAGAAGCGGTCGACGCAAAAGTTCCTGTCGTTACCATCGACCGTCGGGTCAATAAGGTCCCAGGTATCCTCGCGCACGTGGGCGCCGACAATGTAAAAGGAGGCCAAGCTCAAGGTGAGCTTATCGAGAAGCTGTTTCCGAATGGCTGCACGGTGATGAATCTGCAAGGGCAGTCAGGATCAAGTCCAGCCATCGACCGCAACAAAGGACTTCACGACGTCCTGGATAAAGCCAAAGACAAATATAAGATCGTCTTCGAAGATACCGCTGGATTCGACCGAGCAAAGGGCCTCAGCATGACTGAGTCTGCCCTCGCCTCGATGAAAACCCCGCCGGATGTAATTGTGTGCGCGAATGACGACATGGCGTTGGGCGCCCTCGAAGCACTGAAGGCGCGCAATCTCATCGGCAAAGTGAAACTGATCGGTTTCGACGCTCTACCAGAAGCGTTGGGTCAAATTAAGGCCGGCAATATGACGGCCACAATCGAGCAGATGCCCGGCGGCCAGGTTAAAGGCGCTCTGGATACGCTGGTTTCATTTATCCGAGAGGGTAAGAAGCCGGCTCAAGCGGTAACGCTTCTAACGCCCATTGCGATCACCAGCGATAACCTCAATCAAGCTGAGCGGTTAAACGAGGTTAAGTAGAGACTACGTTTGGCGTTCGGAGTTTGGCGTTCGGCGCGTCGGCGCCGGACGCTTGGCGTTTCGGTCGGAGCTGGAACGTACCGAATGAACCTGTATAACATGCTTGCATCATGTTATAAATCTTAAAATGAATGATTTTGCTGAGCTTGATGCGTTCCAACTTTGTAGGGACTTTGCGCGGACGATCGCGGTGCCGTTGAATGGAGGCCTCTTCGCGAGGGACCCTGTTCTGGTGGCCCAATGCCTCGGAGGCCTGATGCGTCATTTGAATACGAGCGAAATGCGCGGTCGGAATTTCAAATTCCGCGACGAGCGAAAAAGATAAGCGCGTCGAACGCCGAACGCCGAACGCCGATACGCCGAACACCAAACGTCCATGGAACCGCTCTTACGCATGAGCTCGATCCGGAAGAAGTTTCCGGGTGTCCAGGCGCTTGACGATGCCGGACTCGAGGTGCAGCCCGGGGAGATCCACGCGCTGCTAGGCGAGAACGGGGCCGGTAAATCGACGCTCATCAAGATTCTAGCCGGAGCACAGCAGCCAGATAGCGGAACCATCGAATTCGGAGGTGAGACTGTGGTGATGGTTTCGCCTCACGACGCGCAGCGCCGAGGGATTGCCACCATCTATCAAGAGTTCACGCTGGCTCCGAACATGACGATCGCGGAAAATGTCTTCATCGGCCGCGAACCCGGCCCGAACGTTTTTGTGGATTGGGGGAAAATGGCCTCAGATACGAAGGCGATCACCAAACGCCTCGGCCTTGAGCTGCAGCCACTGGCGATTGTGCGCGGATTGAGTGTGGCGGAACAACAAATGGTCGAGATCGCGCGGGCGCTGTCGATGAAGTCCCGATTGATCGTCATGGACGAGCCGACTTCGGCCCTATCGTTAGCCGAGGTCGACAAGTTGTTTCGAATCGCTCGCGAACTGAAGGCGCACGGCCTCAGCATTATTTTCGTCACCCACCGGCTGGAAGAAGTAATGCAGATTTGCGACCGGTACACCGTGCTCCGGGACGGTCGCTTGATGGGTAGCGGCTCAATCAAGGACATCACGATCGATGGCATTATTCGGCTCATGGTTGGCCGCGAGGTGAAAGAACTGTTTGCTCATCGGGACAGAGAGACAGGCAAAGACGCCGTGCTGCGAGTCGAAGGCTTGAGCCGGCTCGGAAATGCTCGAGACCAAAGTGCGACCGTATTGGCAGATGTTGGTTTCGTAGTGCGGCGAGGCGAAATCCTGGGCGTGGCTGGACTGGTAGGCGCCGGGCGCACTGAAATGGCACGATCCGTATTTGGGGCCGATCGATTCGATTCCGGTCGGATCCTCATTGAAGGCCAGGAGGTCCGTATCCGGTCCCCAAAAGATGCTATCCGGCACGGCATCGGACTTGTGCCGGAGGACCGCAAACAACAGGCGCTCTTCCTGGCGCTGGCGGTCCGCAGCAATCTTAGTATGGCCTCCCACGGGCAGATCTTACGCTGGGGTGTTTTTATCGATGAAACCGCCGAGCGCGCGATGGTCGAGGAATATCGCCAAAAGCTCAATATTCGCATGGCGACCCCCGAACAATTGATTGCCAGTCTCTCGGGTGGCAATCAGCAAAAGGTAATTCTTTCCCGGTGGTTAGCACTTCGACCGAAAGTGCTCATCGTCGACGAACCGACACGCGGCATCGATATCGGTGCAAAAGTTGAAGTTCACAATCTTCTTTTCGAAATGGCTCAATCTGGGATCGCCGTAATCGCCATCTCTTCAGAGCTGCCGGAGATCCTTGCGGTCAGCGATCGCATCATCACGATGCGGGAAGGCCGAGTGACAGGTCAGGTCAAACGAGAAGACGCCACTGAAGAGCTGCTGATGTCGATGATGACTTTGAGCGCTAAGAACACTGAACGAAACCATGGAAACATCGACTGAGCACCGCCACTCAAGTACACCGGGACGGACAAAGCTAGACATCTTCGGTATTCTGGCTCGTTTCGCGCCGCTCATCTTCCTGATCGTGCTGATGATTGGCTTCGCGACCTTCGAACCCCGCTTTCTCACGCCGCTCAATCTTTTTAACATTCTCCGCCAGGTATCGATTTACGGGCTGTTGGCAGTTGGAATGACCTTCGTGATATTAACGGCCGGTATCGACCTTTCGATCGGTTCGCTGGTTGCCTTCGCCGGATTGGTCGCAGCGGCTGTATCGAAAGGTGGGATCTCCAATCGTTTCACGGTTGGGGCTGGTCAAGAGGCAGCTAGCCAAGGCTGGTATCTTGCCGCCCTGGCCGCTATCGCCGTGGGGGTTCTGGGTGGGTTCCTGCAAGGCTTTGCTATCACTAAACTTAAGGTTCCTCCTTTCGTGGTCACACTTGGCGGGATGTCCGCCTGGCGGGGCGCCGCCCTGCTTTTCGCCGCCGGCGGTCCGATTAGTGGGTTTGAACCTAATTTCGTTTGGATTGGACAAGGACGAATCTTCGATCAGGTGCCGGTTCCCGTAGTCATCTTTCTAGCCTTTGCCGTGCTGGCTCACATCGCTCTCCGCTATACCCGTTACGGCCGGCAGATCTATGCCGTTGGCGGGAAC
>DASUWQ010000498.1:0-7100 GCA_036378375.1 Chthoniobacterales bacterium
AGAGCCTAATCGTTTCAAGGGGTCGATGCGGTCGCAGAAGATTTTGAAGGTGGCAAGGATGGGGACGGCGAGGAGGGTGCCGGCTACACCCCAGAGGTAGGACCAAAGGAGGAAGGAGAGGATGATGGCGATGGGGTTCAAAATTAACCAACGGCCAAGAAACAGGGGGGTGGCGAGGTTACCTTCGACGGCGGCGCATAGGAGATAGGCCAAAGGGGGGAGGAATGCGTACCAGACAGAATCGAAATGGATCAGGGAAACCAGGGTCATGGCGATGATGCCGCCGGTGGCTCCGACGAAGGGGATATAGTGAAGTAAAAATGCGGCGACGCCCCAAAGGATGGGGTGCGGTAACCCTAATAAGCCGACGGCGATCCAGACGCTTGCTCCGAGAGCGGCATTAATCAATGTGACCGAGGTAAAGTAACGGGCTGCTGTTTGTTCGATCTCGGCTGCGATCTCGATCACGTTTTGTTTCTCGGATACGCCGGGGATCATATCGACGAGCTTCTTGAGCAAGCGCGCGCCGTAAAGGAGCAGGAAGAACGCGAGGACGTGAACAACGATGATGAGCGCGAGAAAGGTCGGGGCGTTACTAAGCGCGATTTCTGGGATGCTTGGCCCGCGGATACTGATCTCGCGGCCGCTCCCAGGGTTTAGCCAATTGCTGAGGCGAGCCATGGACGCGGAGCCTTTTTGGACAGAATCGATAATCGGCGCCAGGCGTTCCTGGATGTGGTCGAGGTATTGGGGCAAGTCAGGCTGGAATTGAGCTAAGGAGAACCAGAGGGCGCCGAACAAGCAGAGCAAGATAGTGAGGAAACCGAGCGTGCCCACCAGCGGGGCCCAGAATGGGGATAAGCCGATTTTCTTTAGCCCACGGGTAATGGGAGTCAGGAGGAATCCGAGAAAACCGGCGAGTACGATGGGGAGGAACAGATCTTTGGCGAGCTTTAAGGTGTAAAAGCAGGCAAAGACAAAAAGGCCGACCACGGCGAAGGCAAACCACGGTTTGATGACCCGGCCGATCTCCTTAGTGGGGCCTGAGAGGAGGGTGTCGTTTTCGTTTGATGGCTGATTCATTCTGGGGACGGTTCGAAGAATAGCCACAAAAAGGCACAAAAGGCGCAAAAAAAATCGCAAGTGGACCCAGCTCCGCAAGTCCTAAGGAGTGACCGGTTATGAACGAATCCGCCTTCGCCAAGCCTTATTCCGTCGTCCCGCCGACGCGGGACTATGGCGGACAAGACGGCGCGCGGGCAGCCAATTAAAATCTGACGCTAAGGCGCAAAGAAAGACGAACTGCAGATGTACGTAGATTTACGCAGATGGGGAACAGAGAGAGAAGTGAAAGCCGCAAGGAGCGTGGCTTTCCTAGGAAAGGCAGACTCAATCCAATTCCCAACTTTCGGTCTCGCAAGCGAGCCAGCGCTCCATTGTGAGGCGAAGCGCTTGCGCGCAGGCGGTAACGCCTTCATTTTAGGGAGATTGTAAAAGCAATCGCGTTGCATTCTATGCCGGCTCGGAGCTGCCGGTGAATGTTTCCATGGAGGTGCATACGCCCAGATGGCTGAACCGATTGAATTAGAGCATTATCGGCTTTTGCAAAATGAAGACGGCTCCCTCGTCGAACTCGGGCGAGGGGCGATGGGTATCACTTACAAAGCATTCGATAAGAATCTGCAGTGTGATGTCGCCCTGAAAGTTATCTCGGATCGATTATTAGAGGATTCGACTGCGGCTGGCCGTTTTCTGAGGGAGGCGCGAAGCGCAGCCAAACTGCGGCATCGGAACGTGGCCTCGATATTTCACCTTGGGGAACATGGCTCGAGTTATTTCTACGCCATGGAATTTATTAACGGTGAAACGGTCACGGAGAGGGTGAAACGAGAGGGACCGCTTCCCTGTCTTTTTGCGCTGGAAATCGCTCAGCAGGTGGCTTCCGCGCTGATCGCGGCGGAAGCGGAACATCTGGTCCATCGCGATATTAAGCCGTCGAACCTGATGCTGGTCCGGGAAGGTGACGGCGAAATTATCGTGAAGGTTATCGATTTTGGTCTGGCCAAATCGATCCTGGTCCAATCCAGCGCGGCGCTTACTTCAGGCGGTTTTGTTGGTACTCCCTTTTTCGCGAGTCCGGAACAACTCGACAGACAGGCCGAAGATATCCGATCGGACATTTACTCCCTGGGAGTGACGCTGTGGTTCATGCTGACCGGCAAACCAACATTCGTAGGATCAATTGCCAGTGTGATTGCGCAGCACTTGGATCGTACGCCACCATTCGATGACTTGGCCATCCTGCCGCGTGAAGTCGTAGCCGTGTTGCGACAAATGCTGGAAAAAGATCGAGAAAATCGCATCCAGACGGCAGCCGCATTGAGAGGAGCATTGAAAGCTTGCGTTGAAAAACTCCGAAGCCGCCAAGTGCGGCAAGAATTGTCAATCTCCGGAGAAGGCAATTTTGAGACGATAGTGTTACACGCCACTCCACGATCTGTGTCCTTGCCGGCGCCTGGTGAAATGGTCCAAGGACGCTATCGCCTGATTGAAGATCTAGACCCAGCGAATCCCCGGCACACTTTTTATGGGGAAGACGTGAGTACCCGGACCCGAGTCGGTCTGCGGCTCTTTCGGGTTCCGGAACCGATTCTAACGCAGCTTCAAGAGGAAACAAAACAGATCCAGGCGGTTTCTCATCCCAATTTCCTAAAAGTGTTCACGGTTGAACGAGAGGGATCCTACTGTTTTGCTGTATGCGAGTGGCTGGAGGGATTCCCGCTATCCGATCTGCTGCGAGTGCGCCGGACGCTGACGTTTAGAGAAAGTTGTTTATTGCTAAAGCAGATTGCGCCGGCGATGGACTCAGCACTGGCCGTCAATCTCTGGCTCGAAATGGATCTGCACCAGATCATGGTCCATTTCCCAGAAGGATTCGGTGAACCGTCGGAAGATCTGGTTCTGCGGAGCCCTCTGGATGAGTGGCCCTTGTTTGTGGTCAAGATGGACGCGTTAGGGAGAGCCCGTGAGCCGGGTGACACGGCGACGGGTGGCGAACAGGGAATGGCGGGAGCTTCACGGATTGAGCAGGGTGTCATCCGGGTCGGTTTGCTGGTTTATGAACTTCTTGGTGGTAAACCCGGCGGCTTTACGCCCCTCTCGAACGCGTCCGAGGAGGAAAACCGGGTGCTGCGCCGGTGTTTAACGCCGGATCAAAGTTTTAGGACGGCCACCGAGTTTTACGAAGCATTAACCGCTGTCCGAGAGCAACTGCCGGCAGTGCAAGCGGTGCCAATCGCTAGTCCGCAACCTGTTCCTGAGCAGGGCGCCTCCGCGCAGACTTCGGCGGTACGAACCGCTGATGAAGGCGCTGCGCAGGCCGGAACCGCATCCGGCATCAGAGACCGTAAGAGGCGATCCTACCTATGGGTTTATCTTCTTTTAACAATGATCGGATGTGCCGGCTTAGGTTGGTGGTTCGTCTCCAGATCATTTAGCCCACCATCCCAACAGACGATTACCAAAGCGACGCCGAAGCTGACGACACCGGCGAAAACGACTCCGGTCAATCATGCGGCGCTGCTAGCCGGAGAGCCGTGGTCGAACAGTCTCGATATGAAATTCGTGCCGATGGGTCAGATTCACTTTGCGGTTTGGCAGACCCGGGTGCGCGATTTTGCTGCGTTTGTCCAAGCTACGGGTTACGACGCCACGGGAGGAATGTCCTCCGTAGTGACACAGGACGGGTTCAAGCTGAACTCACTCAGTTGGAAGGAGCCGGGGTTTGTGCAGACTCAGGAGGATCCCGTCGTCGGGGTTAGTTGGGAAGATGCGGGACAGTTCTGCGATTGGTTGACTCGAAAGGAACGGGCAGAAGGGATCTTGTCAGCGTTTCAGCGATATCGTTTACCAACCGATTCCGAGTGGAGTTTGGCGGTGGGGTTAAGCCGGGAAATCGGAAGCACTCCGGAGGAACGGAGCGGGGGCGTGAAGAATGTTTATCCTTGGGGAAACCGGTTTCCTCCTCCGAACGATTTTGGTAACTATGCAGGCAGTGAATCGCGAGCGGGGGCACCGCAAAATTGGCCGGTTATAGCCGGCTATCATGATGCTTATGCTCGTACCGCCCCGGTTAACGCATTCACACCAAATGCGAAAGGGATTTCTAATTTGGGGGGCAACGTTTGGGAATGGTGTGAGGACAAGTACCGGACCGGTTTGAATTGGCGGACCCTGCGGGGTGGCTCGTGGGCGACGTCGCGGACAGAGGAAACACTCTCTTCTTATCGCCGAGGGTACGATCCTTATTTTCGCAGTGATGATGTCAGTTTTCGATGTGTTATCGCCTCCGACGGAGAACAAGAATGAAATTGCTCAAGTTTAACCTCGTCTTCATCCCGGTCCTGCTCCTCTGTTTCGGTGCAATCGGTTATGTTACCGAACAAGCGTTGGTCGAATCCGCGCGCCAGCACGTGGAGCAGAATGCTCGTATTATCATGGAGGCAGCGTTATCCAGCCGCACCTACACTACCAAACAGGTTGCTCCTCTGCTTCAGCAAAAGAATTTTAAGCTGCAGACGGCGGTAGCGGAACTCCGCAAGACGATCGAAGAAGTCCCGAAATCGGTTGATCAAAATGTTCCGAACGATCTTCGAGCCAGTGTGAAGCGCGGCTTCCTGCTTGGACAACAGCATGCTCTGAGTGCCTTAGAAGATTTCTTGAACTCGATCAAAGGAAAGTCCGATGAATTGCTGGATACTGAGTTCCATCCGCAATCCGTACCGGCGTTTGCGGCGACGGAAATCTTTGGATATCTGCGGGAGAAATTTCCTAACTACTTTTATAAAGAAGCAACGCTGAACCCTACCAATCCGCGAGATCGAGCGACAGATTGGGAAACGGACATCGTCAATCAATTTCGCGGAGACACGGGACATCGCGAGATGTCGGCGGCTCGGGATACACCGAACGGGGTATCGCTGTTCTTAGCTCGTCCGATCACGGTCAACAATGTTAGTTGTCTAGAGTGTCATAGCACCGCGGACAAGGCGCCGGTGGAAATGATTAAGCTCTATGGAACGGCTAATGGATTCGATTGGAAACTGAACGATATAATTGGAGCGCAGGTTGTTTCGGTGCCCCTGGCCGTTCCGTTGCAAGCAGCACAGGCTGCTTTTATGAATCTACTATGGTGGTTAATCGGGGCGTTTCTAGTGATTTTATTTGTCGCTAATATTATGGTCTTCGCGCTGGCGCGGGTGAAGCGCTGATCGCGCGAAGCCAATAGCCGAGCCGGGTAATCTGATAGGTGATGGGAAGTGGGCGATGGGACGGGGGGCCGCAAGTGGACTTAGTGGAAGCAGCAGCGGCGAATGGGACGCGGAGCGAGTAACTAACGGCCGGTAGGTGACGATCCTATCGGGCAAGCGCGGCCATGGGAAGGCAACGCTCCAGAAGAAGGCCCTATTTGGGGCCAGGGTTTCTTTTTGATTCGCGTCCATTCATTGTTCTCATTCGTGTCCATTCGCGGTTTCCTTTGCGACTTTGCGTCTTTGCGTGAGAATAAGTCGCTGTGGAAAACGTGCTGTGGCGTAACTCGAAGTGGGCGTCCAAGGGCATTGTGATCACGATCGCAGGGTTGGCGGCGATTTGGGTGATGATCCCGTTTCTGTGGGCGGTCGATAACTCACTTAAAAGCGACGCGGATATATTCAGGCCGGGGGCGATTATCCCGTTTCTGCAGTTTACGCCCAGGTTGGATATGTGGATCAAGGTCTTGTGTGATCCGCAGCTTCAGAAATGCTTGGGCAATAGCGCGCTGGTTGGGTTGACTTCTACGATTCTGGTGTTGTTGATCGGGACCCCGGCTGCGTACAGTCTCGCCCGGTTCGATTTCAGGCATGTGAGCAGCAAGGATATGGCCCTCTGGTTTTTGTCCCAACGGCTTTTGCCTCCGGTGGTGGTGCTTTCGCCGTTTTATATCTTATTAGCAACGACCGGGCTGATTGATACCCGGGCCGGGCTGATCCTGCTCTATATCACGTTCAACCTCAATTTCTGTATCATCATCATGCGGGACATTTTCCGTGACGTTAGCAAGGAAGTGGAGGAGGCGGCTCGCATTGAAGGGGCTACGCTGTGGCAGGTGTTTTGGATGATCGCGTTGCCGCTCTCTTTGGATGGGTTGATTGTAACGGCTTTCATCGTGTTTGCGTTTTGTTGGAATGAAGCGTTGTTCGCCTCGGCGATTACAACCCAAAATGCGGTTACGATGCCGGCGTTCATTTTGGCTTCGCGGGATACGCAGGGGATCCGGTTCAATTTTGCGGCGGTGAATACGATCCTGGCGATTGCGCCTCCGGTGTTGTTGTCGCTGGTGGTGCAGCGGTATCTGGCGCGAGGGTTGTCGTTTGGGGCGGTGAAGGCGTAGGGGTGTGAAACGAATAGCCATAAAAAGCACAAAAGAACGAACCGCAGATGAACCAGCCGTCGCGCGAGGCTATGGTGGGCAAGACTTCGACGAGCTCAGTCGAGTCGCTGCAGATTTACGCAGATGGGAGTGGGCGTGGCGCTGCGAGTGGACTTTGTGGACGTAGTAGACTCAGTGGACGGGGTGGGGCCGAAGCAATAAAAAAGGCCAGGGGTGGCGACTCCTTCGGCCTGGCCAGCGAGGCAGCGCTCCAACTAGTGTTTCGCGAACTCGATGCGGCGGCCGGCTAGGTGAAGGGGGGCGCCGGGGATGGATGCGTTACTGGTGTATTTGGGGGTGTAAGCGTAGAGGAGCCAACCGGTCAGGCTGTCTGGGGTGTCGAGAACGAGGGTGGATTCAATGGCGATAGAAAGGCCTAGGACTCGTTGGGAGTAGGTGGTGATCAGTTTTACGGGAGTTGGCCAGTGGATGCCGTCGTCGGAAAGGGCGATATAGATACCGCTTTTGCTTAGCGCTGCTTCTTGTCGCGCCTCGGCGATCCGACTGAAGTTAAAGGTCAGAATGTATTTGTTGAGCGCTTTGGAAAAGGTCGAGTGGGGATACATGGCTCCGGCTTTTATGGCTGAGCCGTCGATTATCGGTGTCTCTTTGCCGCCTAGTCCGGGTTCAT
>DASUWQ010000499.1:0-19359 GCA_036378375.1 Chthoniobacterales bacterium
GTTGTCCTGCATGACCAGCGGTTCAATCATCAGCGGCATCCCGAATTCGTCGGCTACCGGCTTAAGCAGACAAATGTTCTCGATACATTCCGCATGCACTTCCGGTTGGTCCGGCAACAGAAACAAATTTATGCACAGACAGGCGGCATCCAGGCGAAGCGCCTGCTTCACCGGATCATCGATCATTCTGCTGAAGAGATAGGATGGTAACGTCTTGCCATAAACATTGGCCACGTCGGTCCGGAGCACGAGCGCCGGTTTCTGTTTGCCGGGGACCGATTGCAAAAGGGGTGCTTGGCCGACCGTCAGCTGGACCGCATCTGGGCCCGCAGATATAACCGTCCGGATGGCGGACTGCATGTTCTCGATCCCGGCTAGGAAAGCCGCTTCATTAAAAAATCCGTGATCGATGGCGACATCGAAGCATTTGCCGTCAGCGGCGAAGAGCCGGTTTATTCGTGGTTTAGCAAGCATGATAGATAGTAAGGCGGGGTTGCAAAAAGGGGGGGTGCTCGGGGTCTTTACACTAATCGAGTTTGCGACGCTAGTGCGGATCCTTGGTGGGGCGAGGCTCCCGGACGACCCTAAAACGTTAGCGAAGCCGCTGGCGTGTTTGACGGGAACATTTGACTAGGCCAAAACACCCGCCGAGCCGCGGGTCTGAGTGTAACTAAGGGGAAAGCCCGTTGTTCGAAGATTGTGTTCATTCTTGGGACCAGACAAAAATAGCTGCAACACGCAGACCTCGGCTCGGCGCGCGCTTTGGTGTAGCGGGGTCAGGTCACGCCACAAACCGCCAGTCCATCGTGGTTGTCTTTAAGCCATTCGGGAGCCTCGCCCGACCAACGCCGGATCACTCGCGTTCCGCCAACGCCCCTAATTGTTCGCACAAAGAAACCAATTCTTCGTGTCCTTGAAGTCCTTGGACTAACCGTTTCGGAATCCCGGACAATCCGACCTGGGCCCCGACCAGTGCGCCGGTGAGGCAGGCGCGCGCCATGTTTTGGCCACCGCCGTTAATAGCGTGAAGGACGGCGAGTTCAAAATTATCACTAAATCTGGCAGCAAGGTAATAGGCTGCCGGCAATTGATGATAAATGGCACATGGCATGCCGTAGACGATAGATACCTTCCACGCCGGTTCGATTCGAATCCCTGGATCCCGGGCTGCCTCAGCCATATAAGAGGGAGTCAATAATGCGTCAGGCGACGAAAATTTGCCCGCTCTAGATGGGTCGGAATCACCAGGTCGAGGAACCCCCAAGTCGTTGCTGGTGACGGCATGAAAGGGAAGTTGCCCCTGTTTTACCAGCAGCATTAACTTATCAGAAAGATTCTCGTCGAGTGGTTCGCCCCGGACTAACGCTGCCACTACGCAGTTGTACGCGGTGGACATCGCCACAATGGCTTCATCCGCTTGGGTTAGAGCACAATGGCCCGCGACGAAGCGAGCCACCGCGGCCGGATTTTTAGCGTAGCGCGCAGCCACGGGAATCGCGCGTTCTGCCGCCTCAGTCGTGTCCGCATGTCCTCCGGTCTCTTTCCAGCTCCTCTTCTGTTCAACCCGGCGTCTGAACGCTTCTCGAATCGATTGGCTAGTGTAACCGCCGGGTCCATTCATGGGCGTCCCATCAAGGAGCGGGAACAATTCTTCATCGACTCGGCGAATAAAATCTTCTTCAACATATTCCCGGTGTTCGAGTAACGAGCGGAGCAATATGACCATTAACAAACCGGTTTGGTCTAGTTGGCCGGCCTTCATGCCGGCGTGATATCGCCCAGGTTTGGGATCAGCATAGTCGTCAATCCACTCTCCGTATTCCTTCCGCAGCTCGGCAAGATCGTAATACCAGTGAGGACCAAGTCCCAAGGCGTCCCCGATTAAGGCGCCGAGAACGGCTCCCGCAGCGCGACTAGCGATAGATTTCATAGATTTTCTTAGTGTTGTGTTAGGCTGGACCGAGTAGAGACACCTTCGCTTACCTGGCAAAGGCTGCTGTCAGCGCCTTTTCTGTCATGATTTCTAGGATTACTATAGTAACTATTCTGACTAAATAAACACTCCTGCTTCGGGATCGCACAACCAAAGGAAACTGACTACTCTAGGTTGAAATTTGTTATGGACAAGAAAGCGCATTTGCTCCGCTTCGCTTGCGTCCTCGTTTCCCTGGAACTGGCGATCATGGTGGCCTCATTGGTTACCGGCGCAATGGCTTCTCTTTCCGGTGATCTGGGCGTTAACGCGAATCCATCGCCATTAGACACCGCGTCTGACTGGTTGATGATTTGCCATAACATTCTCGAGATAGGTTTTTACGGTGTCTTCGCCTGGTTGTTGATCGATGACAATGGCCCTTATGCGATCGCTGGTTTCCTTTTCGGGCTGATTGGACTGATTGCCTTGAGCATCAGCATCTGCATAGAAATGGGGGTTTTGCATGGTCAACCTCCGTTGGCCGACCCATTCGGTTTCGGGTACGGCGCCATCAACGAGGAGCTTAGCTTGATCGGGCAGTTCTCTATATTGCCCGCTAATGGATTTTTCGCTTTGGCCACGCTTCGTCATCCCCAGAGTCGCCCAGCAGTGCCGGCGATTTTGTTCATGGGCCTTCCTATTGGTTTCATGAACCTCTATATCCCGGACTACGCAAGCGGTTGGCTCCTATTCGTTGGCGATTGGATGGTGCCGGTGTTCGTGGTTTGCAAGCAAACCATCCTCCTTTGGTGGTTTGTGACCTTATTGAATCCGAAGCTCGCTCCCGAGCGATCATCGCCGGCGAGCGATGCTTTGTTGGAGAGTCAATTTGGTAGCCGCTTTCCTTCAACCGGCGGCCCCCAGTATTGATTACCTTGGGTTCTACGAGTTCGATTAGAGTTAGTGAATCTAGCGATGGTTCTGTCTTGACCGCCAGTCCGCATTTGAGGGTTGACCCCCGGGTCTGTCTTAGAGGCGAAGTTGCGCTGTACGTGAGTTAGCAACCTATAACGTCCGGCTTATCTGATGCAGGTATCTGCACCGAGAAAATCGTCAGAGCTCATAATGCCTTTCTCTGAGCACAATAATGCCGACTAACGAGGTGGCGGCAATCGCAGTCATAGCGCCGCCCGAGTTAATCAGTCCGGGCGATGCTACGGAAGCGGGCACAGACCGGCTTGATCTGGTCGAGCACCGGATGGGCTGGGTTTCGCATGTATTGGCCCGGGCAAATTGTGGACAGAGTGCGGTGTTGGAAAGGGGCGGCGATATCGGCCCTTGAGAAGGAGACCAACACGGCCGGGATTGGGACTAAGGCAAGCACTAATCTTTTCATTAAAATCTCTTCAAATTGTACTGATGTTTGTTGGACTGCTTTGTACCTGCAAAAGTTCATCGTCTTTGTCCGGCACTTGATGTTTTGAGAATATTTGGGCATCATCCAGACAGATTTCCCCCAAAACTATGATCGCAGCGCCCGCAATCGCTCCGCCGGTCCCGCCAGTTCCTCGCTCTCTATCCCTGGTTCTTTATCGTCAATGGAAGCCAGTTGATTGCTGAAGCGTCATGCGAATCTTTGTTCCTAAGGAAGTGTATCCGGGCGAAGCGCGGGTCGCCATCGCGCCGGGTGGGGTTTCAAAACTTACCAAACTCGGGGCTGAGGTAGAAGTCGAAAAAGGGATTGGCGCCGGCATTAACTGGACGGATGAGGATTACGAAAAAGCCGGTGCTCGCCTAAGCACAGATCGAACCCAATCACTCAAAGAGGCAGAACTAATTCTCCGAGTCCGTAAGCCGCCCGTCGAAGAAGCCGGGGATTTAAGAGCAGCCGCAATTCATGTGAGTCTATTGGATCCGTTTAATGAGGAAAAACTTGTCAGGCGTCTGGCGGAGAGCCAGGTCACTGCAATCAGCATGGAAATGATCCCGCGGGTGACGGTTTCCCAGCCAATGGATGTCTTAAGCTCGCAGGCAAACTTGGTCGGCTATGAGGCGGTGATCCTGGCTGCAGCCGGCATCAATCGCATTCTACCGATGATGACGACCGCTGCCGGCACGATCAAACCGTTACGGATGTTCGTGATCGGCGTTGGTGTTGCTGGGCTGCAGGCCATCGCGACCGGGCGCCGGTTAGGGGCCTGGGTCGAAGCTTTCGATACCAGGCCGGTGGTTGAGGACCAAGTTAAGTCGTTGGGCGCCAAATTTGTAAAACTCGACTTAGGTGAGACCGGTGAAACCGCGGGCGGATATGCCAAGCCGCTAACGCCAGAGCAATTGCAAAAACAACGGGAGTTGATGGCTGAGCACGTGGCCTTAGCCGATATCGTTATCACCGCAGCGCAGGTGTTTGGCAGAAAGGCCCCTGTAATTATCACATCTGAGATGGTGCGTAGGATGCGTCCCGGCAGCGTGGTCGTCGACACGGCGATCGAGACGGGTGGCAATGTGGAAGGCGCGATACGCGATCAAGAAGTAAACTTGAACGGAGTCAAGATTATCGGGTTTTCTAATCTTGCCGGCCGGGTCGCCGGTCATGCGAGTGAGATGTATTCCAATAACCTCTGCGCTTTTGTGCAGTTTTTTTGGAACAAGCAAACCAAAAGCTTTGGTTTAGATCTCAATCACGAAATCCTTAAGGCCTGCGTGGTGACCCATGGAGGGCAGATCGTGAATGAAACGATTAAGCAGGCATACGGCCTGGCGCAGGATTAACGGGCGATTCCAGAATACCGAAAAACTCACGCAAGGGCGCAAAGACGCCAAGGAAAGACAAAATCCGGAATAGCTACGAAAGAACGCAAAGCGCAAAAAAAAGAAACAAACTCCTAGCTCCTGGATTCTAGCTCCTAACTCCTTTCTGGTACTGATTACTGACTCACTGATTACTGACTACTTCGAAGAGCAATGGCACCTGAAGTTCTACTGGCGACATTCTATGTCCTGATTCTAGCCGCGTTTCTCGGCTACCAAATTATCTCCAGGGTTCCATCCCTGTTACACACGCCGTTGATGTCGGCTACTAACGCGATCTCTGGTATTTCATTGGTAGGTTCGTTAGTAACCGCCGGCGCTCACCAAACGATGGTGAGCACGATCCTCGGATTATGCGCGGTGATCTGTTCCACCACCAACGTGGTCAGCGGATTTATCCTCACCGACCGCATGCTGAAGATGTTTAAGCGCCGGGTGGCGCCGCCGCCCAAAGAGGAGAAATGATCAGTGGAACCGCGTACCCTTCTCACTGAGTTTAGCTACATCGTCGCGTCCGTCCTCTTTATTCTTGGACTGCGCGGCCTTAGCCATCCGGAATCAGCCCGCCGAGGTATGCATCTGGCTGAGATCGGGATGCTGTTGGCGATCATCGGGACGCTGATCAATCGTGAAATCGTCAGTTACGAATGGATCCTGGTCGGTCTGGTAATTGGCTGCGCCATTGGGCTGCCCATGGGGTTGATGGTTCCCATGACTGCGATGCCGCAACGGACCGCGTTATCGCATGCATTTGGCGCCTTGGCTGCGTCACTAGTTGGTATTTCCGAGTACTACCTGCACGGCGCCGGTCTCGGTCCGATCAAGATGCCAGCTCTAAGTTTTGAGGTTCTGCTTGGTTCGCTGACGACGACGGGTAGTCTGGTGGCCTGTGCCAAATTACAGGGCATATTGCCCGGCGCTCCGCTCACCTACAAAGGTCAAAACATCTTCAATCTATCGTTATTGGCGATAACCGTCCTTTGCTTCATTCTGTTATTAGTTTTTCCGGGTCACGCCGAGCTTTTCTATCTGATGTTGTTCCTCTCTTTCGTGTTCGGCGTATTGCTGGTGTTACCGATTGGAGCTGCTGACATGCCAGTGGTGATTGCACTGCTCAATGCTTATGCCGGTCTGGCTTCGGCAGCCACTGGTATGGTGATCGGCAACAATGTTCTGATCATCGCGGGTATGTTGGACGGTGGATCTGGATTTATCCTCTCGATCGTGATGTGCAAAGCGATGAACCGCTCGATCACCAACGTTTTGTTTGGAGCGTTTGGCAGCGTTTCCGAAACTGCGTCTGCCAGCGATGGCGAGATGCAAGCGACCAATATCGAGGACGTCGCGGTGCTGCTCGCCTACGCCCGGCAGGCAGTGTTTGTGCCCGGCTACGGAATGGCCACGGCGCAGGCACAACATGTCCTGCGCCAACTTGCCGATGCCTTGGAAGAACGTGGTGTTACGGTGAAATACGCGATTCATCCGGTGGCCGGGCGTATGCCCGGGCACATGAATGTGCTATTGGCAGAAGCGAATGTACCCTACTCGCAGTTGCAAGAGCTGGAAGTGATCAACCCGGAATTTCCCGCTACAGATGTCGCCGTGGTCATCGGCGCCAATGATGTGGTAAACCCGGATGCGCGGGATAACCCGAAGAGCATCATCGCCGGGATGCCAATTCTAGAAGTGGATCGCGCAAAAAAAGTCGTAGTGTTAAAGCGGGGCCAGGGGAAGGGTTTCTCCGGGCTCGTTAACCCACTCTTCTTTAAGCCAAATTGCGATATGCTTTACGGCGATGCCAAAGAGTCCTTAACGAACCTGGTACAAGCCGTGCATACAGCGTGACTCGGGCGAGCGCCCGCTCGTCCCGTGAGAAGTGAGATGTGAGAAGTAATTGGTCAGCTGCCCAACTTGGTGGGGCGAGGCTCCTGAAAGACCGGCAGTTTTAGCAAGGAAGGCGGCGGGCACAATTAACGTGGCGGGCTGGGAGGAAAAACGCGCCGAGCCGTGATCTAGCGCTGGGTCACGGCTCGGCGCGTCTACCGGCCTAACCCATCGAACCACGGTAATCCGTCGATTCTCCCTGATTAAAGGCTGAGGCCTTGTGGGAGCCTCGCCCCACCAAGTTGGATCAGCTTACTTCTCACCTTTCACCAATCACTTCTCACCTCTCGCAGGCACGAGCAGGCGCTCGTGCCTACCGTTGACAACAACCCATCTGTTCTATTAGCGTTCTCAAACCCCATACCGTGAGTTCCTCCCCAGTTTTGTCTGAATCGGCTACTCCGACATCCGCAGGACGGGCCGACCTGCGACCAGAGCATATCCGCGATGCCGTCATTCGTTTGGCTGGCAATTCGCAAGACGGCATCCAGACCGTCGGAGCGTTCCTTGCCCGTCTTGCCGGGCGAAGTGCTCAAGAGGTCATGACCTACATGACCATTCCTTCCACGATCTCTGGTGGACCATCGATTTTCCAGGTCCGGATCGGATCAGGTGAAGTGCTGTCCGCCGGTGATGAAGCGGATTTTCTCGTAGCTTTTTACCAACACAGCTACGACGACCATATTTATTTTCTGCGTGAAGGCGGCGTACTGCTCTACGATTCGGACCAATTTCAGCCTAATCTCGAAGATAAGCGATTTGTTTATGTCGGGGTGCCGATCACCGGTCTTACGGTCGAGGCTTTGGGCGGTACCGCCAAAGATAAAGGGAAGAACATTTTCGTACTCGGCCTCCTGGCTAGCATTTTCCGGTTGAATTCAGACAAACTAAAGGCGCTGATTCGGGAACGGTTCGGCGGAAAAGACGAAAGCGTGGTCAACACCGCTATAACCGCCTTTCAAGCAGGCTATGCTTATCCGGTTGGGAATGTTCTCACCCATTTGTACGAGTTTGAGCCGAGTCCGCGGAAATCAGAGCGTGCCCAGGTAACGATGGATGGCAATCAGGCTTTAGCCTACGGCTTGATTGCGGCCGGCGTCCGCTATGGAGCGGGTTACCCGATTACGCCGTGGTCATCAGTAATGGAAATTCTGCGGTCTGAATTCCCCAAGTACGGCGGTCTATTCGTGCAGGCTGAGGACGAGTTAGCTTCGGTTTCACTGGCACTGGGGTTCTCTTACTCCGGCTGGTTGGCGGTAACCGGGAGTGCAGGTCCCGGAATTTCACTCAAGGCGGAAGCCATCGGTTGGGCGTCGATGGCCGAGATTCCGCTGATCGTAGTTAACGTGCAGCGGGGCGGGCCCAGCACCGGACTCCCGACAAATGTCGAGCAAAGCGATTTGCACCAAGCCGTATTCGGTGGCCACGGTGATAGCCCTCGAGTGGTTTTGGCGGCTGCCAACGTTGAGGACTGTTTCTATATCGCAATTGAAGCGGCCCGAATCGCCCGCAAGTATAGCACCCCAGTTTTTATTCTTAGTGATAGCTCGCTCGCAACCCGGATCGAAGCATTTGATGAGCCGAATTTGTCAGAAGTGATGGTAGATCCGAAGCCGGATCTGAGCCCGCGTCCGCCCGGCGTGAAACCGTATCCCTTGGAGCAAATTACCCGACACGCGCCACCGGGAACCCGCATGTTGGATGGAAAGTATCCGGTCGTGACCGGTCTCGAACACGACGAAATGGGGCATCCGACGGCATCCGCTCGGCTGCATTCCGCGATGACGGCGAAGCGGCGCAAGAAATACCAACAGCTAGCTGACGAGCTACCGGTTCCCCCGGTTCATGGTGCGCAGGAAGGCGAAACGCTGTTGATTGGTTGGGGCTCAACTTATGGCCCGATTTCGGAAGCAGTGAATCAAGCTCGAAACCGCGGTGAGAGCGTCGGTTCTTTGCATCTGAGGCATCTTCATCCGTTACCGACGGGCTTAGAAGCGGTCTTCGATCGCTTCAAAAGGATAATGGTCGTCGAGATGAACGACCAGGGTTTGTACGGTTACGGTCAGCTGGCCACATTGCTGAGAGCGCGATTCTGTAGTCCAAAGATTGAAAGTTTTACTAAGACCGATGGCTTAACATTCCGAGTTCGCGAAATTTTGGAAGGAGCTCTTAAATGAACCCACTTGATGCCGTGCCTCCGGTTGCGCCCGAGCGCGAGAAATTAACGAAAAAGGCGGTTACCGCCGACCATCCTACTTGGTGCCCTGCTTGCGGCGATTTCGCCGTATTGGCCTCATTCTATAAGGTCTTAGAGAAGCGCCAGTTGCCTCACGAAAATATCGTGACGCTCGCCGGGATCGGTTGTTCCTCTCGATTTCCTTACTTCGTCAACTCTCACGGCGCTCACTTTATTCATGGACGTTCGGTTCCGTTGGCTTCAGCGATCAGCTTGGCGCGTCCGGAGTTACACGTCTTTCTATTCGGCGGCGACGGTGACGGACTATCGATTGGCGGAAATCACCTGGACCATGGCGCCAGGAAAAATGTCAATCTGACCTATGTCATCATGGACAATTTTGTCTACGGCCTGACCAAAAAACAGACCTCGCCGACCTCTCCGATTGGCTACAAATCAAAAACCGATCCAACCGGAGTCATCGACCATCCGGTTAACCCAATAAAGAAACTGATTGCTGCAGGCGCCACCTTCGTTGCCCGGACCCACGCAGCCCAGGTTAATCACATGATCCAAATGATCGAGCGGGCGATGGATCATAATGGCTTCTCCGTAATCGAATGCCTGTCTGAGTGTATTGAATTTTTCCCGGGTGCATTCGACGCTGGTAACCCCCGCAAGGGCGGCGAGTTCAAAGTGATCGAGGAGAAGAAATGGGACGACTCGCCGGAAGACGAAGCCCGCCACGATGTAACTGACGAAATCGCTGCTTACCGATTAGCCGATACGGCCTTTCCTGGCCTGTTTGGAGTTTTCTACGAGATCGATCGGCCAACCAAGAATGCGCTGGAACAAAAATGGGTCGAGTCCAGCCGCGCGAAGCTCAATCACGCGAGCGATGTCGAGATTCTGCAGAAGACCTTTGATCGGATGAAGTAGGGGAAAAAGGAGTTCGAGGAATTCAAGGAGTTGCAGGAGTTCGAGGCGAGGAACTGGGGAGCCAGAATCCAGGAGCAGGGAGCCAGGAGCGCGGCCCCAAGATGATTCCGTCCAGCCGCGAAGCGGCTCAAGAGTATAGCCCAGGGCTTCTGCCCTGGGTTAGCGTCCGACAAAAATCGCCCTGAAAGTGGCGACCGAGCGGGTGTACTCAGAGGCTAGGCGTCTTATTTTACCAATCCCGCTAATACTCGTGAGGCACATCGTTCTCGTCCTCGTCGTCGTCCTCGTCCTCGAAAGGGTTTGTTGGCAGCTATTTCGGCTGGAATTGTATATATGTGCTCCGTCCGAATTGCACCCCGCCGCGGGGTTGGAGATACTTTCAGGGCGCTTGCCCCGGCCAGCTACCCAGGGCCAAATCCATCGATAGAAAAACGGCCGACATCGGGAAACTGATAAGCGTATCGGCGGCAAACACAGGAAAGCTTGAATCGGCCATCGCAATCGTCCAAAAAGACAACGATGAAATTGACCTCGCCTGCCGTGATTGGCGTCTATTTAGGTTTAAGTCTATTTCTGCCTTGGCGGAATAGTTTTGGGGAAGACCGCGGTATTGCTGTTCCTGATCACACGCGGATCGTGACCGCGTTGCAGGCAGAGGGAGTCCAGATCTATGAAGCAAAGGTTCAGGCCAACGGAAGCCTGGGTTGGAGCCTGGTTGGCCCTGATGCCAAGTTGGAGACCCTAGACGGTCAACTGGCCGGGCTTCATTCGCTAGGACCTCGTTGGAAGGCGAACGATGGCAGTGAAGTGAAAGCGATTAAACCGCCCCTACAGAATTTGAAATCACCCGATCCAAAGAGTGTGGCTTGGCTTCTTTTGGAAGTAAGCTCAGAAGGAAACGGCCTTTTTTCCGGCGTGCAATACGTAGCGCGGGTTTCGACTATCGGGGGCGCGGCGCCCGCCGATGCGCCGACCCAAGCTGGTAAAAAAAAGAGCGTACCCTATCGGGCTATTTATGTGTTTCTGGCGCCCACCGGAAGTTAAGAGAGTAGCCGCGAAAAGGCGCAAGGAAGATTGGGTGGGGCGAGGCTCCCGAATGGCCTACAGGTATGAGCGAAGCGCTGATAGCCGGAGTGTGAATTGATCTTGTTAGGCCGAAGCGCGTGCCGAGCCGCGGGTTTGTGCGTCGGGACTACCTTGATTAATGCTGAGTAAGCGCGACCGCCAAACAAGGGCTTTCCCTTGGCCATGTGACAATCCCGCGGCTCGGCGGCCGTTTTGGTCTAGCCGAAAGGTCCGGATTGAGCACGCGAGCACCTTCGTTAACATCTTAGAGCGATTCGGGAGCCTCGCCCCACCAACCTTTTTTTGCGTTTTTTGTGCCTTTTCGCGGCTATTCCGTTCTTCACCCTTGAAACCGCATTTCCGGCAACCCCTTAACTCCTGGCTGGAACGCAAACAGGCTGCCGGCTTGCGGCTGTTCCAGAAGCTGTTTCTCTGACAAGCCTTTGGAAGCCGATGTCACGTAGATCGTGTCGAGGTCCTTCCCGCCAAACATTGGGCAGCTCGGCTGTTGGACGGGCATTCGTACAGTTTGTTCCAGGCGGCCACCTGGATCGTAACGTCTCACTTCCCACGCACCCCAAACCGCCAGCCAAAAATAACTCTCAATATCGACCGTGGCTCCGTCTGGAGCTCCGTCAGTTGGAGGAAGCTCAATAAAAACGCGGCGGTTTGAAATCTGGCCGGAGGTAACCTCGAAATCCCACGCCCACACTTTTCGTTGAGTGCTATCTGAATAGTACAGAGTGCTGCTATCAGGGCTCCAGCAAAGCGAGTTAGAGATCGTGATTCGATCAACCAGCTGTTGGCAGTTCAGATTTGTGTCCAGCCGAAATAACCCGCCGCTCGGCTCCTTTTCCAAATCATCCATACTCCCAGCCCAAAACCGGCCCTGACGATCCACTTTCCCGTCGTTGAACCGATTGTGATCGGGATGTTCAGCCGGCAAAACAGCTGGAGTAGCCTGGCCCGTCGTCAGATCGAAGAAATAGAGACCGGACCGTAGCGCCACCACCAATCCACCTTTCTCTCTAACCGCTAATGAACCGATGACTTCGGGCGTCGGCCACCGTTTGTCCTGGCCGGTCGTAGGATCAAATCGGTGGATTAACTGCCCTGTGATATCCACCCAGTAAAGACGCTGTTCGGTTACGTCCCAATACGGGCCTTCGCCCAATATCGCTTTGGCGTCACAGACACATTCAACTCTCATGTAAGGGGTAGAATCATATTCGCAAAAAGGCGGCCCCTGCAACGCCTAGCGGGTCTGGTGGTTGAGGGCCGTCCGCAACCCTAATCTACGGATCTTTAATCTCTGGGCCTAACTTCCAAGGGTCCGGTTCCGCCTGGGCGCGCCTCCTTCGATCTCCCGAGTCAGCCGATTGTGTGAGTTTCGCAGATGCTTTTGCATCGCTTGTCTGGCTGGCTCCGGGTTTCTGGAAGCGAGGGCTTTAACAACCAGCCTATGTTCTGCCAGGGCCTGTTTCCAGGTGCCTTTGTTCTCAAAATGTCTCTCGAATTGCAGTCCCAACGGGGAATGGCGAGCGTCGAACAGCTCAGCCACGATGCGAACCAGGACGCCGTTCCCGGCGGTCTCAGCAACATAAAGATGAAATGCACGATCTGCTGGGAGATAGGACCCTTGCTGATTCAGATCAGGATCCATGCTTTCAAGGATGTTCTCCATTTCTCGCACTTGGGGAGCCCGGATGTGGCGCGCGGCCATGGCTGCGGTTTCACCCTCGATAGCAATGCGCGCCCGCATAATTTCTAGGGGTCCTTCGCTGGGCGCGTGATACGGGAAAGCGCGTTGTGGTTTGCATACGAAGACGCCAGAACCCGTCCTTACTTCCACCAGGCCTTCCACTTCCAGCGCAATCAAAGCTTCTCGGACTGATGGGCGAGAAACCTTAAGCTGTTGGGCTAGTTCTCGTTCGGACGGTAACCGTGATCCGCTGGGGAATTCACCGCTCTCAATATGAGTCCGGATCTGAAGAGCGATCTCTTGATAGATGCGGCGAGGGGATATGACGCGAAACGCCATTGCTGGAAGAGTAGCATTCAGCCGGTGAGCGAGAAAAGCTTTTGTGCGGAAGCCGCAAGAATAGCCGTCAAAAGAGCACAAGGAACGCAAAAGGAGAAACCACGAATGAACGCGAATAAACTCGAATAATGAAGTCGTAACGTAGCTGTACCAAATCTGCGTATATCTGCGTGCATCTGCGGTTAAGATGTTTTATTCGTGTCCGTTCGCGGTATTTTCTTTGCGATCTTTGCGTTCTTTCGCGGCTATTCCTACGTTTGACACTGCCGATGTCATCCGTTATCGAGAGGTCAAGTGGTAAGACCAATTTTTGCACCATGTTAAGCATTGAACCGTATACCATCGGCATTGGCGATCGCTTCGCCCGGCAAGGTCGCGCCCAGCTCGAAGCGCTAGTTCGGGCCAAAGAAACGGGAATTAAGGTTTTTCCGGTGTGGAACAAATCGTACCGGGAGCACACCCTGATTAAAACTAAACCGGCCGATGTCCGGGAAGAAGCCGATGCTGCGGTGAAGGCGCTGGGCTGGGCCGGTGCCTATTATGTGGATGCCGATCACATCAGCCTGAAGAATGTAGCAGGGTTCATTTCGGCGAGTAATTTTTTCACCATCGATGTGGCGGATTTTACTGGCCAGGCGGCCACACCCGAGGCCGAAGAAAATTTCGTTAAAACGGCGCGCCGCTTTGGCGAAACTCTTTCTATTCCCGGGATCGATCGTCCATTCGAAATTGGTGAAGCCGGCTTGCGAGCGGCGTCTCGCAAGTTTCAGCTCGCCATGCAGGAAGCAGGTCGCATCTACCGAGCTATCGCCACCCAAAAAGGAGCGGATAACTTTGTTACCGAGGTCTCCGTAGATGAAACTTTAACCGCCCAGACACCGGTGGAACTCCTACTCATTTTAGCGATGATCCAGATGGAGGGGATCCCGGTCCAAACCATCGCTCCAAAGTTCACCGGGCGCTTCAACAAAGGCATCGATTACCGTGGCGATGTCGCCCAATTTGAGAAAGAATTTGATGAAGATCTGGCGGTTATTGCTTTTGCGATTCGAGAGTTCGGCCTTCCGCCGACATTGAAACTGAGTGTCCACTCCGGGAGTGACAAATTTGCGCTCTACCCGGTTATCAATCGACTGATCAAGAGCAAGAACGCCGCTTTACATCTTAAGACGGCAGGGACCACGTGGTTGGAAGAATTAATCGGACTAGCAGAAGCTGGTGGTGACGGACTCGAAATCGCGAAAGAAATTTATCGCCAGGCATTCGCCAGGTTCGATGAGCTCAGTGGGCCGTACGCTCCCGTTATCGATATCAATAAAGGCGAACTAGCGGATCCTGAGACGGTCGCATCGTGGGACTCGAAGACTTACACTGAGACACTCCGCCACGTTCAATCCTGCCAAAGTTACAATCCTAACGTTCGGCAGCTGTTGCATATCGCTTTTAAAGTGGCCGCGGAAATGGGCGAAAGATTTCTTCAAGCGCTGGATGCAAATGAACCGGTTATCGCCCGCAACGTAACGGAAAATCTGCTCGAACGGCATATTAAGCCAATCTTCGGTTAGACAACCCAAGTCCCGACGAACTTAAATCCGCAGACTACAGAGCGCGGCATACCCGCAACCAAACACCAACCAATCAACCGCGAATGGACGCGAAATGGACACGAAGACAAGAGAATAAATCCAACCGCAGATTAACGCAGATGCACGCAGATAGATTCTAGAGAAGTTGCCGACGTTATTTAACCCGCCTTATCTGTGTGCATCGCCACTCGTTTCACTCCGGGAGGATTTCGGGCCGAGCATTGCCTTTTATTCGCGTTCATTCGTGACCATTCGCGGTTGAAATTCGTGTCTATTCGCTGTTGAAATCTGCGGATCTAAAATTCGGCTTTTGAGATTAATTCATGAGATATCGTAAGCTCGGGAATACTGGACTGGAGGTGTCTGTTCTTGGTTTTGGCGCCTCTTCTCTCGGCGGCGTTTTTCACCAGGTCGATTCGGAAGCTTGTGTTAAGACGGTCCGGGCCGCTGTTGATGGAGGCATTAATTTCTTCGATGTCTCGCCTGCCTACGGTGAGACACTAGCAGAGACGAATCTAGGGATAGCGCTTAAGGGAATTGCCCGCGATCGCTATTATCTCGCAACGAAGGTGGGTTCCTACAGCGAAGCGAGAGGAGACTACGACTATTCCGCCGCACGCACCGAACGCAGTCTGCATGACAGTTTGGAAAGGCTCGGGATCGATTATGTGGATCTAATTCAATGTCACGACATTGAATTTGCCGATCACGACCAAATCGTGAACGAAACGCTTCCAACCCTCCATCGCCTAAAACAGAAAGGATTAGCTCGTTTTGTAGGGATCACCGGGCTGCCGCTCCGAGTATTTCCAAGTATTCTCGATAAGGTAGGACCAAACATCGTCGATACGATTCTTTCCTTTTGTCATTACGAGTTGAATGATAGCTCTCTGGTCGGTCTCATACCTTACCTGACGGGAAAAGGGGTAGGAATTATCAATGCATCTCCGACCGGGATGGGGCTGCTTACACCCCAAGGCGCTCCGGCCTGGCATCCGGCCAGCAAAGCGATCATCGACGGCTGCCGGAAAGCGGTAGAATATTGCCAGAAGCGCGGGATCGATATCGTGAAACTGGCGATCCAGTTTGCCTGCTCGCAGCCTGATATCGCGACCACCCTGGTCAGCACAGCGCGCCCGAGCAATATTCGGGACAACATCGCTTACGTCGAAGAGACGGCGGATGAAAGTCTGCTTGCCGAGCTGCTGGACGTCCTTAAGCCTATCCACAATTTCAACTTTACTCGCGGCCGGTTAGAGCATCGCGATTTGTTGGTGGGCCCGGCTGATGAATCGAATGGTTCCGCTCACCCATGAAAGCAATCCGTCTGGAAGAGCCTGGCCGTTTCGCCCAGGTGAACCTTGAGCCGGCCTCTGCTGCTCTTCAACCCGATGAGGCCCTGGTTCGGGTGCACCGTATCGGCGTTTGTGGCACCGATCTGCATGCTTTCAGAGGCAATCAGCCGTTTTTTACTTATCCGCGAATCCTTGGCCATGAACTCGGAGTCGAGGTATTGGATTTGGGCGGACAAGGTGAGGGGATTCGAGCTGGCCAATATTGCGCGGTTGAGCCCTACCTCAATTGTGGGACCTGCATAGCCTGCCGGCGAGGTAAGCCGAATTGCTGTGTTAAATTGGCGGTGCTTGGGGTCCACGTCGATGGCGGCATGCGCGAAGCCCTGGTTGTTCCTATCCGAAAGCTTCATCCGTCAAAGAACCTGACCGTGGAACAGCTGGCGTTGGTGGAAACGCTGGCGATCGGATGCCACGCGGTCGACCGGGCCGGATTGGAAAAGGGAGAATTTGCGTTGGTGATCGGGGCTGGACCCATTGGGCTCGGGGTAATGCAATTCGCGATCGAGGCCGGAGCCCAGGTCATTGTCTTGGATATTAATTCTCAGCGTCTCGAGTTTTGCCGCAGCCGGCTTAGCGTTCCCTACACGATCGATGCTTCCCGCGAAAATGTACTGGAAGCGTTAGTCGAGATAACCGCTGGCGATTTGCCAACCGCAGTTTTCGATGCCACCGGCAATGGACGATCGATGGCGAGCGCTTTCGCATACCCGGGCAACGGCGGCCGCTTGATTTTCGTGGGTCTTTTCCAGGGCGACGTCACTTTTAATGATCCTAATTTTCATCGCCGGGAGCTCACGATCTTGGCCAGCAGGAACGCCCGTCCAGCCGATTTTAGCCGTATCATCTCCCTGATCGAAGCGAAACGAATCGATACGTCGCCCTGGATTACGCACCGAGCCCCCTTGAGCGAGGTGGTGACCGAATTTCCACTCTGGACTAAACCGGAGGCGGGGGTAATCAAGGCGATGATCGAGGTGTAGACCTGGAGCGGTATCTCGCACAACTGCAACCTGCGTCAACGTAAGCTCGGCACGCCGTCGCCGCGAAGGGGCAAAAGGACTCAGGCAGGGGTTTTAACCCCTGGTTAGGTATTATTAACGACGTGCCCTGAAAGTGGCACTAGACCAGACCGGTTTGGCAGAATTCGTGTGTCTATACTGCTGGCGATCATCTTCTGGTGCCGCTCGTGAGGCACATCGTCCTCGTCGTCGTTCTCGTCCTCGACAGGGTATGTTGGCAGTTATTTCGGCCGCAATTCTATCTATGTGCCTGTCCGAATTGCACCCCGCCGCGCCGCGGGGTTAGAGATGCTTTCAGGGCGCATACGGCGGGAACATCTAACTAGGGGTTAAAACCCCTGGCGGAGTCCTTTCGCCCCTTTGGGGCAACGATGACGAGAACCAAGCGATTGGCGAGAGGTGAAGCGCGATTCAGGCTTGACGGGCTGAAGGCCTTTGTTATAGGCAAAAGGAAATTTGGTCTTACCAGTTAATTGGTCAGACCAATTAGGACAAACTAATGACCAGGATGGTTGCCCGAAATGCGGGTGTTTCGTTGGTAAACGTTCGCTTTTCGTCTTGTACAGGTGAGCCCGTCTAAATCGATCCCCCTCAGGTTTGTGGCCTTGGCCGGACCAAGAATCCGCTTGCCCAGAACGAAGGAATTTTTTACGGACTTAGCCTGTACCCTTGTTTGTAGAAGCGTTATCGCTTATTTAAGAATCATCCGGTATGGCAGACGCCGGTCCTACCGGGTTAAAATCCATAGTTGCGGCGTTATTTAAGCAAGCTCACCCCCAAATGAAACTCTTCAGCTCGTTTCTGAGCTCCCGAACCCTTGTTGGGCTAGCGGGAGCGATTTCTGTGGTCGGTCTGGTGCCTTCAATGCCAGCGGCGGATAAGCCGACTATTCCGATTATCGTTAAGGATACAACGTCGTTCTATTGGCAGATCGTATTAGCCGGTGCTCGTAAAGCCGGACAAGATCTCAACGTCAATGTACCGGAGCTCGGAGCTCAGTCGGAATCCGATATTAACGGCCAGATCTCAATTCTAGAGAATGCCGTTTCCGGAAATCCGGCCGCCATCGTGATCGCACCGACTCAGTTTGCCGCCCTTGGCAAACCCATTGATGAAGCCGCCAAGAAAGTGAAAATCATCGGGATCGATTCGGCCGCTGATTCAAAAGCATTCACCTCTTTCTTGACCACCGACAACGTCCAAGGGGGCCGGGTGGCAGCAGATGGTTTGGCGGCGGCGATTGCCGCGAAATATGGGAAAGCGGAAGGCCAAGTGGCATTGATTACGTCGATCCCCGGGGTCGGTTCTCTGGAACAGCGGAAGCAGGGCTTTAAAGAGCAGCTCGCTGCCAAGTACCCGGGCTTGAAGCTGGTCGACGAGAAATATGGGGATGGCCAGGCCACCAGCGGATTGAATATTATGACCGATCTTATCACCGCCAATCCTGACCTGCGCGGTGTGTTTGCTTCGAACCTGATTATGGCGCAAGGAGCCGGTCAAGCGATCGCCGAAAATAAAGCCGCGGATAAAATCAAGCTCGTCGGTTTCGATAATGACGATAAGCTGGTTGGTTTCCTGAAGGATGGCACGATCGTCGCATTAGTGGTGCAAGATCCTTACCGTATGGGTTACGACGGCGTTAAGACGGCGTTAGCCGCATCCAAAGGAGAGAAAGTGCCTGCGACTGTCGACACCGGCGCAAACCTGATCACCAAGGAGAATATGAATAGTCCCCGGTCTCAGGAGCTCTTGAATCCGAAAGTGAAATAGCCGGGCGGTCTACGTACCAGTCAGGCATTACCGCGAACTGCCGATGAACCCGGCGGAGAATGGCAAAGATGGCGCAAAAGGCGCGGTGGCAACCGCCGCGCCTGTGCTCGTCCTTAAGAAGTTGGATAAACGATTCGGCGGGACGCACGCGCTGAAGGCAGTTGATCTCGCTTTTGAGCCGGGCGAGATCCATGCCATTGTCGGGGAGAACGGCGCCGGCAAATCGACCCTGATCAAGCTGCTGACCGGTGTGTATCCGCGGTCGAGCGGGGAAGTTTTCTGGGAAGGGAAGCCAGTTTTGCTGGCGACTCCGCATGAAGCGATCGCTCTTGGTATCAATGCGGTCCACCAAGAGGTTGTCCTCTGCCCGCATCTGTCGGTGGCTGCTAACCTCTTTCTGGGTGATGAGAAAGTGCGGTTCGGTCTCCTGCAGCATGGTGACATGATACGGGCCGGTCAGAAAATTCTTGACGATATCGGGTTCCACCTTCCGGCCGCCGCGCTTCTATCGACGCTAACGATTGGTCAACAACAATTGGTTGCTACCGCTCGCGCAGCGACCCGTGGTACCCGGTTCCTTATTTTTGATGAACCAACCGGCTATCTTACCCGAAGCGAAGCCGCTCAGTTGTTCGCCTTGATCCAGCGCCTCAAGGCTAATGGCGTCACCATTGTTTATATTTCCCACCGGATGGAAGAAGTCTTCCAGCTGGCCGACAGGGTTTCGGTTCTGCGGGACGGTCAGTTGGTCGGAACCCAGAAAGTATCCGAGACCAATGAGAAAGCGCTGATTACCTT
>DASUWQ010000500.1:0-10002 GCA_036378375.1 Chthoniobacterales bacterium
TGAGGACGGCGTCCTGATTAACGAAATGCGTGGTGGGTCCGACCACTGGATAAACCGGTGGAGGTGTCTGAGCAAAACTCGCGGCTGAACCGAAGACTGAAATGCCGGCTAATGTGAGGCCCAGGCTGAGTTTGGAGGCAGGTGCAGAGAACGCTGCACGAAAGAATGCAAACGGCTTCATGGGGGGAATCCTTTCGAGATACAAACTGTCCTATTTAGGAAAGCTTAAGCAGGGTACCGATGACGCGCTTGTGTTTACCAGCAAATTCTAATCCTAGCGGGGGTTTTGGCGCTAATGTGAACGTTCCGAGGTCGCGGCCTCGTCTTGCTGCGGCATCCGTGCAATGTTTCCTAAGAACCATGCAGGATGTCACTGCGAAACTGGAGCAACGCCTTGGGCCCGTCCACGCACGCCAGCGGCTAGGGATCGAAACAGAACATGAGCAACGGATATTCGGTGGAGGCCTCAATTTCTTTCACATCGAAAACTGGTACTCGATCCATTCTATCATCCGCAATTCTCTGAGGTTGGTGGGATTGTACCGACGCGGATGTAGAAACGCAGCCCGGATCCAGGTCCGGCATAACGTGGTGGCGCGACCTGATATCCCAATCGCTTTCAAAGGTTACACTATCCTCCATATCAGTGATTTACATGCCGACATGAGCGAGGCGGCGATGGGACGTTTGATAGAGATACTGGATACTCTCAGTTACGACCTTTGCGTTTTCACAGGTGACTATCGCGGCAAAACATTTGGTCCGTTCGAAGCTGCTCTGGTCGAGACAGCGAAAGTGCGGTCGCATATTAGAGGACCGGTGTACGGCGTCTTAGGCAACCACGACTCAATCCGAATGGTGCCGGATTTGGAGGAAATGGGAATCCGGATGCTGCTAAATGAGTCGGAAACAATCGTGCAAAAAGATCAGCGTATCCATATCGCCGGGATCGATGACGCTCACTATTATCGGGTGGATAATATTGAGAAAGCTGCTTCTGGCATTCCTCACGGCGATTTTTCAATCCTCTTATCGCATACTCCTGAGATCTATCGCCAAGCTGCACACGCCGGATTCGGTCTGCTGCTTGGCGGACACACACATGGCGGCCAGATCTGTTTGCCTGGCTCAATCCCAATTACCCTGGACTCGACTCTACCGCGCTGCCTAGGAGCCGGCCCTTGGGTATACGGCAGTATGTCCGGGTATACTTCGGTCGGAGCTGGCTCGTCGGTCGTAGCGGTTAGATTGAATAATCTGCCGGAGATAACTTTGCATAGCCTGGAACCCTTACACAGCATAATAACAACCGACGGATGACAAGGTCCCTTAGTAGGGTTGGTCGCGAAGATGAAACCGGTGGAGAACTTTGGAACCTACAATCTCGATTATAAAGAAACCGGTAACGGCTAGGATTAGATCAACTACGCTCAAAGAGAACGCCTTTCTGCAGAGCAAGAGCGGGAAAAGTGACTCCGGAAGCTGGTCAAGGCCAAGTGCCTGGCTGCTTGTAGGGAGACGGAGTCGGCGCTTACAGAAACTCGAAAAAAGGTCCCCTGCCATGGCACCACTCCCGAGCAGCGCCGCCGTCCCGAACGGGAGGCCTAAGACCCGTCCAGCTACCGCAGTAAGGCACACAGACAGTAGAACTCCGCGAAGCGTTTTTGATGACCCAAATAGCGCCTGGTGATCCGGCGCCATTGTGCCGCTATCAACCGGAAGAGAGAACCGGGCGCCCAACAGCTTCTTTCCGATGACGGGAACACCATTTGCCAGCGTGAGCAGAAACAAGAGCCTAGCAATTTTCCAGAGTCGCGGTGTCATCACAGAAAACTTCGCAAGCGTCACTGGGGAGGCAACACCCAAGTCGTCTCGCTGGCAGCACAGATAAAGCCGAGTTTTTGCAAGATCGGCCGGCTTGTCTCGCGAGCGTCGGTGGCGAGGAAACTACAACCCCAACGCCTAGCTTCCTTGGCGCGTGCGGCTACCAGAGCGCGATATAGACCTTGTCGCCGATAGGCAGGACTGACGCCGCCTCCAAATAGTAGTCCGAAGTTCGACGATCCCAGCTCCAGGTGAGCGGAACCGACCGGATTGCCAGAAACCAACGCAACGTAGAGTGCCAAATCGGGATCCTCCAAACGGTTGGAAAAAGCAGCAAGCCGCCAACTCTCCTCGTGACCGAACGCTACTTCGGACGCTGCGATGAAGCCGTGCAACTCGGCTATTGTAGTAACCCGTCGGATCTCGATATAGGGTGCGACCGGCGCCGGGATTTCGTTGACAAGATCGAAAATCATCAATGTGCCGGGCTGATCCGCCTCGAATCCTTCCTCGGCAAGGCAACCACTAAGCTCGGCTGGCTTGTCATGTTCGTAGACCCGCCAAATCAGCTTCTCACCCCGGGAACGAAAGTAAGCAGCCTGACTTGCGACCGCGTCGTGCGCAGCACCCAGCGCCAAATCCCAGGAGCAAATGAAATTGAAATGACCTGTCAGACGGATGACTCCCCCTGTTCGCTCTACTTCGAATCCCGAGCGCACTTTCGGCTGTGCCCGGACTTCTGAGTCGTACTGTTGCAGCACGCGGCCGAGATCCATGAAGTGACATTATCCCGAGATGAGCTGCTTTTGAAGTGGAGCGACTCGAAAGATGAAACTACCCGGTGGAGGAAATTAGATGGCTCAAAAAGAAAGCGCTTGCGCAAGCGTTTGCTCATGTTACCTAACATCACCCGCTTCCCTCCCAAACCGTCGGTCCTTCAACCCAGAAGCTCTCGCCTCTCCCTAGATTCACCTTCCTGACGCTTCCGGTAGACAGATCGACACCTCGAAAAAGCCGTATGAATCTTCAGCCTACCGAGTTCGCATCTGAAAAGCGCACCGGTCAAAGCGTCCTTGGTCTGCGGAATGCAACTAAGGTTTTTGGTGGTACGGTGGCTTTGAAGGACGTCTCTTTGGATCTGCGCTCTGGCGAGGTCCTGGCGTTGCTGGGAGAGAATGGCGCCGGCAAGAGCACCTGCGTGAAGCTGCTAAGCGGCTTGTATCGGCCTGACCAGGGAGAAATTGTCCTCGACGATGTTCCGACCGACCTGGCCTCACCACTGGACGCATTCCGGCGCGGTATCTCAGTAGTGCACCAACATCCGGGCCTGTTCGGCGATCTCAGTGTGGCCGAGAACGTTTTCGTCGGGCATATGCCAAGGGACAAATTCCGCCGATTGGATCATGCCGCCATGCAACGGCGAGCGGCAGAGCTACTGGACGTGGTCGGTCTCGATTGTGATCCGAGCGTTCCATTGAACCGCCTGCGCAGTTCCGAACAACAATTGGTTGAGATCGCGCGCGCTCTCTCTGCCGAAGCGCGTGTCTTGATCCTGGATGAGCCCACAGCCGCTCTATCGCAAAGAGAAGTGGAGCGGTTGTTTTTGGTTATCCAGCAACTGCGCACCCGGCAGGTTGCGATGATGTTTGTTAGTCACAGGATGGAGGAGATCTATCGCTTGTCGGACCGGGTGACCGTCTTGCGAGATGGACATCATGTGGCTACCGAGCCGGTTAGCTCGATGTCGCGGGATCGTGCGGTTCAGTTGATGGTCGGCCGATCCCTTAGCGGCATGTATCCAGCAAAAGACCCACAGCCGGGTGAGATCCTCTTTGAAGTGTCCGCACTCGGTTTGGGCGATGTTTTCACGGATGTCTCTTTCGCCGTGAGGACAGGAGAAATACTCGGGCTGGGAGGGCTAGTCGGTAGCGGCCGGACTGAGATTGCGCGCGTCATTTTTGGAATCGATCAGCCAACCCAGGGGACGATGCGGCTAGTGGGTAGACCGATCTCATTCCGTTCGCCGAGCGACGCCATGGCAGCAGGGATCGCTTACTTATCAGAAGATCGATTGGGTCAAAGTCTCGTAATGGATCAAGCGATCTTGTCGAACGCAACTTTACCCACAATCGAGCGAGCCACCGTTGCCGGTCTAATCAGCGCAACCAAGGAACTGGGCTTGGTTCGGCCTGATCTCGAGCGGATGAAACTCCGGTTTCGCAGTTACGATCAACCGGTCAAAACTCTTTCCGGTGGAAACCAGCAGAAAGTGGTAGTTGCAAAATGGCTGGCGACTAAACCCCGACTATTGATCCTCGATGAGCCAACTCAAGGCGTCGATGTCCAGACGAAGGCCGAGGTACATAGTCTGATCGCGGACCTAGCTAGAAGCGGCATGGCAATTATTCTCATCTCGTCTGAACTGCCGGAATTGATTGGGATGAGCGACCGCATCCTGGTTTTGCGCGAGGGGCAGGTCATGGATGAGGTGGAGAGCGCGGATGCGACTCCTGAACGGATGCTTAAGGCGGCGACCGATGCCGCCGGCGAAAACGGTTCGGACGGTAACAGAGATAAGCACCTGGCCGGCACTACCAGTCTGCCGGCGCACCAGGAACCGTCTAGCCCGAGGCCATTGAATCCGCTGGTTTCGGCGATTCGACGATTGTTGCTCAAACGGGAATTCGGATTGGTAGCAGCCATGGCCGCCGTCATTTTCCCGGTCGCTGCCATTAACCCGCGCATGTTGAGCGGTGCGAACCTAACGGCGCTGTCGATGGACGCCGCACTGTTAATCATTGTCGCAGTTGCTCAAATGCTGGTCCTGTTAACCAGGAACATCGATTTATCGGTAGCGTCCGTCATTGGGCTTTCGGCCTATGGAGCAGCCACGACGCTGCATGCGCATCCAGAGTTGAATGTTTTTGCCGGACTAGCGGTTGCCAGCGGGATCGGCTTGCTGTGTGGGTTAGTGAACGGCGCGGTGGTCACGATCGGCCGAGTACCAGCGATTGTAGTGACGCTAGGGACACTGTCGGTCTTCAGGGGTATCGACAGCTTGTGGACCGGCGGCAAACAAATCAGCGCCGACCAAGTACCGCAAGCTTGGCTTGACCTGACCACGGGACGAGTAGTTGGTGTCCCCGGCCTCGTCTTTATCGCCGCCGGAGTGCTTTTAGTCACCGCATTCGTTCTTCGTTCACTGCCGTTAGGGCGCGAACTTTATGCGATTGGATCGAATCCCGACGGCGCTGAGTTGATCGGCATTCCGGTGAAACGCCGGGTGCTAGGTGCTTTTGCTGTAGCTGGGCTATTAGCCGGCTTTGATGGCGGACTCTGGGCCTCGCGATATGCCACGATCGATGCTCGGGTTGCTACCGGATTCGAGCTCACCGTGATTGCTTGCGTCGTGGTCGGCGGCGTAGCGATCCGGGGCGGCGCAGGAACAGTGCTGGGTATCACTTTGGGAGCACTCACTCTCCTGATTATCCGGAATGGGCTTATTTTGATCCGGATCGATCCACTCTGGCTGGAAGGCGTGTATGGGCTGGTAATCCTGGGCGCCGTGACGATCAATTTAATCGTCACGCGGCGCTCCCAATCTCACCTCCGGAGGAAGCACCGATGAAACGGCTTAGTTGGTTGGCAACGTGGGACTCTTTCCTTGGAGTCGTGACCATCGGGCTTGTGCTATATGCGGTGATCTTCGTGCCAGGCTTTGCCACCAGCTTCAATATTTCTCAGGCCGTCGCTGGCATGTCCGAGAAAGCGTTGATCGTGCTACCCATGGTGCTCCTGATTATCGGTCGGGAGATTGATTTGTCGGTAGCCAGCATGTTAGCTCTCACTAGCGTGGCGCTGGGGATGTTGGTGCAAGCCAGCGTGCCACTTTTGCCCGCTATCTTCATCGTTCTGCTATTTGGTGGAGTTTTAGGTGCCTTCAATGGCCTGATGGTTACCTGGCTGGGTCTCCCTTCTTTGGTGGTGACCTTGGGTACACTCGCGATGTTTCGCGGGATCGGCTATATCCTGATCGGCTCCCGTTCGATCAACCAGTTTCCGGATGCTCTGACCGACTTCGGCATCAATAACGTAGGTGAAACTCCCCTGCCGTGGACGATCGTGCCGTTTCTGATCCTGGCGCCGCTTTTCGCGGTCGTACTACAACGTACGCCAATCGGTAGACGAATTTACGCGATTGGGGGGAACCCCGATGCCGCCCTTTATTCAGGGGTTAAAACTCAAAAACAACGTTTCTGGCTTTTTGTTCTCAGCGGCCTGATCTGCGCCATCGCCGGGGTGGTCTTTACGGCACGCCTAGCCAATGCCCGAGCGAACAATGCGGTCGGATTCGAGCTCGATGTCATCACCATCGTCCTCCTAGGAGGGATTAATGTCTTTGGAGGGCGGGGCCGGTTGACCGGCGTTCTGTGGGCGCTTTGCTTGATCGCAATCGTCAGGAACGTTCTTGGGTTAAGTCAGATCGGCGGAGACGCTCAAGGCACCGTGATCGGGCTGATCCTGATTATTTCTCTGCTCTTAAGCAATTCTAGCAATCTGCTGCTGGATCATTTCCGGTCTCTGCTTTCAACCGCCGCCCGCCCAAAGCCTGGCAGCGAGAACCATTCTCTTCCCTAAACGATCATACCCCAGAACAACCATGAAGCATAAATCAACGCTACTAAGTGCAGCCATTACCGGTGCATTCATTTTCTCGAGCGCAGCCTTCGCCGCGGAACCCGCCAAAGGGCCGGTCACAGTCGGGTTTTTACCCAAACTGGACACTGATCCCTATTTTCAAGTCGCGCAGACCGGTGCCGAAGAGGCGCAAAAGGAGATTGGTGGCAAAGCCATTCGGGAAGCGCCGTCCCAGGCCACTGCCGAAGCACAGATCGAGTTTATCAACAATCTGGTCGCGCAACGAGTTGGCGTTATCGCGATTGCAGGCAATGATGCGAACGCGGTAGCGCCTGCGCTAAAGCGGGCAGCGCAGCAAGGGGTGCGCGTGATTTCCTTTGATTCGGATGTTGCTCCCGAAGCACGCAGCTTATTTATCAATCAGGCCAAGGGTGACTCACTTGCTGCCATGATGTTGGACAGTATGCATAACATGATCGGAACGGGTGAATTCGCGATTCTATCGTCTACGCCGACGGCCACCAACCAAAACGCCTGGATCGATTTCATGAAGGCGAAAATGGCCTCCGATTCAAAGTATGCCGGGATGAAGTTGGTTCAAATTGCCTACGGACAAGAGAGCGAACAGGTGAACCAACAACAGGCGCTCGCCTTGGTAGAAGCTTTCCCGAATTTGAAGGGGATCATCATTCCGGCTGGGATCGGATTGCCGGCGGCAGCCAGAGCGTTGGAACAGGCCGGCCGCCTGGATAAGATCAAGCTGACCGGTCTCGCGCCAGCAACTTTAATCAAGAAATATATCGTGGCGGGACAATGCCAGGATATCTGGTGGAACGTCAAAGATCTGGGTTATCTCACTTATTATGCCGCCCAAGCCTTAGCCCAAGGTAAAATCACCGGCAAAGAAGGCGAGAGCTTTGAGGCCGGACGCCTCGGAAAATTCGCCATTGGTGCGAAGGGTGAAGTTGTCCTTGGGCCTGCCATAATCGTTACGCCGCAAAACGTAGGCGATTTTGCGTTTTGATCCGAATGAGATGGCGGCGAGTGATATCGATCTCCACTATCGCAATGGAGGGTAAACGTTGATAAGGATGGCAGATGTGGCGCATCGAGCCGGGGTATCGATATCAACCGTATCGCACGTCCTCAACAAGACACGGACGGTAGCGCCGGAAACTGTAGAGGCGGTTAACAATGCGATTGACGAGCTGGGATTCATCCCGAATATCCTGGCTCGTGCGCTCGCTCAAGCGAGAACCAGCACGATCGGTGTCGCATTGTCAGCGATCACCAACATTTATTTTGGTGAGGTGGTGCGCGGCATGCAGGCCGAATGTACCCGTAGCGGTTACTTTCTTTTTCTTACCGATACCGCGGATCAACCCGACCACCAATTGGAGGTAATTCGTGCGCTACATGAAAGGCGGGTCGACGGGATGGTGCTGGCGCACGTACCTGACCCGGACAACCGCGCCGTAAAATACCTGGAAAAGCATCAGATTCCGGCGGTTTTCGTTGATCGCGCGATCGATGGGCAGTTCGATCAGGTTCTGGTTGAGAATCGAAAAGCGATGCAAAGCCTTGTGACGCATCTGGCCGCACATGGTCACAAACGCATCGGTCTAGTCTCAGGACTCAAGGGTTTGGCGACGTCAATCGAACGGCAGGAGGGGTACCAGGCAGGCTTGAAAGAGGCGGGTTTGCCATTCGATGAAGGCTTCTTGGAATGCGGAGAGTCCGAAATCGAACCGGCTTACCAGGCGGTATTGCGATTGATGCGGCTACCTAGACCTCCGACCGCGATCGTTTCAGCGAACAACAAGATGACACTAGGGATGGTGCGGGCGTTAAAAGCTATTAACCGGCGTATCCCGAAAGACATCGCAATTGCGGTATTCGATGATTTTGAATGGGCCGACAGTTTTGATCCTAGCCTGACTGCCCTGGCGCAGCCCTGTCAAGAGATGGGTATTCGCGCGATCAAGCTCTTGTTGCGGCGAATCAAGGCGCCGCAACGCCGACCGGTCAGGATGTTCTTAGAGCCAGAGCTCAGGATTAGGCACTCCTGCGGATGTTGAATCTTCTGGTCCGACAGAGTCGCGAACGAAAAAATGCGCTTTACGAAAAGAGATACTGGATGCTCATCTGAAGATCAATCTTGAGCGCCGCAACCGAGAGGCTCTGCACTTCCTGCGAGAACGCTTCGTATGAGAATGGACCTGTGTACCCTCTGTTTAACAGGGTTGCCACTTGGCCTCGGTTATCAAGGATGTCATCGCCAGTAACCAGGACACGATCCGCATCGGTAATCGCTGCTCTCGGTTTACCCGGCAGCACGCCAGAAACGTGAACCAAGGCGGTCTCCGCTGGAAAAAAATCCGTTTCTTCACCTAAACAGTGATGAAAGGTATCGTGGAGGAGTTTGTAAGACCCCGGGTAGTCACATTGAGAGATCCCGGCGAGTGCCTCCTTCTTCGTTCGCAAAGCCGAGACGGAAAAACCCAGAGGCTCAATCAGCCCAGTCATGTTTGCTTCGGCAAATAGTGGCCCAAACGCATTTAAGGCCGTGACCAGTTGATCTGCTCTTTGGCCAGGGCTGCGAGAGTCACCGGCCTCGTTCAACGGGCAGAGCACGATCTGCGAACAATTTATCCGCTTAGCTTGAGCAATTAACCCTTTTAGCCTTACCAGATTTGCATCTAGCGCTCGCACATCTTCGAACCGAGAGAGCGCATTGATCGTCAACGGGTTGATCCTGGTCCCGTCCAAGAGTTGCCGCACAGCGTCGTCCGCTAAACCATCCAAAGTCTCTTTTCCGGCCAGATCGTTTCGAAGTTCGACATATTTGAAACCCAAATCATTTGCGAACTGAAAAAACTCCGGCAAAGGCAACTGGGGCGCTATTATTCGGTTCAGGCAGAGCGGAGGGATTTCGGGCATGGTGAGGTGTTACCGGCTTATGCCAACAATTTCAAATGAAGCCTGCAACTCAACGGTAGCTCGCCCGAGGCTCGCTACCGAATAGCCGATAGTCGATAGCCAATAGCCAAGTTGAATGGTAACGAGCAATTTCTGCCGGCGGCTATTGGCTATTCGAGGAGCCTCTGAGGTCGTCGCCTATGATCTGCAGCGAATGTCGTCTCACAAACGGCGAATCTATTCCCAGTATTGGAACGGCGAAGCCCTACAGCGAACACGGTTAAAGATAGATTTAGCTGGCCGCGTCGCTTCGTTTTTCCTCGGAAGACCCGCCTACCGGGCGTTGGAACTTCCTCACCATGCGAACATGGCATTCTGCATGCTTAAGCTCAAACGATGCATCGCGATCCTCCCTTCGATTACGGTGTTTCAACATCAACTAACCCTATCTGAAAGCGTTCCAACGCACCGATCGAATGACCCATCAGCCTAACACTATGAAAACCAATCGGAGCAACCTCCTCCTGATCCCCTGGCTCGCCGTCCTGGTGTGGCTCGGTCTATTCAGTCTGCCCAAAACTTACGCCGCACTCCCTCCGGATCAGGCAGATAGTCGTAATT
>DASUWQ010000501.1:0-6584 GCA_036378375.1 Chthoniobacterales bacterium
GTCGACCAAACCGCGGGCGCTTTTTTCTCTGAGGTCCTGATAGATTCCTCCTTGGACGATTCCGAATACCAGCGGGGTCGCACCGTCGCGCCTTAGTTCAGCCCAAGCTCGACCGCGATGCGCCCAGCGCAAGGTTCGGTCGAGACTATTGGCAGCATATTCGTATTCGCAAGGATAAGGGGGGCATTCGTCGAAGGCCATCACGATGTCCGAACCAAGGGTCTGCTGGACCTGCATGGAGATTTCCGGATTAAGGAAACAGGGCGAGCCGTCGATGTGGCTGTTAAAATGGACTCCTTCTTCCGTGATCCGCCGCAACTTGGAGAGCGAAAAGACCTGAAACCCACCGCTGTCCGTTAAGATCGGACGGTCCCAGCCCATGAATTTATGAAGACCGCCGGAATGCTGAATGACTTCCAAACCAGGCCGTAGAAAGAGATGGTAGGTATTCCCCAGGATAACTTGAGCGCCTACCTCCAATAATTCGCTTGGAGTGGTGGCTTTGACGGTTCCTTGGGTTCCTACCGGCATGAATACCGGCGTTTCGATTATTCCATGAGCCGTTTTCAGGCGACCGCGGCGGGCACGGGATACGAGGTCGGTACAGAGGACTTCAAAATGCATTTACTTCTCGCTGAGAAGCTCCTGTTTCGCTTTCTCCAGCTCTTCCGCTTTACTTGTCGGGACTGTCGGATACCGGAGATCCAGGGATTTGAGGGCTGCCACGATCACTTGCGAAACACAGAGCCGGGTAAACCATTTGTGATCGGCGGGAATGACGAACCAAGGCGCCCAGGGAGTGCTGGTGTGGGTGAAGACCTGTTCGTACGCGTTGATGTATTGAGGCCAGAATTGGCGTTCGCGAATGTCGGACGCAGAAAATTTCCAGTTCTTCTCTTTTTCTTCAATCCGCTTCAGAAAGCGTTTCTTTTGTTCGTCCTTGGCAACATTCAGGAAGAACTTCAGGATCACCGTTCCATTATTGGTCAGGTAACGCTCGAAGTTGTTGATATCATCGAAACGCTGTTTCCAGATATTCTTTTTATCGAGTTTCGCCGGCAAGTGCTCGCGTCCGAGAATCTCGGGATGGACTCGAGTCACTAAGACTTCCTCATAATAAGAGCGGTTGAAAATACCAATCTGACCGCGCCGAGGCAGACTGCGGGTCGTTCTCCACAAGTAGTCATGATCGAGCTCTTCAGCGGACGGTACCTTGAAGCTCTGCACCTGACAGCCTTGGGGATTAATACCGGACATGACGTGTTTGATGGTGCCGTCTTTGCCGGCGGCGTCCATTGCCTGAAACAGGATCAAGACCGAGTAGGTGTCACTCGCATATAAAAGGTCCTGCTGATCCGCCAGCCGTTGCACATTCGTTGCCAGATCGGCTTCCGCGTCTTTCTTGGCTTTATAGGTGCCGGTGTAATCGGTCTCGAAATCCTTTGCCAAAGCAACGGGCCGCCCCGGGGTAACCACAATTTTCTTAGGATCGAATGCGCACTTTTTTGGCAAATGTTTTTCCAGGTCGATCATGATCAAGCGATTAAACACTAGCGAGAGGCCAACCGATAACCCGTCAATCTTACCAAGGCATCCTGGTATTTTTGAGCTGTTTTCTCTACTACCTCAGCAGGTAAATTCGGGGCGGGCGGTTGTTTGTTCCAATCGACAGACTCCAGATAGTCGCGCACGAATTGTTTGTCAAAGCTTGGCGGATTAGTTGCTTCCTCGTAACCGGCAACGGGCCAGAACCGGGATGAATCCGGAGTCAGGCATTCATCGATAAGTACCAATTGGTCGTCGATCGTTCCAAACTCGAACTTAGTGTCGGCTACGATGATGCCGCGGGAGTAGGCGAAGTCGCTACCCTCAGTGAACAGCGAGAGACTGATGTCGCGAATTTGCGGGGCCAATCGAGGGCCTACTAAGTCAGCAAATTGGCTCCAGGAAATGGGTTCGTCATGACCGGTGTGTGCCTTAGTAGATGGAGTGAACAAGACTTCAGGGAGGCGAGAGGCGAGTTTCAAACCGCCCGGCAGAGGTTGCCCGTTCACTTCTCCGGATGCTTGATATTCTTTCCAAGCCGATCCTGCCAAGTACCCGCGAACGACGCATTCGACGGGCAACGGCCGCGCTTTACGGACTAGCATAGAACGGCCGCCCAGTTCTGCGGAGTACCGTTGAAATTCTTTCGGGAACTCCTCAACGGCGGTTGATACGAAGTGGTTAGCAGTATTCGAAAACTTCTGGAACCAGTAAGCCGAGAGTTGGTTCAGGACCATCCCTTTTCCCGGGATCGGCTCCGGTAGAATGCAATCGAAAGCGGAGATGCGATCGGTGGAAACGATGACCGCTTGGTCTCCGGCGTCGAAAATCTCTCTTACCTTACCACTACCAATCTTTTGAATACCGGGAAGATTAAACTCAAGGCTCATTGGCTAAGCGATCCAAGAGGTGGAGAATCTGGCTTTCGATAGAGGGCAAGGCTACTTCGGGCAGAGCCCCTGGCATATCTGGAACGTCCCAGTATTCAATCCGCTGCGTCCAATTCGGGAATTGTTGTTCCATCATATCAAGGTGCTCCGCGCGATCCAAAGCGATTCGGAGGTCAGCTGATTCTAAGTCTTTCTCTGTGAGCTGGATCCGCTCTGGGCCAGTGTGGCTGACAGGGATCTGACGCTCGGATAGCGCAGCTTCTGTGAACGGCGACAAAAAGCCGTTGGCCCAATGGATTGCCAACCCTCGCGAGTAAGCTTGCCAAGGAAGTTTTCGCTGGTCTGCGTGGAAGTTGAAGACGGCTTCGGCGAAACGGCTCCGGTAAAAGTTTCCGGTGCAGATGAATAAGACCTTTTTCGTCACTCCCCTCGAATAGCGTGAAGGGGAGGAGAAAGCAAAGCGTTCGGCGTTTGGCGTTCGGCGCGGCGATGCGGCGAATGGGCGAGTCGGGAGCATCTTATCGTCGTGTCGCCATTCGCCCATTCGCCCTTTCGCCGGCTCGCCGTTTCGCTTCTTCCGGCCGCTCCTCCTGCTATCATTTGCGATTTCAGGCGAATGCCTGATAGTTCAGGCCCGGAATGAGTTTTCAGAATCTTGGTCTTTCAGACGCGGTGGTGCACGGAGTGCAGTCACTGGGCTATGTCGAACCGACGCCAATTCAGGAGCGCTGCATTCCTTTAATTCTTGAGAAGAAAGACCTGATCGGATCGGCTCAAACCGGCACCGGCAAGACGGCCGCTTTTGCGCTGCCGATCCTGACTCTACTCGGTGAGCGCAAAGGCCCTCGTTGTTTGGTTTTAGAACCAACGCGAGAGCTGGCGTTGCAGGTCGAAGACGCGTTCCAGTATTACGGCCGCTTTAGCGAAGCTGAGATCGGGGTTTTCTATGGTGGGGTCGGGTACGACCGCCAGAAAAAGCTACTCAATTTTGGGGTCGATATAATTATAGCAACTCCGGGCCGATTGCTGGACCTGCAGCAACAAGGATTGATGGATTTGAGGTCGATCGAGATTCTCGTGCTGGATGAAGTCGATCGCATGTTGGACATGGGTTTTTTGCCGGATGTCCGTAAGATCGTCGAACTCTGTCCGAAACAGCGACAAACGCTTCTGTTTTCGGCAACGATCCCCCCTGAGATCGATGGCTTGGCATCGTGGGTCTTAAAGGATCCTGTCGTGATTAACATCGGCGTCAGGAGAGCCGCCGCTGAAACGGTCACCCACGCGTTCTATCCGGTGGCTTCGGCTCAAAAGTTTGATCTGCTCGTTCAATTGTTGGAGCAAACTCACTACGAAAGTGTGATCATTTTTACGCGAACGAAGCAGGCTGCCGATGAAATTTCTGACCGGCTGAAGACGCTAAAACATTCGGTTGCTGTACTTCACTCAGACCGGAACCAGCGGGAGCGGATCGCAGCGCTGGAGGGGTTTAAGAAGGGCACCTATGAAGTCTTGGTGGCGACGGATATTGCCGCACGCGGACTTGATATCGCCGGCGTCACCCATGTGGTGAACTACGATATCCCTCTTCATCCGGAAGATTATGTTCACCGTATCGGGCGTACAGGCCGGGCTGAACAAGCTGGAGACGCCTTTACCTTGGTCACAGCAGAGGAGCTGAAAGCCATGCTCGATATCGAGCGTTTGATTGACCAAAAGGTACCCCGAGTCAAGCTGAAGGATTTTCCCTACGTTTATACCGCCCTGTTTGATGAAGCCAAGCAGACCCTAAAACCGGTCAAAGGATACCGGACGAGCCGTGGCGTTTCGTATGGCAGGCAACGGCGATAGGGAAGGTGACTGGTGATTAGTGATTGGTGACTGGTTGAAGGTCGCTGAGAAGACCGGCAGCAAGATGCCAACCATCGTCGGATCGAAAATTCCGCTGAGAGAGCTGGGGCGATAGCGGTTTTCCCACTAATCACCACTCACCAATCACTAATCACGTCCTCCTTCATTAACTCTCGTCCAGCAGAATGCGATCGAGTGCTGCCGAGATACGCGACTCAGCGGTAAGCTTGGAGCGCCAATCTTTTGGGATGGCGTCGATGCCGAGGTGTGCGCCTAGCCAGGCGCCGAGCATCGCGGCGCGTCCGGCGTTGTCGCCGCCAGCTCGTAGAGTTGCTAGTATGGCAGTTTCAAAATCGTCGCTGTGCTTTAAGAAAGCATGGAGTGCCGATGGAAAGCTTTGAGGTAGCGGGCAAGCCTGTCCGAACGTCAAGGTCGCTTCCGTTACTTCTTCGAATGTTTCACCGAGCGCCTGTTGTATTTTCTGGCGGATCTCCGGGCTGAGAGCAGGAGCCACGAAATCTAGTCTCAGTTGAGCATTGTTCAGCGCCCGATGAATGTCCCTGCCGAACAAAAGCTCTACCAAAAGCAGACCGTTAAATTTCATGTACCCGATCGCTGTCGGGTTGTTCTGACAAACCTTGGTCGCTACTTCCACCAGGTCCGGCAGGTTAGGCTCCCGCCAGTAACGGGTCACCAGGCTGGCAAGCCGCGACGCATTCGCGAGTTGATCGTCGTCAGCGCCTTCTTGGAAACCATAACGGTCGGGAGGGTTAGTCTCACAGAACCGTCGATAATTCTCCAAAGTGCCCTGAGTCGCCTTGTCCAGATAACCCCGGTAATTGGGTGACCCGAACGTGTCGACAAATCGCTTCCCGTAAGCACGAGCATCGAAGCCTCCAACCTCGGCTATCGATTCGAGGAGGACCAAGGCGCCGTCCCCATAATGGGTCTGGTCACCAGGTTTCCTTCCTTCGTGATAGTGTCCGGCGTGAGGACTTTCGAAACCAACAACTCCGCCTGGAAATTGAGCTGAGAGCTCTTGCAGATCGTAAATCCAATGTGTGCCCAGGGCGGCAGCGTCACCAACGAATTGGCCCCAAACTGCGCCGCGAAGACGATCTTGAACCGTAACGTCGCGGCTTGAAGTTCCCGCAATCATAGTGAGGAGATTTGGTACAATATGCAGGCGAAAAAGAAAAAACCAAAAAATCGTGACGTCTGCTTAGGTCTGCGGCAGATTTCTCGGGCGTTTAGTCAATTAGAGCGATAACAAAACTCTCTCAGAGGCAGGTTGTAAAACATCGAGATCCGGGTGAGAGATTTACCGATTCAAAGCTGGAAAAGTGAGATTTGTTTCTAGGATTACAGGAATTTTTTTGCTGACGATGTGCCTTCTGAGCGCGGTCTCGGAGGCGTCGGCTTCATCGAGCACCCAAAAATCGAAAAAGAGCCAGGCTGCGAAGATGCATCGCTTATCGAGGCATCGAATCGCGCGGAAAGGCCAGGGGCCTGCTCCAACCCAAAGCTTTGACGAGATTTTTCCGCCGGGCCATAAATTCACGCCTGAGGAAAGAGCGGAGGCGAGTGAGTTCGGAGTGTACTGCGAAAATGGACTGTGGAAAGACGCCTACAATTTTGCAACCAAGGCTGTAAAACAGCATCCGGAACGCTGGTGGTTATACGCAGCGCGCGCAGCCGCCGCGGCGAACTTAAATCGGCATAAAGATGTGATTGACGCAGTTGACCATGCGTTGCAGACCAACAACGGAGATGCCAACCGGTTGAATGTTTGTCAGCTGCAGATTCTGAAAGCCAATGCCCAGAGCCGGCTGGGTAAAAAGGCGGAGGCAGTAAATACGTTTCTCGAGGCGGCCAAAAGCGACCCGAAAGACCCTTATAGCCGAGCCGGTGCGGCCTGGCTGTACGCTACGACAAAAGATCCGAGGATCCATAATCCCGCTGCCGCAATGCAGCTGGCAACCGAAGCATCTAAATTGGCGCACGAAAAAGATGCGAGCGTTCTGGACGTTTTAGCAGCGGCGTACGCGATCCAAGGCGATTTTGCTTCCGCCCAACGCTGGGAAGGAAAAGCGATTCTAGCCGGCGAGCCGGATGACATCCCGCAGTTTCAACGGCGCCTGGTGTATTACCAGGCTAACAAGCCGTGGACGGAAGATTCCAAATGATGCGTCTAGGCGTCGTTTGGGATGACAGATGACAAATGACAGATGACAGATGACAGATTGGCCCGTGAGCTCGCCCAGCGTCTGGAGGGGAGCCGCTTTTGACCGTGCACAG
>DASUWQ010000502.1:0-4978 GCA_036378375.1 Chthoniobacterales bacterium
GGCGGAACACCCAATTCGCGTGACGCGAATAGATAGATGTCCGGGGCCGGCTTCTTTTGGGGGACGATATCTCCGGCGAAGATCTTGAACTGTGCAGCGGTCGCTTCTCCGACGGTGAACCGGAGTACTACATCGACTGAAGGTTTAGCAGAAGTTGATGCCACCGCCAGCCGCCAACCGGCGGCTAACGCCTCTTCCGCTAATCTCTTCACCCCAGTTCGCCCCGGCACATTTCCAGATGCGACGATCTCTTGATAGATCGCGGTTTTTTTAGCATGCCATTCCGCCAAAAGTTGCTTTTGGGCCGGTTCATCCGTCGGGACCGGGTAAACAGCCTGAAATTCCGGCTCGGTAAATAGCGCCTGCATTCGTTCTTTGCCACCGCCGATCCCCAGCTTTTCTGCGTATTGCTGCTCGCTCCAACGCCAGGGAACGTCTGCCTTTTGCCACATGCGGTTAAACGCAACCAGGTGACCATGTAGCTCGGTGTCTGCTAACACGCCATCACAGTCGAAAATCAAGGCCTTCATGTTTTTAATGACAGATGACAAATGAGGCTCTTTTTGTACGCGCCTCGAGAGTCCCGGTATTGGTCATTGGCAATCTGTCATTTGTCATTCTGGATCGTTAGGCTTGCCCCGCGCTGCCGAAGATGTTCATGAATCCGGCGGCCATGCCTTTAACGTCTTGCTGAACGGCTTTCAGTAATTTCAACGGATCATATTCCTTCGGCTTATTCTCGAGGTAGGTTCGGAAGCCATCGGCAAATTGCATCTTCAGTTTTGTGGAGATGTTAACCTTGGCACACCCGTTTTGGATCAGTCGCCGAAACGTATCGTCGGACAAACCGGTGCCACCGTGTAAAACAATCGGAACCGGCTTGCGGGCGGTGATCTCCTTTACCCGGTCAAAGTTAATCACCGGCTCAGTAGCATACATCCCGTGAGCAGTACCAATCGCGGGAGCAAAACAATCGATCCCGGTTGCTTCGATAAACTCGACACATTTTTCGATTGGAACGAGCTCACCTTCTAGATCGCCGCCAACGCCATCCTCAACCCCTTTGACCGCTTCCAACTCGCCTTCGACTCCTGCGCTTAGTTTTCTCGCGAAATGAACAACTTCGGTAGTCTGACGCAGATTTTCTTCATAGGTCAGACTCGAGGCGTCAAAGAGAGCTGAATTCCACCCAGCTTCGAGACAGGTTTTTATCATTGAAACGTCGGGGCAATGATCAAGGTGAAGAGTCGCCGGAATCGGACGCTGCGATGCAAGTTCAGCAAAGGTCTGCCGGATTAAACGCGCGCCCCAGAATTTAACGGTCTTGACCGAGACCTGGATGATAACGGGCGAACGGGTCTCGGAGGCTGCGTCCAAAACCGCCATCATAGTCAGGTCGTCTACGATGTTGAACGCACCAACACCGTAACGTTTTTCAAAAGCCCGATCCAAGATCTCTTTGAGAGCGACGACAGACATAAGGGTGGAGAATCTAGGAGGCTAGGAGGGGGCGACGCGGCGAAACGGCGGTTCAAAAAGTCCGAACCGCGATTTCGGCTGGAGCATCGAGCAGTTGTTTTAGCTCGTCATCAAGCCGTAGCAAGGTGAGAGAAAAATCGGCCATCTCCAACGAGGTGCAATAGTTCCCAACGTAATTTCGCGCTATTTTTAATCCAGCATCTGCGCAACGCTGGGCCGCCCGCCGATATAATAGATAGAGTTCGCTGGGGGGAGTTCCGCCTAGTCCATTGATCATGAGAGCAACTTCGTCTCCCCTTTTGTAAGGAAGATCTTTGGAAACCGCATCGAAGAGCTCGTCGACCACCGCGTCAGCGTTTGGTAACGGAGCGCGGCGCCGGCCTTTTTCTCCGTGGATCCCAACGCCCATTTCCATTTCTCCGCTCGCCAGCTCGAAGATGGGTTTATCTTTACCCGGAGGAGTGCAGCCTGTAATCGCGACACCCATCGTTCGAACCACACTGAGCACCTTCTCCCCTAATTTCACCAGATCCGCCAGATCAGCGCCTTTGGCGGCAGCGGCTCCGCAAGCCTTAATGACAAAGAAATTACCCGCGACTCCACGCCGGCCGACCGTATACGCGCTATCCATCACCGCCACATCGTCGTTAATAAGCACGACTCCGATCTTGAGGTCTTCAGCTTCGGCCATTTCGCGCGCCATCTCCCAGGCCGCCCGGTCACCGGTGTAATTGTTGATCAAATGCAAAACCCCCTTCTTCGAATTCATGAGGCGCGTGCATTCGAGTACGTACTCCATTGGCGGAGCCGCAAATACATTGCCTGGACAAGCGGCATCCAGCATGCCCGGACCCACCGCCATGACGTGGGCCGGCTCGTGACCGCTTCCGGAACCCTGAATAACGGAAACGAAGTTATCGTTCGGACGATCCGCTCTATAAATACAATTGAATTTCGGCTGGTATTTCAGTTTGCCAGGATTGGCTAATGCGATGCCCTCGAGCATTTCGGGGACGAAGTTCTCAGGGGCATTCATGAATTTATTCATTGGTGGGGAATTCCTTTATTGGGGGGTTATGCTGGGAATGCGATTCTTATTGGGTAGGTTGGGAACCAAGTTGCACGGCTATGGCTCGCAACATCATGGCCACCGCAACAATCCCTGGGTCGAGGGTTCCGATGGTGCGGTCACCGGCGTAAGATTGGCGTCCGCGCTTGGCCGGCCATTGTCGGGTGCCTTCAATGGCGTCCTCTGCCACTGAAGCCGCCGCCTGGACGGCAGGCGCTAAGTCTTCTGGCGCCTGACGCGCATATTCTTCTAACTTGTCGACGGCCGGGATCAACGCATCTAGCAAGGTTTTGTCTCCTTGACTGGCGTTGCCTCGGGCCCTGATACCAGCGATCGCCGCGCGGCCCATCACCACGAGATCACCAAGATTGATCGTTTGCTTTTCTTTGGAATTTATCCCCGCTCGAAGAAATGCCGTGCCCCACATCGGTCCGGTGGTGCCGACGGCGCTTCCGGCAAACGTCGAACCTACTTTCATCAAAAACGTTCCAATCGACGATCGATCGATCCCCTCGTCTATTTGACGCAAAACGGCTCGAAAACCATCGGCCAGGGTCTTGCCGAAATCGGCATCTCCCATTTCGCCGTCCAAGTCACAAAAAAACTTTTCGTTATCTAAAGAGATTTTAGCAACGGTTCGCACGCAGCTTTCTACGGCATCGAGCGTGAGGCTATGCATTTCTGGGGGATTCATCAGCGGTTGCCGGCAATTAAAATGCGGTATCCTGGAATCCAGGTTAGTGACGCGGATAAAAACGGCAACGAGCCGTCTTAGTCAAACTGTTGACCGGCGAACAAGCTTCTGCCGAGTCCGCCGGTCACCGAACACGGTTTTCCCTTCGCACCAGTTCCCTTCCACCATAAGCCGATAAGGTATCGCCGGTACGCCCCGTTCGTTGCGGTGCAACATATCGACCAGGAAATCGACTGCCATGACTCCGATCTGGAACGAGTTCTTTTTCATCCCCGACAACCCTTTGCGCCCTTCATCCAGAGAATGAAAAGCAACTCCGACATCGGCTGGGATTCGAAGACCGGCTGCTCTCAAGCAAGCCAAAACTTCGGGCAACCGAGTCACGATCGCGTCTGGGCGATGAGCCATGAACCAGGTTAAGAATGCTTGGGCGTCCCAGCGGTCGAGGATCAGCGGTGGTAGACGGTTCTTGCGATGGAGTTGGTTCTGTTCGACGAGATAGGCAGCTAGCCAATTGTGATCGACCCGTTCGTCGTGATCGCGCCGATTCACAAGTCCCAGACGCCGATAGCCGCGCGCTTGGAGCTCGGCAAAAAGCTTCCACATCGTGCGGTATTCATGGTTGGAAACCAGATGCAGCTCTAATTTGGTGGGGCGAGGCTCCCGCAGGACTGCTGGTGCTACCAGAGCGAATTGGCGGATACCAGTCACCACCGTGTTGTTAGGCCGATAAACGCGCCGAGCCGTGGACCTGCGATACTCCACGGCTCGGCACGTTTTCCAGGCCCAACCAACCACGCTAATTGTGTCCGCTGGTTTCCCTGGTAACACCAGCAGTCTTTCCGGAGCCTCGCCCCACCAAATTGGGGCTCACGCCCTAAGCGACCCGCCAGTGACTCACACTGGATTGGCCAAGGTCAAATTCGTAAGGAACGGATACGCCGCCGTACTTGGGATACACAAACCTTGCCGCTGGGCTGTTTGTACGGGTAATGCCAAACAGCACTTCGGCGCCGCCTTGAGCCGCCATCAACAGTGATTCTTTGAGCAGGAGGGCACCAAACCCACGATTGCGGTATTCCACAGTGATGCAGGGACCCGTGATCAAATGGTTATCACTGCTCCGGCTGGTATCGATCACCGATGCGGCAATAACTCGATTCCCGTGCGTGAGAAGCAAACAATCGCTCTCGCGATGGTGAGCAAATTTATCCTCCACTTCCTGCTGTAATCGGGGCATGAGTTTGGAGGCGACATCATTCCAACACGACTCCTGAGCGAAACAGCTATTAATAACCTGCTGAATCAATGCCTTCTCCTGGCGGCTCGCCGTGCGGAGGCCGTAAGTCTCGGTGATGATGTACCGGCTGGTTTCAGGAAGATCTTTGACCTCCCAACTGAACCGGGACCAGCCCATGGATTTCATATTGCTATGCAATGTTCCCCGAAAGCCTCGTAATTAGCAAGTCCCGAAAGCCACAAGGCCGAGGAGGGAGAACGGAGTCGGAGACGCCAAACCAAAGCCCGACCACCAAGTGCGCAAATACGGCGACGTCAGAACTTCCAGCGCGAAATTTTGGGCTAAGGGGTACCGCCGTTTTTCGCCGAATGATTTAGCCAAAAGAAAGCCGACGTCGTTGTTTGATCAAAGTCACCGAGTGCGATTCGGGTCGTCCTTGATGCACACCCACCATACACATCCCAATAGAGCAGAGCCTAGAAAGAGGAACATTCCC
>DASUWQ010000503.1:0-20720 GCA_036378375.1 Chthoniobacterales bacterium
CACCAACGTTTTTTTGCCAACCCAATCCCATGTTCACCGGTAATAGCTCCACCCCAAGCAATGATTTGTTCGAATAGCGCGTCCAGCGTCTCGTCCATCCGTTGATGGTTTTCGGACTTCTCAGGATCGGCCACCATCACATTGACATGAATGTTACCGTCGCCCGCATGGCCAAAACAGGCGATAGGGAATCCGGATCGCTTTTGCAGGTCGGCCGCAAATTTTACCAGATCAACCAGGCGACCGCGCGGCACGGTCACATCTTGGTTCAACTTAGTTAATCCAGTCGCTTTCAGCGATTCAGAGAATCCGCGGCGCAAATCCCAGAGCGCCTCGCATTCGTTCTCGCCGAAAGCGGTATCAATGCTGAGAGCGCCAAGCTTTTTTACCAACGATTCCAGGGTGCCCAGCTCGTTCTGGACCGATTTTTCTTGTCCATCCAAGTCCACCAGCAGATGCGCGTTACCGGCGGGCACGATCTGGTGACCTAAATGTTTGCGGGCCGATTCCAAGGTGAAGCGATCCGCAATCTCCAATGCCGATGGCAAGAAACCGGCCCTAAGAATCTGCTGAACCGCCTCGGCTGCGTCTTCGATTTCACCGAAACTAGCCGAAATCGAAGCTCTGGCCGGCGGCAACGGTATCAGCCGGATAGTCGCTTCGGTGACAATTCCTAACATTCCCTCAGAGCCGACAAAAAGGCCGACTAAGTCGAACCCGGTCTTGTTTTTCATGGTTCTACCGCCGACCCGGACAATGGTGCCGTTTGCTAGCACGACCTCCAGCCCTAATACGTAATGTCGGGTCACTCCATATTTCAGACAGCGCGGGCCGCCAGCGTTAGTCGCGATATTTCCGCCGATTGAACTGTTTCTAAAGCTCGCAGGATCCGGGGGATAAAACAGCCCGGCATTGCGGGCGGCAGCTTGTAAGTCACCAGTGATAACGCCTGGCTCCGCCACGGCAACACCGTCGGGAACGGATAGTTCTTTGATCAGGTTCATTCGGATCAGCGACAAAGCGATCCCACCTTCTTCAGGAACGCATCCACCGACGTAACCATAACCAGCTCCTCTTGGAGTCACCGGTACGCGGTCCCGGTTCGCAATTTCGAGGATCGCGGCGACCTGCTGGGCATTGGTCGGTTCTGCCACCAAGTCCGGGAGATGGGCAGCGAACCATTTGTCGCCGCTATAGTTTTTGCGTTTTACCTGGTCGCGCGAGATAACTTCAGGTCCAACGGCGGCAATCAACTCATCAAAAATGTGCATCGGAAACAATGAAACATAAGAAGGTACGACAGGTAGGCCGTGAACTAAAGGGCAGGGTTCCGGTAGGAACCCTAAGGGGGGGCGTTAGGAATCGCGCACATCCGCAGCCAGAAAAAGCTCCGTAGGAGCGAAATCTTTATAGCCGCGGCCCGGTAGCGGGCGCAATTCGACAATGCGCAGTACTCCAATACTCCGTCACTCCACTACCCCGCTTTCGAGGACGAGGACGACGACGAGTACGAGGAGATTCGAGGCGCCCTACATTCCGATGATCTGGTAGCCACCATCGACATAAATCACCTGGCCGGTGATCGCGGCGGCTCCATCACTCGCTAGAAACACCCCGGTTTGACCTAGCTCAGAAGGATCGCAGCTACGGCGAAGCGGAGCGCGTTCTTGATAATGTTTTAACATCGAGGTGAATCCGGAAATCCCGCGCGCTGCCAGGGTTTGCACCGGCCCAGCGCTGATACAGTTCACGCGAATTTTTTTCGTGCCCAGATCGTAGGCCAGATAACGCGTCGTGGCTTCCAAGCTGGCTTTGGCTACACCCATCACGTTATAGTGAGGTACGACTTTTTCCGCGCCATAATAGGTCATCGAGATCACGGACCCGCCGTTGGTCATCATGGGCACCGCCTCCCGCACCACGCCAACCAGCGAATATGCACTGATATTGTGAGCGGTTAAAAAGGCCTCTCGGCTAGTACTAACGAAATCGCCTTCCAAAGCTTCCTTCGGAGCAAACGCTACCGCATGCAGCAAAAGGTCGACACGCTCGCTGTGCTTTCTGACGTTCTGGAAGAACTCGCTGATCTGCTCGTCGCTCGAGACATCACAAGGATAGGCCGGTACATCGGCTCCAAACGTCGCCGTCAGTTCTTCGACGTTCTCCTTGAGCCGTTCTCCTTGATAATTGAAAATCAGCTTCGCCCCTGCTGAATGCCAGGCCTGGGCGATTGCCCAGGCGATACTGCGTTTATTCGCGACCCCAAAAACGACGCCGACTTTGCCATCAAGAGGTTGTGAGCTCATGGGTATTGATCTTCCGAATAAGGCAGCTCAGAGGAAAATCAACCGCGAATGGACGCGAATGTACATGAATAAGAATCCGCAGATGGACGCAGATCAGTTAAAAAAGATTAAATATCCGCAGATTACGCAGATTTCGCTGTGGGGTGAGTCGAGTCCGGGGTGTTGAGGAAGGCAGAGTTACAGATCTGTCCGCGCGCGCTACCATTCTCACCGAGGCTCACTGCCAATTAGTGCTGGTACGAGCGTGGACAGGTGCAAAAGTCCTTTGGTGAGACGTACGATCTTTGGCCGTATCCGAAGCCCCTGAAGAAATCTGCGTAATCTGTGTAATCTGCGGATATTTTAACCTCTGTCATTTGTCATTCGCGGAGCTTCGGGCAATGTCGACACATGCCGGACTCAATCAAAATCGCGGTTCTGGATGATTATCAGCATAACGCGGAATCGTTCGCTAACTGGTCCAGTCTCGAACCGGCAGCAAAGACGGTTTTTTTTCACGACAACGTTTCCGATATCAATCAGTTGGTGACGCGCCTGGAGCCATTTTCTGGGGTGGTCCTAATCCGGGAAAGAACCCGATTTGGCGCCAATGTGATCGACCGGCTGCCCAACCTGAAATTGATCCTTAACATTGGTATGCACAACGCCGCGATTGATCTTGAAGCGGCGAAAGCACGCAACATCGTGGTTAGCGGCACTGAAGGGACGGATCTCGAAGCGACTCCGGTGCTGACTTGGGCGCTGATCCTGGGAATAACGCGGAACCTCTATTCGGAAACTGCTTCGGTCAGAGCCGGAGGTTGGCAAGTAGGCATCGGTAGCGATCTGCCCGGTAAAACGCTGGGCTTAGTTGGTCTCGGCAGGATTGGCCAGGTAATGGCTCGTTATGCCGCCGCTTTCAAAATGCCGGTTATCGCATGGAGCCAGAACCTGACAGCCGGCATAGCCGCTCAGCACGGGGTAGAACTGGTGGCGAAACATGATTTATTCCGCCGGGCCGATATTCTCAGTATCCATGTGAGACTCAGCGACCGCACGCGCAATCTCATTGGCGAACACGAATTAAGTCTCATGAAGCCAACAGCGTATCTCGTGAACACGTCTCGCGGACCGATTGTGTCGGAGACGGCTTTGATCGCAGCTTTGCAAACAGGAAAAATCAAAGCGGCAGCGCTTGATGTGTTCGATAAAGAACCATTGCCGCCGGATCATCCGTTCCGGTTTCTGCCAAATGTCTTGGCAACCCCGCACATCGGCTATGTCGCCGAAGGCTATTACGAACAAGCGTTTCAGCAAATCGTCGAAAATATTGCCGCGTGGCTGAAGGGTAAACCGCGGAGGGTAATGGGGTAAGCTCCACTGCTTCGGCTTCTCAAAACCTATTCGCCACGACTTATTCAAGATGAACATCGAGGGATTGAATATCGAAGACTACACCGACCTCGAGCTCGAGAACTTCGAGGCAAACGGGGCGGCATCGCTGCCTGTTCCGACTGAGTCCGGTTACGTGTCTCATGAGGGAGCAGAAATCTGGTACAATTCCTTCGGGGCTGGCCTGCCGGTGCTCCTGCTTCATGGTGGATTCGGTCACAGCGGTAATTGGGGCTACCAGGTTCCAGCTCTACTGGAAAATGGATACCGGGCGATCATTATTGACACCCGCGGCCACGGACGCAGCACGCGGGACGCGAGGCCGTACACGTATGAACTGTTGGCGTCTGATGTATCGGCGGTGCTGAATCATTTGCGAATCAAATCGGCGACGCTTGTCGGATGGAGCGACGGGGCATGCACAGCCCTGGTCCTCGCGGCCACAGAGCCCACGCGGGTTGCGGGAGTCTTCTATTTCGCCTGCAACATGAATCCCAGTGGCGCAAAGAATCCCTTCGATCCGAGTCCCCTGCTTGAGCGCTGCTTTAACCGGCACACAAAGGACTACGCCGAACTGTCCTCGACGCCTGACCAGTTCACGACACTTTTCGAAGACGTCGGCCTGATGCAGAGAACCCAGCCGAACTATTCTCTCCAGGATTTGGCTGCCATTACCGTTCCGGTCGTCATCGCGCAGGCTGAACACGACGAATTCATCAAGCGAGAGCACGCGGAATACCTGGCCCAGAGCATTCCAAATGCCCGGTATCACTTTCTGCAGGGAGTCAGTCATTTCGCTCCACTCCAGAAACCAAGTCAGTTCAACGCCGCGATGGTCTCTTCCATCAACGAGTTCTGGAAAACAAATCGAGATTAGTGAGACCCGCACGAAGAACGACCACTATCTCCTAAATCAAGAGCATGCCGGTTTGAGCCGCAACTCGGTCTCAGAACCTATCCCAAAAGCTAAGCGCTGGATATTCGTTTGGAAACAGAACTGGGACTAGAAGCTTAGCTTGCCCCCGCAATCGAATCCCGCCCAAGTCAATCGTCTCATGGGGATCATCCGTTCCGAAGAGTAGCTGTACAACCGCTTCTCCACCCAAAATGGAATTCTCGGACCGGGCTCCAGGTAAAAGTTCTATCTTTCCCTGCTTGATGCGCAGCGTGACCGCTTCCTGGCTGTTATCTACCAAAAGATCGCCGCACCAGCCGGAAAGGTAAGACTCTTTTAGGCGGTGCTCTAACTCGGGCAGGAGTCGCCTGGCAAATCGTCGGAGCGAGACGGCTCGGATCATCGGACCACCGGAGCTCCGATAATCGCTTTTGAAATCACAATTCTGTCGACGCAGAAACTGCGAAAGTTTGCTCTGGTAATGAATCCATCGAAACTGAATCGTAGCGAGACCTCGCGTTCTCGCTAAGCGTCTAACTACCGCTAAGATTACCTCAGGATCCCCAGCCCAAGATCGAACTTCGAGCGTATTGCCAGTAACCCAAACAAATACAAAACCAGTCACCTGCTGGTGTTGCTTCCAGAGATAGGCATCGGATTCAACTAAAGGGTTGCCCAACGGAAACACCGGACGAACGGCGGTTCCGGTTAGTTTGGCATTCTCTCTATTGTATAGTGCAGCTAGATCGGCTCGAGCAGCGGAACGGCATCGCTCTAGTTTCGGAGGGATCGCCTCGGTCGAGATTTCGTGAGCTTCGATCGTTGCATTTAAGAATGTCCATGCTCGGCGATAGCCAAACTGCTCGTAGAAGTTGGGAATACCGAACAATAGTGAGACGTCGTAATCGGAATCGCGCAGGGCGTCCAAAGTGGCGTTGGCCGTCTGCCTTAAAAGTCCTCTTTTCTGATGGTGACCATGAGTGGCCACCGATCCAATGCCTGCAGTGAGAATTCGAGCACGGCCCACTCGGATTTGTAACCTCCAAACCCCGAAGTGAGTTACTATCTCGCTACCCAATTTACCGACCCGTGAAGCAATCCAATCATAGTTACTGTTTAGGAGATAGCCATTCCGGCAGATTCGTTCCCCCTGCCAGTAGCCCGCACGAACAGGGAACGTTTTACAAAGCAAATCAATGAGCTTCGGACAGTCATTTTCAGGGTCCGGTGCAAAAATTTCCAACTCACCAGCTGAACCTCGCGGAGCAGTCATGGATATGATTTGTCGAATGCGGGTTTGTCTCACTTTTTTAGCAGATCGACAAGAATTGTAGCCAATTGAACTTGCTGGTTTCGCGATTTTGAGTCAAAGGGTTCGATAAACATCGAACAATTATGGATTACCGATTACTTGGTGGGTCAGGGTTCAGCGTGCCGGTTCTAACACTTGGGACCGGCACATTCGGCGGAAAAACTGAGCTTTTCAAAGCTTGGGGGGAAACCGATGTCAAAGAGGCGACGCGATTGGTCGACATTTGCCTTGAGGCGGGCCTGACTATGTTCGACTCAGCCGATGTCTACTCCGACGGTGCATCTGAGGAGGTGCTCGGTGGCGCCATCAAAGGACGCCGGGACAAAGTACTGATCTCCACTAAAGCGGTTTTTCGGACTGGAGCCGGTCCCAACGACGTCGGCGCGTCACGGTTCCATCTTGTCAATGCGGTTGAAAGTAGTCTGCGCCGCCTTGGCACTGATTATATTGACTTTTTTCAACTTCACGGATTCGACGCTTTGACTCCGATTGAAGAAACGCTGAGTACGCTCGATGAATTGGTTCGCGCGGGTAAGATCCGTTATATCGGTTGTTCCAACTTCTCGGGCTGGCACCTGATGAAATCGTTGGCCATCTCGGAAAAATACGGTTGGGCTCGCTATATCGGGCATCAAGCGTACTACTCACTTATCGGGCGCGAATACGAATGGGAACTGATGCCTTTAAGTCTGGACCAGAAGATAGGCACTGTCGTTTGGAGCCCTCTTGGTTGGGGCCGTCTAACCGGGAAGATTCGACGCGGGCAACCGCTACCCGAGGTCAGTCGCCAACGCAGCGCGCTTTCGCATGAAATGGGCCCGAAGGTCACGGACGAATATCTTTTTAAGGTCGTGGACGCGCTTGACGAAGTCGCAGCCGAAACCGGAAAGACGGTCGCTCAGATCGCACTCAATTGGCTACTTCAACGACCCACCGTTGCCACGATTATCATCGGTGCACGGAACGAACCACAACTACGCGACAATCTGGGAGCGGTCGGTTGGAACTTGACGACTGATCAGGTCCGGAAACTTGACGCTGCCAGCGCCGTACCGTTGATTTATCCGTACTGGCACCAAGAGAAATTCGACAGAAATCCGCTACCGATTTAGTCGAGCGCGTAGGGGCGCATTGGAGTCTCTGGTTCGAAGAATACGGTCTGGCTCCGGCAACGGATAGGACCTATGGGACTTATACGACCAATAGGACTGGTCGGTCGACCCCTATTAGTCCCATAGGTCATATAAGTCTTATCCGTTGTTGGAGCCCAGACCGCATTCCTTTCACGGCGGATGCCGCTACGTCCTGACATCCCAGCCCTTGAGCATTCGGCGGCGCGGCATTAATTGGGTTCGTGGGAGATGCGCTGGCTGATTGCCCAGACCGATTAAGCCGGAGTACGCCGCCGGCAGAACGGCCGCTTCTGGTTTACGACGGCGATTGCCAGTTTTGCTCCCGCTGGATCGTTCGCTGGCAACGGACCTTTAACGACAAGGTCGATGTCGCTCCTCTTCAATCGGTCGCGACTCGTTTCGTTGACGACTTGCCCGTTGAATGCTTTCAATCCGCGATCCGGCTGATCGAGCCAGACGGTAAGGTTTATAAAGGCGCAGAAGCAGTCTTCCGCGCGCTAAATCATGGATCGGGCAAGAACAGGTCCTACTGGTGTTACCAGCATCTCCCTGGCTTCGGCTTCTTCACCGAAGCAGCTTATGGCGTGGTAGCCGCAAATCGCGGGCTAGCTTCCCTTCTAACCAGATTTCTTTGGGGCAAACAGCCACCGGTGCAGACTACCTATTACCAGGCTCGTCACCTATTTTTCCGGTTACTGGGGTTAGTCTATTTTATCGCGATCGTCTCTTTTTGGGTACAAGCGGATGCACTTATCGGCCATGACGGCATCGCTCCGGTGGCAGGATGGTTAGATCAAGTAAGAGAGCGTCTCGGCACCCAAGCTTACTGGGCTTGCCCTACCCTGCTCTGGTTCAACTCTTCCGACGAGTTCATTCACATCCTGTGCGCCGCTGGAGCCGGGCTTAGTGTGTTACTCGCTTTCGAGGTTGTACCCGTTCTTTGCCTCGTACTGCTCTGGTTAATCTATCTCTCAATCGCGGTTGCCGGTCAGGTGTTCATGAATTTCCAATGGGATTATCTCCTGCTGGAGACCGGATTTTTCAGTATCTTTCTGGCGCCGTTACGCTTGGCGCCATCTTGGCGATCGGAAGCACCAATGTCTCCGTGGGCCCATTTTATCTTACGCTGGCTCTTGTTTCGCCTGATGTTCATGTCGGGGGTCGTAAAACTAACTAGCGGTGATTCGTCTTGGTGGAACCTGACAGCGCTAAATTATCATTATTGGACGCAACCGCTGCCGACACCACTGGCTTGGTGGGCGAATCAACTCCCGGGCTGGTTTCAATCCGGCTCGGTGGTAGTGATGTTCGCGGTCGAATTAGTCGCTCCTTTTCTACTTTTCATGCCCGGCCGGCTTCGGCTGATCGGCGCTGCCAGTATTTTCGGATTGCAGTTATTAATCGCCGCCACCGGCAATTATTGTTTCTTTAATTTGCTCACCATTACGCTGTGCGTCCTGTCGGTCGATGATTCCGCCTGGCCCCGTTTCGGAAAAAGAGAGCGACCGCCCCTGAAGCTGACAGATGTGCGCTGGCCATCCTGGCTTCTGGTCCCCCTGGTGATAATTGTACTGACGTTCAGCGGTCCGCTCCTTTGGGAATCTTTCTTCCCGGAGAGCGATTGGCCTCCACTACTGGGAAACTGGTACGGCCATATCGAACGGTTTCGCTCGCTCAATAGCTACGGTTTGTTCCGAGTGATGACCACAACTCGTCCGCAGATCATTGTGGAGGGAAGCAGCGATGGAATCACCTGGGAAGCATATGAATTCAAATACCAGGTCGAGAACGTGCAAGATGCGCCGCCGATTGTAGCTCCGCATCAACCGCGACTGGACTGGCAGCTTTGGTTCGCGGCGTTGGGAGATGTGGAAGGTGAACCTTGGTTCGTGAATTTCCTTGCCCGTTTGCTGGAGGGATCCCGACCGGTCATCGGGTTGTTGAAAACAAACCCGTTTCCGGATGCGCCGCCGGAGTACATCCGGGCAAAGTTATACGAATATCATTTCACCACGCTCGAAGAGAAACAGAAGACCGGGGCTTGGTGGACCCGGGAAGAGAAAGGGATGTACTGTCCGGTGCTATCTTTGCGGGCGCGAGAATGAATGGTGACGCGGCGATGAAATTTGTTCCGGAGCGCCGATCACGGTAGGGCGAGAATCCCGGCGCGCTGAAGATGCGTCGACCAATGATGGTCTCCGTTAGGCGCTTCCCGTACCACATGACGTTTGATCTGTTAAACGCAACAGGGAGCCTGACGGCTCCCTGCTGATTAAACAAATAGAACGATTGTCTATTCCGCACCGGACGGTTCACCGGTATGCGGGTCAAGAATCAACGGACCTGCGCGATGGGCAGAGCCGAAGTGGAAGAGATTGACTAAGGAACCGGCCAAAGCATCAAACGAGCTATCACCGATTCGGCCTAAGTTCCAGTTGTCTTCGATGAATCGCAAAACCGAAGACTGGTCGCTAACACCGTGATCAACAAAGTTTTGTTTTGCGAACGGTGAAATCACGAGAAGCGGCAATCGCGGACCATAGCCGAACCGCCCTTGATAACCACCCATTGGCGGATTGGCTCCTGATTGACCGGGTCCGGTAAAGACATCATACGGAGTCTGCGACTGATTTACGTTGGGAGGCATGACGTGATCGTACCAACCATCGGAATCATCATAGCAAATGATGATGGCCATGTGGCCCCAATAGGGAGATTGCATTAACCGATTGATGGTCTCAACGAGAAAGTTTTGTTCCAATACTGGGCTGGAATAGCCGGCATGACCATCTTGGTAAGCAGGGGCTTTGAGGTAAGAGACGGCCGGCAAATTGTTAGCATCCAATGCGTGCCAAAAATCCTTGATATCATATTGATGATTAGCTTGATCCGTGTACCCGATCATCTTGACGGACGACGGCGGCTTATGCGTCGGGTTCGCCGTCTGCGGATAATACTGGAACGGCTCGTGGTGCGCGACGTAATCAGCCTTTGGGAGGCCGTTTGCACCAGTGTGAGTCTGAGCAGGATTTGCGAATCCACCTTCGAACCAACCCCAAGTAAGCCCTTTGGCGTTAAGCAGGTCACCGACGTTCTTGCCAGTCATCGAAAAAGTCGGGGTGCCCGAGGCGATATCACCGGTCGGGTCAGCGTCAGAAATATCAGTACCCATGAAAACTGTATCAGTGATGTCAGGGGATGCGCCGTGCGTCTGTCCGGCAATAAGATTCAATGCGCCGGGGGTCGACGGGCCAGTCACGGTTCCGTAGAAATTATCGCTCAACGAAAAATTCTGAGCGTAGTTCCAAAGCGCAGTAACGGTGTTGCCGTCGAAGTAGTCCATGACAACGCTCGCTGATGCACCGGTGAATTGGACAAACTGATCCATCAGTCCATGGTCAAACGCTTGTTGCTCCGCCATGTATTCGTGATCTTGATCTGTCGTCGCTGCCTGAGCGGGACTCAGACGACTCGGTAGGAACTTGTTCGGATTACTGGTCAGAAGCGCCTGGTTCAGACCGTTCACCGTCGGCGTGCCCCGTTTGGCCGTGAAGCTATTTTCCCCCGGGAGATTCAGGGCATAGGGATAGGTTGCGAAGTAGTGATCGAAGGAGACGTTCTCCTGAAAAATGACGACGACATTGCTAATCGGGTAGGTTGTCTGAACATCCGTCGAAACGGGGGCTGGACCGGCAAAACCGATGCTGATGAAAGGCAGCGTTGCCGTCACCGCAACAAAACATCTTATATTAAACGTTTTCATTTATATCTATTCTGAACCTCACTTCGGGGAACAAGGCTGCCACGGATTTTCGGCCGTCGACAATCCTCTCCAAAAGAGGGCTGGGGCGTCTTTTTTTTCCAGCATGAGAATGCATGGAGCAATAATGAGAAGGTGACGTTTCCGTTACAAATGGAGATCGGCTGTTAGCCAGAATATTAGGAGCGGGCGGGCTTGCTCGCAGATATTTCTGCAGCTCCTTCGCCGATGCGCGCGCTACGCCCGGAGCCGGCGTTTCGTTGAGGAGGCGTGAAATACCGGTTCGACGGGCCTACGGCCGATTCGATAAAGCTCCGGAGGAGCGAAATATTTATAGCTATCGCCGCACAAAAAGGCGGGCAGCTCCGTACAAGGAGCGACATCTGGTTCAGGTTTGCGAGCGGTTGTCGATGATATGACGCTCCTACGGAGCTCAACCGCGATTTGGGCGTGCTGGCTATAAAGATTTCGCTCCTCCGGAGCTTGTATCACGCCGCTTTCTTGGACCGCCGCGTTGCTGTTGAAGAGCGCGGTCTAGCCTCAGAAGCTTTCTTGGCTTTTACATTCGTTTCCGGCTTCACGAATTCGTCAAAACTCGGGCAAATGGTTGCCAGGCCGCAATGGGCGCAATCTGGTTTCTGAGAATAACAACAACGGCGGCCGTGCCAAATCAGCCAATGACTGAAAAGCGTCCAATCACTTTGTGGAACGAGTTCCATCAATTCGAGCTCAATTTTATCCGGGTCCTCTTGTCGGGTCAGACCGAGGCGCTGAGCCAAACGCCGGACATGCGTATCAACTACAATGCCGGCGTTAATATCGAACGCATTGCCTAAAACTACATTCGCAGTTTTCCGGCCCACTCCGGCTAATGAGGTTAGTTCGTCCATCGACGCAGGCACTTTACCGCCGAACTTGTTAACCAGGTCCTGCGCCATGCTCCGGAGGCTCTTCGATTTGCTTCGGAAAAAGCCGGTCGACTTAATGGCGACTTCTAACTCTTCCTGCGGAATCGCCGCATAATCTGCGGCCGTTCGAAGTTTTTTGAACAGATCCCGGGTTACGATGTTCACCCTTTTGTCGGTGCACTGCGCAGAAAGAACGGTGGCTACCAACAGTTCCAACGGATTGGTAAAATCCAGCTCGCAATGGGCATCGGGATAAATCTTGCGTAGCCGCGACATGACCGCAGCAGCGTGCTCTTTAAGCTGTTGGCCCTTCTTGAGCTTCATCCGCTACAAGACAGAAACGTTAAGCCCCATCTCCCGCAGCACGCCCAAAAAATAGTTACACTGACCGTCAGTGTAATATTTGTGCGCGTTGGCGCTGTACTGGTTGGCGTCTTTGGTCAGGCCCTTTTTCAGCCAAACTGCCGCCCGGGCATAGTAATACGCTGGGGTCTTGCCGGGAAAGTCCATCGTGTCGATCAGAGACATTGCTTTATCCGTTTGGTTGGCCAGCACATAACTAAGCGCGAGTTTGAATTGCACGACCTCCGACTTTGGATCGATTTGGCTCAGATCCGATAAAACCGAGCGCGCTTGATCGTAATCACCCTTCATCATCAACACATCGACCAAATTGAATTTGGCCGTGTAGAACTTCGGGTTCTCGGTTAGGGCACGATTAAATTGAGAAATCGCCTCCGCGTAATCTTTCTTTTTGCTAGCGACAATACCGAGCAGATTAGCGGTTTCCGGATTGTTTGGATCAAGTTTATCCGCCTGCTGGGCGTCTTTAGTAGCGTCGTCGATCTTCCCGTCTGTTAGGTCGCGAGATGCTTTGGTAATGACAGCGTCGTAGCTCTTCTTCGCGTCGTTCTTGCTTTCAGCGTGCGCAAGCGACGCAGTAAGTACCAGGACTAACAGTCCGGAAACCCGGAGGGCGCGCTTCCCCGCGCGCCAGCTCAAGCGATATATTTTCGGCATTCGGCTGGTTAGACGCTCGGCTCCGTTAGTCCCGCCGCCGCGGGGCGAGGACGCGGTCCCTCCCGGTTTTATTAAACGGTGCCCATACAAATAAATCCTCATACCTCACGTCCAATCGCTTCCGCTACCCCACGAATTCTGCCGACCAAGTCCTCAAACTCCCTGGGCAGAAGACATTGTTCACCATCACTCTTCGCGAGTTCGGGAGCATTATGCACTTCAATCATGATCGAATCTGCACCGGCCGCAACTGCAGCTAGGGCCATTGCCGGAACAAACTGTCGAATACCGATGCCATGCGTTGGATCGACTACAACTGGTAAATGAGTTTCGGATTTGAGGACCGGAACCGCGTTCAGATCCAGAGTATTTCGAGTCATCGTCTCGAATGTCCGGATACCGCGCTCACAAAGGAGGACATTAAAGTTCCCTTCACTCAAAATATACTCGGCGCTCATCAAAAGATCTTTGATCGAAGCTGCCATACCGCGCTTCAGCATGACCGGGAGCCGGGTTCGGCCAACCTCGCGGAGCAGAGAGAAATTTTGCATATTACGCGCTCCGACCTGCAGGCAATCCGCATATTCACAAACTAGCTCGAGATCTTTGGTATCCATCACCTCCGTGATGATAGGTAAGCCGGTTTCGCGGCGCGCTTCGGCTAGGAGTTGAAGACCGGCTTTTCCGAGACCTTGGAAACTGTAGGGCGATGTTCGCGGCTTAAAGGCGCCTCCTCGAAGGATCTTAGCCCCGGCTTTGCCGATTGATTGGGCAATCGCGATTATCTGATCCTCACTCTCTACCGAACAGGGTCCGGCCATGAGCACGACTTCCTTTCCACCCACCGGGACGTTTCCTACCTTAACTTTGGAAGGCATTCCGCGGAACTCATAGGAAACGAGCTTGTACGGTTTCAATACGGGGGTCACTGACTCGACACCCGGAAATGCACCCAGCGGTTTTTCGCGGATTTTGTCTTCGGGACCGATAACTCCGATCACCACGCGCATTTCGCCGCGGCTGACCTCGGCTCTCAAACCCCAGTTATGGATTCGAGATACGATATGGTCGATCTGTTCTTCGGTAGCATCAGGACGAGTGATAATGATCATTGCGAGGGCTTCCGCAGTCTGCGGCGGATTTACTAGTTCGCAACCGTTTTGGCTGCTGCTCCGAGGAAGGGCAGCTCCGAGTTTGGTATCGGGTGCGAGAGGGTTTGAGAGAAAAGTAGACATGGCGGGAAGTTGAGTTCCAGCTTCTGAGAGTTTGCGTAGAGACGATCCGCAGCTCAGAAGCTGTTTGAGCCCCACCAAAAATAAAAGAAATAAACCGAGAACAACCCAGCGCTAGGCCTTGCAGAAAGGGTTAGGGTTGAACTCGTATTCACGGTGGTGTTCCAGAAATACCGTAAGGCATGGGCTTTGCCAAATGAAAAAAACGTGGGCCGGCCGGCCTTCGTATTCGTACTCGAAAACCCTGGCATGTTCGCATGGTGCGGGATTTACCCATAGCCTGGAGGGGAGCCGCTCTGGGTCGTGCCCGAAAACCCCGCGCTATTTGTCTCGGCGCGTGCATAACCGCAAATCTCCTTAAACAGGCGGCTCCCGGGAACGTTTCGACGCGTGATGGGTTTATCGGCGTTGAACGGATCGAGAATCCCTGAGCGGCACGATGGGATAAACATCGCGTGCGGTAGTTCCCGGGAGCCGCCTGTTCTTGGACGTTTCGGCGGGATTAGCGTTGAGACGAAATTGGCGAGGGCGGCGGGATACGATCCAAAGCGGCTCCCCTCCAGGCGTCTATCGCATCAACACGCCACTCCTATTCGAGGACGAGGACGAGGACGAATAGGAAAGCGCCTCTGCTACAACCCCAACAATTCCCTTTGCCAATCCATCAATACCTTCTGAGCCGAATCTGGTTCGCGGGATACTGCCTCGAGAATACCCCTGGATGCGATGATCGCTGGGTCCAGACCCAACTCGTTCGAAACCGCATCGCGCTTAGCTCGTAAGCGATCAAGACGTTGTTCCTGTTCCGGCGAAGAGCGAACCCGAACAGATTTGGCTCGCTGCGGCCAATCTGATTCCGGGACCTCCAGGGCCCGTTCTATCGTCTCTTCCAAACGACGTCGCCTGGTGGCTGGCAACCAACCCGGCGTTCTTACCTTAGCGCCGGATACCGCGTCTTTGGCCAGCTCGATCAATTCCTCGTTCCGCATAATCTGAAACGTGGGACGATCAACCTTTTGCGCTTCCGAATCCCGCCAGAACCAGAGCTCGCGCAATACCGCCAGCCCTCTGGGAGACAACACTGCACTCCCGCCGATTTTCCATACTCGCTCCGGATCCCGCTCACGGTCTTCGGCGGTTGCCGTTACCGCGCGGGCACAGCTCTCCTCATACCAGGCCCACCGATTGATTTCCCGTAACTGAGTTTCCAAGCGGTCAGCCAGCGGAAGTAGATACTTTGTGTCGTTAATGGCGTAGTCGAGCATGACCGGAGTTAAAGGCCGGCGCGCCCAATTTGCTTTTTGCGAAGATTTAGGCAGATCCAGACCGAAAAAGTTTTTAATTAGCGAGGCTAGTCCAACTTCTTTGATCCCGAGCAATCTCGCCGCCAGATATGTGTCGAATACGGCTCCGGGGACAAAGCCCGCCCCTCGCCGGAGCATTCGCAGATCGTAATCACAACCATGAAACACGGCGATGCGCTCGAGCACGAATTCATTGAAGCGCCTGAAATCGATGCCGCTAAGTGGATCGACGATTAAATCCTGGTCGGGAACGGAAAGCTGGATCAGGCAAAGCTTTTCGAAATAACAGTGCAAACTATCGCCTTCGGTATCAACCGCGATCCGTTCGGAAGGACGCTGCGCATCGCACCATGCATTCAGTTCCTCAGTGCCGGCTAAAATCAAGACCTCATGGTGGGACATTTAACGCAGCGCGGATAAAAGCAGCTCGGCATTTGTTTTCGTCGCTTTGATAGTATTGAGCAAGACTTCCATTGCCTCGATGGCCGGAAGTTGAGCTAGCTTTTTCCGAAGGATCGTGATCCGAGCGAATTCGTCCGGGTGATAGAGAAGATCATCTCTCCGGGTACCGGATTTCAGAATATGAATCGACGGGTAGATCCTTTTCTCGACCAGAGTTCGGTCCAAATGAAGCTCCATGTTTCCGGTGCCCTTGAACTCCTCGAAAATGACTTCATCCATGCGGCTTTCAGTCTCAATCAGGGCGGTTGCCAGAATCGTCAGGCTGCCGCCTTCTTCGCAATTCCGAGCTGACCCAAAGAACCGTTTGGGCTTCAGCAAAGCCTTGGATTCGACGCCGCCGGACATAATGCGGCCGCGCCCAGGCTGCAGCGAATTATAGCCGCGAGCCAGCCGCGTGATACTATCGAGCAAAATCACCACGTCTTTACGGAGTTCAACGAGGCGCTTCGCGCGTTCGCTGACTAGTTCGGCGACTTGCACATGCCGGGTCGGCGTTTCGTCGAATGTTGAGCTGAAGATTTCGCAATCCAGACAACGGCGAAGATCGGTCACTTCCTCCGGTCGCTCATCGACTAAGAGCAATATCAAATGGACCTCCGGCGAGTTCACCCGGATCGCCATGGCGATGTCCTTCAGGAGAATCGTCTTCCCCGCCCGCGGTGGCGCCACGATCAAGCCACGTTGGCCTCTTCCCAAGGGCGCAATTAAATCAACGGCTCGGGCACTAACACTCTTGGTCCGGCTGTTCTCGAGTAAAATACGCCGATCCGGAAACAACGCGGTAAGCTGGTCGAATTGTTTAGGTTCGGTCCACTGCTCAATCGGGATGCCCTCGACACTTAAAACTTCTTCCAGGGCCATGAATTTCTCTTTGTCCCGGGGCACCCGAATCGTCGCCTTGATTTTTACTCCGGCACGCAACCCAAAACGTTTAAGAATTGACGCCGGGACATAAACATCCTCCGGACAAGGCGTGAAGTTGTAGCGTTCCCAACGCAAGAAGCCGTAGGCTTCGTTGGAAAGCTCTAACATGCCTTCGGCCCGAAGTTTGATTCCCCTGGCGCCGTAAGCCTTTAGTAGATCGAATGTAAATTGGTGCCGGGTTCGCTCCTGGGAAACGCGCAGATTGAGTTCGCGGGCCAAGTTAACCAATTCGGTATGGGGCAACTGGTGAAGTTGATCCAATTCCAGAACCGTCCCGTTCTCTATCAGATACTGGGCGCCAGGCAGCTGAACGAGCTCAGGCGTTTGCGTGTCCATACCTCGCAACGATTAGTTTGGCCAGACGATCGGTCTGAAACTTGGTTATCTGGAGCGGACAATCCGTCCAGACCACGTGGGCCGCTCGCTCGATCTTCTCGGCCAACGGCGTCTGGGCGTTTATCATTTGTTCAACCAAAGATAAGGCTAATGAACGTTTCTGAACCATTCTTTCGGTCTGGGTCTGGTAGCTGCAAGCCGTGACCACAATCAGGTCAAGGTAGCGGTCGGCTTTGGTCTCGAACAGCAATGGTATTTCAGCGAGCAACAGCTTCTTCTCTTTTACGAGCTCAAGCCACGCCGCCCGAATACGAGGGTGCAAAATGTTCTCAAGTTCTTTTCGTGCCTGGGGCTGTTGAAAGACCAGTTCCCGAAGTTGTTCCCGTCGCAAACGACCCTCGCCGTCAAACAGCTGAGCGCCGAGTTTTTGCCTAATCTCTTCCTGTACACCCAAATCGCTGTCCGTCAATCTCCTGGCTTCAGAATCTGAACTAAAAAGGGCGACCTCAAGTTTGTCTCGCAAAATTGCGAATAACTCGGCCGTAACGGTCGATTTTCCTGTGGCGATCCCGCCGGTGATACCTATTCCGGGCATGGTCAGCGTGCTCTAATGGACATCGCGCGTAGAAACGTTCGCGGGAGCCGCTTGTTTAAGGAGATTTCCGGTCATACACGCGCCAAGACAAACGATTACGGGGTCTTTAGCCACGACCCAAAGCGGCTTGCCCGACGTAGCCTCTGGGAGTCTAGACGACCAGGCGAAGTCTGGCTCCCCTGCAGCCTTCGGCGACTCGTCCTACACCCCCAATTTTTTCTTAAAATATCCAATGGTCTCGCGGACCCCGGACTCAAAATCGACTTTTGGTTGCCATCCCAACAACCGTTTCGCCCGGCTGATGTCCGGTTGGCGGACACGGGGATCGTCTACCGGAAGCGGTTTAAACACGATTTGGGCAGTAGAACCGGTCAGCCCCAGAATTTTTTGAGCGAAATCCAGAATCGTCATTTCGCCTGGATTCCCGATATTAACCGGCTCGTGAAAATCCGATAAAGCCAATCGGAAGATTCCATCAATCAAATCGGACACGTAGCAGAAGCTCCTGGTTTGACTGCCGTCGCCGAAGACCGTCAACGGTTCGTTGTTGAGAGCCTGACTAATAAAGGCAGGGACGACTCGACCATCTCGGAGACGCATTCTAGGACCGTAGGTATTGAAAATCCGGACAATCTTAGTATCCATGCCATGGAATCGGTGGTACGCCATGGTCATCGCTTCAGCGAATCGCTTTGCCTCGTCATAAACTCCCCGCGGCCCAATGGGATTGACATGCCCCCAATAATCTTCGCTCTGTGGATGCTCCAGTGGGTCGCCATAGCATTCCGACGTTGAAGCCAACAAAAAGGTCGCCCCTTTGTCCTTGGCCAGACCGAGCGTGTTATGAGTTCCGAGCGCGCCCACTTTCAAGGTGGGAATCGGATGTTCTAGGTAATCAATGGGGCTGGCCGGAGAGGCAAAATGGAAGACGTAATCTACCGGGCCGGGAACAAAGATGTATTCCGACACGTTGTGCCGGATAAATTTAAAATCAGGATTCCCTGCCAGGTGCTCGATATTATCGGTATTCCCAGTGATCAGATTGTCGATGGCAATGACTCTGAACCCTTCGGCGAGCAATCGATCGCTTAAATGCGAACCGAGAAAACCCGCTCCACCGGTTACAACCGCCGTTTTTTTGTCAGACTTCTTTTCAAACATGTAATCGGTTCCCTGTTCAGAGGAGCATGCTCATTGACACCGAGGATTAAAGCTACTCCTCAACTTTGCGTTGGTAAGTATGCCGAATATCCTCAGCTTGATTTGTCCAAACCGCGTCTTCGGCAATGTTGGTAGCGTGATCCCCCACTCGTTCGAGCGCCCGGGCGATCAGGATAATATTAAGGTAAGATTTTACCTGATTGGGTTCCGCTACGATACGAGCCATGATCTTATCGCTGATTTCCAGATTCAGCTGATCCAGCTCGCGGTCCCGGGGCTTCAACTTGAGCGCTAATTCGATGTCGCGGTCGACAAAGGCGTGCATACTGTCCCGAAAAATGGCGAGAGCCAGTTGGAAAACCGGCTCCAGCAGCGAAATCTCGGGCACAACTGCCTCTGCATTCAGTTTCTTTGCTCTGCGTGCGATCGCGACTGACTGATCCGCAATCCGTTCCAGGTTAGCGCTGAGTTTCATCGCCGCAATGACTTCGCGCATGTCCGAAGCCACCGGATGAAACCGGATCAATAAGTCGATGCCTTCGCGATCGATCTCTTTCTCTAACGAGTCTACCTCTTCATCATCGGCAATCGCTAGATTACAGAGATCGTTATCGCGCTTAAGCAAGCCTTCCATGGCGTAGTTAAGAAGCCGTTCCGTCAAACTCGACATCATTAAGACATTGTTTCTTAGTGATTGGAGCGCGGCTTCAAAGTTGGTACTAATGTGTCTACCTAGCGGCGCCATATAAATCTGATTCCCTCGGCAGGGGACAATACCTGTCTCCTAGGCTCTCGGCGAGAGTAAGTTTTTAGGGGGCGCAAGCCCATAATCGTGCTCGTACTCGTCGTCGTCCTCGTTCTCGACAAGTAGTTTTTTTACATTTTGCTGTAGCCAGGTCTTGGATTTGATCTCCACCAGCTAGGAGCGGTTCCTGGTTCAATTTGAATGTAACGGCGTCACCTGCCGGAAATAAGGGCACTGCCTCGGACGCCTCAAGGCGCAGGATTATGCCCTTTTCGTTCTCCAGCCACAAACCTCCTACTGTATTCTGTGCGGCCCGAACATAAGTCCCCGAAAAATCCTGCAAGCGCTCTAAGCCGTAAATCTCGCCGTTGGCCCGGATTTTCGAGACTTCGATGCCTTCGGCCCCAAGCCCGCGGACGCCAAAGCCATATCGCCTACCCCGATAATCGAGTACGCCGGTGCCAACATTTAGCTTTCCCCCTTCTAAATATTCAGGCCGATGAAACCCTACCTCATCTTCCCCTTGTAACTTGCCGCTTCCCATATATCCGACCTGTTTCTGGACCAACCGTATGTGGCCGGACACTGGCTTGCCTTGTACGCTGCGCGGGGCGTGATTGGCACAGCCGACTAGGGACAACAGCAATGCGACTGTCACAAATAGAAGCAGCTCACGAGGAATGGTTGTTAGCGCTTCCATAAGCGAACACGTGAAAGAGGTGCTGAAAAAACGGAAGAGTCATCAAACCGCCGCCGTAGCTTAAGAGGAGAGCTAAGATAATCGGATGGGCCGCCAAGCGATTGATCAAGCGGACTGTGGTTGGCGGTGTGCTGGCGGTGGAGTCAGACTTAATTTCCAAGAAGAGTTCGCATTCCTTTCGCAATTGTTCGTGGATGGCCTTTTGAATTTGGGAGATGGCATCGGCCAACTCCCCTCCCCTGCCGGCATGAAAATCGGCGGTCTCGTAGTGATGGTAGGGAGAACCAATGCTCTCGAGGACGAGGACGACGACGAGTACGAGAACGATTCATGCCGCAACTCCTAGATCCTAGATTCTAGCTCCTTTCTTCCCTCACATCCGCTCCGGGACCTCGATCCCTAGCAGCATCAAACCGGTCTTTATCGTCCGAGAGAAAAGGTCACACAGAAGGAGGCGGCTTGCTTTTGTCTCTCCCTCAGCGGTAAGGACCGGGCATTGCTCGTAAAAGACATGATACTTGGCGGCCAACTCATAAAGAAAGTTGGCCAGGACGTT
>DASUWQ010000504.1:0-10252 GCA_036378375.1 Chthoniobacterales bacterium
GGTGTTTGGCAGTTCGAACCGCTCCAACGTCACCCTTCGCAATTCAAGCGCTGAGACGTTCGCGGGAGCCGCCTGCTAATCGACGCTGTGTAGCGAGGTAATTTGTTGCGCGATCATGCGAGCGGTCTGGCAGCGGTCAAAAGCGGCTCCCCTCCAGGCGCTGGGTCGATGATGGGCCTAAACGAGTCACCGCGGCAGGCCGCAAACCAGGCTAATGTACTGTTTTCCTTCCTCTGACAGAGCATAGTCTGATCCGTGGTTCCTGATTAAGCCCCTGGTCTGCAGATGCTGAGGGAAAGGCGAAGAATGGACCCAGGTTAGGGTTGGCTGGGTCACATGTTCGCTGGAACCAGTGACTTTAAGTGGCAAGCCTGTCCGGTCGAAACTCATCTCACAGCTGGGGGCGTCCGGTTGTCCTTCCAAAAGCCACGAATATCGATCGGTCAGATCCATTCGCGGCGAGATCGGAACTAGTACTTTGAACCAGGGTTCTCCCTGTTGAACGAAGGCAGCCACGGTCAGGCTCGGATTCTTTTGAAGCTCGAGATAAAACCGGCCGATATCGATACCGGCCAAATTGATCCCATTGTAGATACCATGCCGGTTTATATCCGCGGCATGGTGCCCCGGGAACCAGTCCGAAAAGTGGGAGTTCAAAAGCAGATTCAGCTCCAGATGGACGTGGGCGCGCTCCCTGTCGATACCTTCTCCCGTATGACCCATGACCGCGATCGGCGAACCTTGATTCACTGACTCGCCAACGTTGACGGTGATGCTGTTCAGATGGGCGTAAAGGCCGTAGTAAGGGAAACCGTCAAGATGATGCTCGATGACCACATACCGGCCGTAGTTCGAGCTTCCAGCGATAGGATTGGTGTAAACCACGGTTCCGTTGGCGATCGCATGGATGATATCTTCTGGCTCCCCGGTAGGTCCTCGGTGTAGGGGCCGGATATCGATTCCCTCGTGAAATCGGGTGTAGATGATTTGCGATCCGATGCGTTTTGGGTTCCGGACGAAACCGTATTGGCCACCTTGCCAGGCCTGGCTGATTTGGCCCTCGAAATCACGCTGAACATATTGATAGAACCCGGCGAAATCGCCGGTCAAAAGGCCGTCGTTCTCCGTTGGTAATATCAATTTCGGAGGTTCGGCGTTGGCCATGGTGCCTGCTAGGAGGAGCGAGATCGGTCAGGAGAGCAGCCTCGTTTGCAACTTGAAGGGCGTCCAAATCATATTCCGTTTGGTTTATCGCGCTCCTTGGGAGCCACACCGTTATAGAGGATAGAATTTGCAACCGTGAAGCCCTTTCGCTAAACGGAGCAGATGCATTTCCGCCTTAGGACGTTAAGCCTACTGCTGCTAGTCGCCTTCACCGCCTGTTCTTCCCAAAAGATCTCTCGTTGGGTCCCGTTTGTAGGTCCGAAGCCCGAGCGTCCGGGGGCAGTCCCGAATGCTGCCAAGGCTGAGAAAGGCAATCCATTCGGTCCTATTACGGGAACCGTGGCTTACGGACTAGAAATGCGGGTAACGTTGTCGCCCGAAGAGATCAAACTCCCAGATACCAGGTCGTTTGAGGCCCGGATAGTCCTGATCAACCGAACCAAAAAAGCGGTGACGCTCTTATTCAACGATAGCCGCGAATACGACTTCCTCCTCCAGGATGCGGGTGGGAAGAAACTCGTCCAGTGGACGGATGATCAGCCGGTGACGCAAACTCCGGCTTATGTGATCGTGAATCCCGGCGAACGATCCGAGTTTGTTGGCACCATCTCCACCCGGGACATGGTTGCTGGGCGCCCGTACACGCTCCAAGCGTCTATGATGGGTTACGCAAAGTTGACGACGACGATCAACATCACGCCACAGAAATAAGGCGAATGGGCGAGCCGGCGAAACAGCGAATGGGCGTCTGATGCGCAGCTACTCCCGTAGGGTCATGATTTTGGACGTTGCGCCCCGGTTATTTGCACAGACAGTGCTTTTCACGCGCGGGCTCGCCCATTCGCCCATTCGCCTTTTCGCCGATTCGCAGTTTCCTACCGCTTTCGCCACAAACTCACTTGCGCTACGCTCCATTGAAACTTGCGGGCATGCTCGCGGATCAGGAATGGCAGATCTTTGGCGGAAACCAGGGCCAGATGAGGCTCTAGAATCTCCTGAATCCGGTTCAATGTCCTGACGCTGCTATGGGCGAGCCAGTTTTCACTCGGGGTAAACTCTTCGAGCCAAGTGTAAGGGGAAGCCAGGATGACGTGGCCGTCCGCTCTCACCAATCGCTTGATTTCCCTTAACAAATTTGCCGGCCGAGGTACCCGGTCGATCAGGTTAGCTGCCAGAATCAGGTCAAAGGGCCCGAATTCCGGCGAAACCTGCAGGGCGTCTCCTACAAAGAACCGGCACTTGGAGCGGTCAATCTGAGGATCCAACCGGCGAGTGACAGTCGTTGACCGCTGACCCTCCTCAAGAATCCGAATCTGTACTTCTCCAGCCTCTTGCATGGCTTGAGCTGCGGCAATGAATTGGCTGGAAAGGTCAATCCCAATAACATCGTCGGCCCAACGAGTCAGCTCAAAAGTCGATCGGCCAACAGCGCACCCTAGATCGAGCGCGCGCGGTACCCGCCCGATGCTCGGCAGAAAGTCGCTGACGCAGCGAGCGGGATAAAAAAGTGCGCCTTGGGGCCCGAAAGAATAGGGGAGTTGGTCCTCCGCTGTGCCGTAATGAAACAGCAGATACTGGTTCAGCAGAAGATCTGTTTCGTAAATGTTCAAGGCTCGTGGTTAGCTGGTTACAGGCAATCGGGTTTCGTTGCGAGGCTGGATAGATGGAGCGTATGGGCGGGCCTCATAAGTCCCATGAGTCCTAGCAACGAAGCCGTGCGCCGGCTGATGCCGCACGGCTTCCCAAAACAACTCGCTGACAACGCCTTAGCTCAGCAGCCCGGCCATGTACGGAGCAGGAACGAAGTCCTCAATCAGGATCTCGGTTTTCCCGTTTCGGCGCATCCGCACCTGCGATACGTTCACCTCTGGCGTCTTGTGAGGCGCGAACAGAATGTCGTCATGCGTGGCGTTCTTCTGATTCGAGAATTTGTCTGGAGTCAGATGCCCGCCGAGGTGATCGCTGCGGCCAGTCGCCACATGCAAGGTTCCCAGAATTTTCTCATCCTGAATGTCGCGTCCTGAAACTGGCAGAAGCTGCGTTCCGAAACCAAGCTCACCGAGTTCTCCGGTTACCGGATCGGAACTCAGCTTTTGTTTGTGCTCTTCGACGGTTTTGGCGTTTCCGCGGATCAATTTGGCGTCGACAATACGTCCTTGATCAACGGTCATCAGGCCGAGTGTTCCGTCCTCATATTTTAACGGAAACTCGCCTGAGGCGCTCGTAGGAACGAAATAAATTTCTCCAGCGGGCAGATTGGCGATGTCTGGCCCCCCGCGACAAAGACCATGGCTCTTCTGTGCCTCTTGTTGGCTCAAGTCCAGATGCAAGGTGGCCTTCGATCCTGCCACCACGAAGTCGATTTCCACCCAATCAGCCTTTGTCATTCCCAATCGCAGTTTTTCGGCATTTTGGCTGACCTGGTCGTAATTGACCGCCAAACCGGATTGAAGAATGATTTGGTTGAGTCCGTGCAAGGTGGCGCCGCGGAACCCGTACTTCTTAGCGAAAGCCGTCAAAGGTGCCGTCGCGGAATAGGTCGAGATGCAAAGGATAAGATTGTAGTTCGGGTAGATATCTCGTTCCAAACTAAGCTCATTCCCATCGGTCGAAACCGCGAGATCCGGAAGGTCAAGATTACTGCCACCGGTGATCTTGTAAGCAAAAAAATCTCCGCCGGTTAGTCCCAGCTCTTTAAGTACGCTGTTCTTTAGACCTTCATAGAAAACTTCGTACGCGTGCCGCTGGATCGTCAAATCCGGATTTTTCAGGAACGCGAAGTCCTTAACCTGATGAGGATCTTCGAGGTCGATTAGGACAGCTACTTTTTCGCCGGCCTTAGGATTGAACACTGTCTTGAGAAGGCGAGCTAAGCTGAACGGAGGAAACGTATCCGGCACCGTGAGAGATGCTGCTGTTAAGGTGGACATAATGAGAGCGTTTCTGTTTCTATTTTGGTTACACACGCCGCAAACCCTGCGTAGCGCAAGATGATTCTCAGCATCCAGAATTAAACATTTCTGGAGCCCGTGCGTGTGTTTGAGATACTAGGATGGTCACTGTCAGCCTTATGTCAGGAGAGTTGAGGGTCAGAGGTTTATTCCTGGGCCATCGAGGCCGCTGAGCGTGCAGGCGTCCGGCAAACAGCGGAACACCCTTGGGAATTACGGATCCCGTTCGTGCGACGTTCGCCGACTACTGAAAATTTCCGGACGCTCGGACAGCATCTACATTTGGCTGCGTCCCGTCTTTGGCTTTTTTGGCACAGCGAGCTGCGTCTGAGCCTCTTTGCGGATCTCTGCCAGAAAAAGGCTAGGTAGCACTGCCAGAGGCTCTTGCCAAAAAGCCGCGATCTTCACGCGCGGGAAGTCATCGAGATCGATTGCTTGAAGCCTGGGTCCGAACTCAAGGCCAGGCGCGCGTACCGATAGACCGACCCCGTAGCCGGCAGCCGCATAGGTCAGTACCATTTCCAACGTCGAGAGTTCGATATTGATTTCCCAGGGTGGACCATGTTGTCGAAGGCCGTCTTGAAATGTCCGGTAGAGGGCAGAGTTGGCCGGCACAGAGATCAGCGGGAGAGCCCGTTGCGCTAAGATCTCCTTGGCTTTTTTGGGCTTAGCATCCAAAGCAACGAGCAGAACCAGAGGGAGTTCAGCAAGCACTTCGGTTTGAATACCGCTGGGCGGCTTGGTGTAAAGCTCGGTCACCGCCAGGTGAACTTCCTGCGCCAAAAGGTAGTCTTCGGCCATGGATTGGTCCGCCTCACGCAAGATCAGCTTTAGTTCGGGGACGCGCTGTTTGACCCGGTCCAAGAGCCGGGGGCCGAACTCTCGCAATAGCGCGGTCGAGGCAGCCAGACGGAGCTCTTTGTTTTGGTGCCCCCTGAGTTCGCCCGAAACCAGCTCGAGGTTTTCGAAAAATGGTTGGATAAAGCGAAACAGACGCTCTCCGGCAGGCGTCAAGGAGAAGGGCCTTCGGTGGAACAGTTTCTGACCCAAATATTCTTCGAGCTGCAGAATCTGGCCACTCACCGCCGGCTGCTGTATGCCATAAGGCATATGCCGAACCGCTGAGCTGATCCCGCCATGCTTAGAAACATAGAAAAAGAGCTCTAAATGATGGACATTCACGTGAGGATTAACGCGGTATCGGTGCGGTTACTGTTTCTGGCCGGTAACAACGCGGGGCGCGGGTAAAAAAAGGAGTGAGGAGGTAGAATCTAGGAGCTAGGAGGGCCTGCAGGACCTGAGTTGAGACAACAATCACTCACCACTGGATTTGAGCAAGTCCACAACCTCCGCTCAGTCCGCTACTTCCACTTCTGTCCACTTACGTCGCGTTCCCCGCTCGCCGTTTCGCCGATTCGCCCTTTCACTCCTAGCTCCTGCATAGACTTGACTCCAATAAACGCTTATATAGATGGACAGCTTCAATAGCGACATGTCTTCTCAGTTTGGTGTTCTATTTCGGGTGATGACCTGGGGCGAGTCCCATGGGGGCGGAGTCGGTGTTGTAATCGATGGCTGCCCGCCGAGAATCGCGATCTCGGAACAGGAGATACAGGTGGAATTGGATCGACGACGACCCGGTCAAAGCGAGATCGTCACTCCGCGAAAGGAAGCCGACCAGTGCGAGATCTTGTCCGGGGTATTCGAGGGTAAAACCTTAGGCACGCCGATTTCAATCGTGGTCCGCAATCAGGATGCCCGTCCGGAAGCTTATAAGGAGATGGAATCCGCTTATCGGCCTTCGCATGCGGACTTTACCTATCAAGCAAAGTTCGGCATTCGAAACTGGCAGGGAGGCGGTCGAGCATCTGCCCGCGAAACAATCGGACGAGTGGCAGCGGCAGCAGTAGCCCGTAAAGTGTTAGCGCAAGCTATCCCCGGATTCGATATCGTGGCTTACGTCCGCCAGATCCATGCTCTTGAAGCCGAGATCGATTCACGCACGGTGACGCTCCAGGAAGTCGAAAGCTCTATTGTCAGGTGTCCGCACCCAGACACAGCCGTAAAGATGATAGAACTGATCCAGACGATGCGCAAAGAAGGGAACTCGGTTGGAGGTATCGTCGAATGCGTGATCCGCGGTGTTCCGCCTGGGCTGGGTGAACCGGTCTTTGACAAACTGGAGGCTGATCTAGGGAAGGCGTTACTGAGTCTGCCTGCCGCGAAAGGTATTGAGTTTGGATCCGGATTCGCTGGGACGAGGATGACGGGAGCCGAACACAATGACCCTTTTGAGATAAAAAGCGGCCGGGTACGCACGAAGTCCAATTACTCTGGCGGCATACAAGGCGGAATCAGTAACGGCGAAGACATCGTTTTTCGGGTGGCTTTCAAACCGACGGCCACGATTTTGCGTCCTCAGGCCACGGTGAACGTGTCTGGGGAATCTGTCGAATTGGCTGCCCGCGGGCGCCATGACCCGTGCGTTCTTCCCCGAGCGGTGCCCATCGTTGAAGCGATGGCCCTACTGGTCGTCTGTGATCACTGGCTACGACATCGGGCTCAGAATTCGCGTTGATGGGTCATGACCGGCGGTTCAGTCGAGGCTTCCCAGCAATGGCAAGGAGGATTGCTCATTGTTTTTGCTGTCTGTGTAGCCTACTCGACGATCCGCGGTAGTTTCCGCGGACTCTTGCTTCAACTGCTGACTCCGCTGGCGGTCGCCGTCTCCGTTGTAATCGTCTATTTCTTGGCGGACCCGGTCCTCCATGTGGTCGGGATGAGTTCTACCACGATTTCTCCGGGCGGCCTCATGCTGGCGCGCGTGTTCCTGGGTATCCTTTGCTTTTACTTGATAATGCTGGCCGGCGGGTTCCTGTTCCGCAGGACTCGGGACTATGACTTGATTGTCTCCCGCTTGATTTCTGGCGTTGGCGGAGCGTTTCTCGGATTCATCTACGGTCTCGTTTCCGTTTGGTTCCTAATGATTTTCATCCATGTGATCGGACGAGTTGCCGAAGATGAAGTGACATCGCAAACGAGTCGCGGCTTATCTCCCGCCCCGGTGATCTCAACGTTAGCTAGAGCAAAGACGTCCCTTGACTCGGGATGGTTGGGAGAGGTAAGCCATTTTCTCGATCCAGTCCCAGGCTCGGTTTACGATGCCATCGACCGTTGGAGCTCAATTCTGTCGCGCCCGGATGCGGTTAATCAACTGCTGGCGGATCCAGTATTTAAGCCATTGTGTAACGATCCAACCTTTCAAGCTCTGGCCAATGACCCTGAGCTCTCGAGTTCAATTGAGAAGGGCGATCTGCTTGGCGTGGTGACCAACCCAAAGCTGGTCCAGTTCTTTATGAACGGTGACGTCAGGCAGGAGTTGGTGGGTAAACAGTGGAAAGGGGCGAGGCGTTAGATAGACTTCTGCCTTCCGGGCTAAAATCTAGGCGGGGACTTATCCGAATATGAAGAGTGATTATATCGCCACGATTGGACTTGAGGTGCATGTCCAGCTGAAGACCAAGAGCAAAATGTTTTGCGGTTGCGCGGTCGAGTACGGGGCAGAGCCAAACACGCATGTCTGCCCTACCTGCCTTGGATTGCCTGGTGCCTTACCCGTGATGAATCTGGAGGCGCTCAGAATGACAGCTCTAAGCGGACTGATCTTTCAGTGCCATATCGCTCCGATCTGCAAGTTCGATCGTAAGAGCTACTACTATCCAGACATGCCGAAGAATTACCAAATCTCGCAGTACGATTTGCCAATTTGTCAGAATGGTGAAGTTCCTCTGTACGATCTCGCTTACCCGAAGGACGCGCAGAAGAGCATCAAGAATCCGGATAAACGAGTTCGGCTGATCCGGATTCATTTGGAGGAGGATGTCGCTAAGAGCTTCCATTTCGAGACAACGAGTGGCATCGATTTCAACCGGGCGGGCACACCGCTGATGGAGATCGTTTCTCAACCGGATATTGAGTCACCAGAAGAAGCATTCGCTTATCTAACGTCGCTGAAACAAGCCTTGATGTATGGGGATGTCAGCGATGCCGATATGGAGAAAGGCCAGTTGCGATGCGATTGTAACGTCTCGGTCCGGCCGAGTCATCAGACCGAGTACGGCGCTAAGATCGAATTGAAAAATCTGAATTCCATTAGTGGGGTTCGCCGCGCTTTGGCGTTTGAAATCGGTCGCCAGACTTTGGCCTTAGAACGCGGAGAGAAGCTGTTACAAGAGACCCGCCGCTGGGACGACGACAAGGGCGAGACTTTTCTGATGCGTACTAAGGAGTCGGCCCACGACTACCGGTATTTTCCGGATCCCGATTTATTACCCGTAAAAACCGAGGTTTTTATGCCGGCGGTGCGCGCACGGTTACCCGAATTGCCTTGGACCAAGCGCGAACGTTTTGTCCGGGAATACGGGATTAGCAGTTACGATGCGGGGGTGCTGGCAGATGATCCAGAGCTCTCACGCTATTTTGAAACGGCTGCTAAAGGAGCCAAGAGGCCGAAAGCGGTTGCCAACTATGTGCTGAACGATTTGCTGAGCGCCTTGGCGGCGGCTGAGAAGCCAGTGGAAGAGTGTCCCATCGAACCCAAGCACCTCGCAGAATTAGCCGGATTGATCGAAGACGGGAAGATCAACAGCAAACAAGGAAAAGAAGTATTCGCTGAGATGTTTGCTTCTGGTGAAGCGCCAGAAAAGATCGTTGAAGCAAAGGGGCTTAAACAGGAGAGCGATATCGACGCTATCAAATTGCTTTGCCAGCAAGCGATCGATACGAACCCTAAATCGGTCGAGGACTATCGGGCTGGTAAAGGTGCGGCGATTAACTTCCTAAAAGGCCAAGTGATGAAGGCTTCGAAAGGGAAAGCGAATCCGAATCTTGTCGGAGAGATGCTGGAAAAGTTGTTGAGCGGTCAGTAGGGAACCGAAGTTCGATAGGGATGAGCTTCTTGCTCGTCCGTTAGCCCAGGGTGTGGCTGCAGCCCGACGCCGCCCTCACAGCTCCTTCATTCTTGGTCTTGGCCCCAGTTCTTACCCATCCACCGCGGCGTCGGTGATGGCGATGCCTTACCACCTTTCGGTTTCGGTGTGGGTGAAGCCCAAACACGAACGAATGGAGTTGGCTTTGGCGTGCCGGTCACTTCATTCGCCTTGCGCAAGTTATCAAAAATTTTGCCGATAAGTGTTTTCGGCTTTGGCGTTGCCGTTGCCGTTGGGCTCGGCTCCGGTTTTGGTGTCGCTGAATGTTTCGCGATCGCGTGCTTCTGAACGATAGGAGACGGCTCAGGTGATGCTGTTGGGGATGGAGGTACATTTGATGAATCCCCGTCGCGCCGTGGCGAAGCGGAGGCGGATTCTTCTACCTTCTGAGATTCCTTCGGAGCCGCTGATTCGACGGGACCTGGGGATGCAACCGGTGTTGTGTTCGGCTTAGGCATCGATTCAAGAGTCGGGCTAGGCGCCGCAACGACGGTTTGCACGGACCTAGGTGTGCTCTGAGTCTTGCTTAGGGGCTCTGGAAGTGACGTCGGTGTCGGGACTGGTACCGGCGGTTCGTGTGACGTTGATTTTACCAAGCCCGCCGAGGGCGATGCAGTCGGCTCCGGCGTTTTCTCGGGTTCTGGCGTTCCCTTGGACTCAGCAGAGACGACGATCTTGACCGCAGCTGACTCAGGGATTGGGGCAGGCGTCGAGTTTATTAAAGTAATCCGGGGCGTTGTGCCGGGCACCGTCGGCGCCTTGGGTTCCGGCGATACGACGATCTTGAGCGCGCTTGACTCAGGAGTTGGAGTAGGCGTCGAGCTTATTAAAGCAACCCGGGGCGTTGTGCCCGGTACCGTCGGTGCTTTGGATTCCGGCGATATGACGATCTTAAGCGCAGTTGATTCAGGAGTTGGAGTAGTTGTCGCGCTGTTAGCTCCTGGAGTTGAGACAGGGCGCAAAGATGGGGCCGCAGTAATAAAAGTGCTTGTAACCGCTGAGCACTTTGGAACTGCTTCTACCCTGGTACCGGCCCTTTTTTTAACCCAATCATCGATATCCGGCAGCAAACGTTCGCGGAGTTTTGCGCGAGCTTGCAGTAGGTCAACCGCCAGCTGCGTCCTAACGAGACCGTTATCCTTAGACCGG